>NZ_CP088247.1:308750-617500 GCF_021117295.1 Methylorubrum sp. B1-46 | reverse complement strand
CGCGCCCGCATAGTCGAATTCCGAGAGTTTGATGACGATGAGCAGCGGTGCGATCTCGGAGACGTAGGGCAGGTTGCCGGCGATGAAGATGATCGAGCCGTACTCGCCGACGCCGCGGGCGAAGGCGAGAGCGAAGCCGGTCAGCACCGCCGGGATCAGCGGCGGCAGCACCACCCTTGTGAGCGTGGTGATCCGCGAGGCGCCCAGGATGGCCGAGGCCTCCTCGACCTCCTTGTCGATCTCGGCGATCAGCGGCTGCACCGTGCGGACCGCGAAGGGCAAGCCGATGAACACCATGGCGATGAAGATACCGACCGGCGTGTAGGCCGCCTCGATGCCGATCTTGGCGAGCTGTTCGCCGACCAGTCCGTTGGGTGCGTAGAGCGAGGCCAACGCGATGCCGGCCACCGCCGTCGGCAGGGCGAAGGGCAGATCGACCACGGCGTCGGCGAGCTTGCGACCGGGGAAATCGTAGCGGGTCAGCACCCAGGCGACGATGCCGCCGAAGATCGATGCCGTCAGAGCGGCGAGCAGCGATACGCCGAAGCTCACGCGCAGGGCGCTCGCCACGCGCGGGTCGGTCGCGACCTCCCAGATCCCCGAGAAGCCGAGACCGGACGCCTTCACGACGAGGGCCGCGAGCGGCAGCAGCACGATCACGCCGAGGCAGGTCAGCGTGTAGCCGAAGGTGATCCCGAAGCCGGGGATCACGCTCCGTTGGCGAAAACGCCGCCGTGGTTTCACTGGTTCGACCATTCGGTCAGCGCCCGGCCTTGCTCAGTTGATCGAACAGGCCACCATTGTCGAAGTTGGCCTTCTGGATATCGTCCCAGGAACCCTGGAGATCCTCGATCTTGAACAGCTTGATCTCGGGCAGTTGCGCCAAATCCTCGGGCTTGGCCGCCTCGCGCTTGATCGGGCGATAATGATGCTTGGCGAAGATCGCCTGCGCCCGGTCGCCGTACAGGAACTGAAGGTAAGCCTCGGCCTGCTTGCGCGTGCCGCGCTTGTCGACGTTGGCGTCGACCAGGGCAACGGGCGGCTCGGCGTAGATCGAGGTCGGCGGCACGACGATGTCGAACTTGTCCTTGCCGAACTCCTCCAGCACGAGGAACGCCTCGTTCTCCCAGGTCGGCAGCACGTCGCCGAGACCCCGCTGGGCGAAGGTCACGGTCGAGCCGCGGGCGCCGGTGTCAAGCACGGGGACGTTCTTGTAGAGCGAGCCGACGAAGGCGTTGGCCTTCTCCTTGTCCTTGCCTTCCTTCTCGTAGGCGTAGCCCCAGGCGGCGAGGAAGTTCCAGCGTCCGCCGGCGGAGGTCTTCGGGTTCGGGGTGATGACCTTCACATCTGGCTTAGCCAGATCGTTCCAATCCTTCACGGCCTTGGGATTGCCCTTGCGGACGAGGAATACCACGGTCGAGGTGTAGGGCAGGCCCTCGTTCGGGAGCTTGGTGCGCCAATCCGCCGGGATCTTCTGCGAGAGCTTGGCGATCGCGTCGATGTCGGAGGGAATGCCGAGGGTCACGACATCGGCGGGGATGCCGTCGATGACTGTACGAGCCTGCGCACCCGAGCCGCCATGGGCCGCGCGCACGGTGACCGTCTCGCCGGTCTTGGCCTTCCATTCTTCGATGAAGGCCGCGTTGATCTCGCGGTAGAGTTCGCGCGTCGGGTCGTAGGACACGTTGAGAATCTCGGTCTGCGCCCGGGCGCTGCCGGCCGATACGAGGCTGGCGGCCATGGCAAAGCCGAGGAGGGCTGCGCGCCGGTGGAGCTTTTTGCCCAGCTTGATCGGATGTCCGTCGAACACGTCGTCTCGTCTCCACATCGCGGGTCTTCACCCATCCATGAGGAGGAAGTGTTCTTTTTAAAGAACGATGTCAAGCTCGGCGCTATGCGCGATATGTCGACTTCAATCCCCTCCTCGGGCCATAGATAGGCCGATTAGCAAGTTTTTTCTCCCACTGCTCGGACATGCGAGAAGGAAGATCCATCAGTGCTCCGTTCTGAAGAAAGAACGTTTGGTGCAACGACGCGGGTGCGGCCGTCAGGCGGAAGCCCATTCGACCGCCAGCCAAACGCCGCGGGCCACGATGAACCACCAAGCCACGGTAACGACGAGAGCGCCGAGCAGACCGAGAACGGCGAAGCGGCGGCGAACCGGGCCTAGAAGGAGGCCGACAGTGTTCTTCATACAGGGCCACTCCTGATCTGGCAGAGAGTTCGGTCTCGACAAGGACCTTCAGAGCGTCGCCACAGGCGTGGCGGCGTGCCATCGCGACACATTCCGCGTCAGCTCGCACGGCTTTCGCTCCGCAGTGGCAAACGGTGAGCCACGGTTGCAGGCATTGCCATGGCGAGCCCCCTGACTCTGTCGCGCGACAGGCGCTTCAGGCTTCGGATTTGCAGCGAGGCCGATCACCGTCCCAATTTCGGACGATCCGATCTGTCCTGGAGAAAGCTTTTGGAAATGCCGCTGCCGGCCCTCGCGATGAACGCCTCGAGCGACGATGCGCGACCGATTCTCTTCGGTCTGCTCGCCGACGGGTCCGCCGAGACGCGCTTCATCGGCCTCAAAGATGCCCAGTGGGGCGACGGCCGTGCGGCGTCGGCGCGGCCTCGCTTCTCGCCCTCGGGCGACTGGTACGGCCGCTGGGCGATACAATCGCTGCACGGTACCCTGGGGCCGTACGCTGCGCCGATGGATCGCGGCGTGCGGCCGGAAGACATTGTGGTTCTAGGACCGCGCCGCCACGTCCGACGCTCCTGAGGCGGCCGGGCCGCGGCAAATCAACGAACCCATCCGCCGCGCTATGCTCGGTCGGTGGCATCGCTTAAGCTCTGGCCATGGACAACCAAGAGCTACGCGAGTCGCGGGCGGCCCTGATCCTGATGGCGGTGGCAGTGCTTGCCGTGCTGCTGTTCGGGGCCGTGACTCTGCTCGTGCAGGCCGCCGGATAGGGCATCGTGCCGAACGATGGCGCCGGTCTTTTTGAGAGACGATCTGTGCCGCGCCCTCACGGACGGTCTCTGGAGCATTGTCCTTGCATCGTCTTTTTCCGAAAGCCGGTGGCCACCTTTCGGGACGATGCTTTAATCCGCGAGCGAGCGGAGCTGCCGGTCGAGCGCTTCCAGGGCGCGAGCCTGATCGGGCTCGGGCTCGGGGCCGCTGACATAGGCGAGCGTCACCCGGGCGATGCGCAAGGCCGTCGCGAGATCGCGACCCTCGCGCTGCGCCTGCTCGATCACGGCGGCGACATCCGCCATCACCTGGGCGTTTCCCTCGTATCCCCGCATCGTCTCAGGGTCATCGATGTCCCGGCCGCGACCTGTGCGGCACCGCGTTCCCTAACATTTTCCGTCCTGTGATGAAACGCTTGGGGGGGCGACCCCTGTGCACCGCTCCGTCGCGCCGGCATAGTTCTGGCTCAACGAGACGGAGCATGGGCCCATGGACGAGGAGCAGGCAGCCGGCCACGGGGTGTTCGACGTGGCCGAGAGCGTGCGTCGTCTGCCCGAGACAGCGACGACGATGGTCGCCGATCACCGGTTCACCGACGACGAGACGGCCAGCGCCCGCGTCTTCCGGGTCTACCGGCCGACGCCCCCGCACTATCACACCACCTGCGATGAGTATCTCTACGCGCTCTCCGGGCGCTGCCGGATGCAGTTCGGCGATGCGCCGCCGGTCGAGGTCGGGCCGGGCACGCTCGTGTTCTTCAAGCGCGGCGTGGTGCATTCGGTGCCCGAAATCCTGGAGGAGCCTGTGGTGTTCCTCTCCGTCGATACCCCCCGCCGCGAGCCGCGCGACATTCGGTTCGTCGAAGCCGGCACCGGCACGCCGGAGAGCTTCATGCGGCAATCCGGGTAAGAGTGCCTCACAAAACTCCCGGTCACGACCGTTCTCGCTCTGGCGAGAACAGCGCGACGGGCGTCTCGTGAGAGACACGAAATCTCACAGCACGTCGCTGCCGGCCGCCGCGGCGGGCCGCGCCGTCTCCGCCGCCTCGGCGGCGCTCTGGAACAGGCGCTCGCTCGTCAGCTTCAGGAAGTAGAAGCCGAATTCTGGGTTCTGGTAATAGAGCTGCTTGACCTCGGAATAGGACAGGCAGCGCGCGGTGCCCGCCTCCACGCAGGCAAGCGACCCGGTCCGTTGGTTGCCCGGCGAGAGCATGCCGAGTTCGCCGACGATCTGGCCCGGCCGGATGTCGAGGCCCTGCTCGGCGATCCGGAAGCGTCCGCTCTCGATCAGGTACATCTCGTGCGCCGGGTCGCCCTTGAGGAACAGCACCTCGCCGGCCCGGAAGCGCCGCAGGGTGCCGAAGGGTTTCAGCCAGTCGAGGGAGAGGTCGCCGGAGGCCGCCCGCTCGGTCTCGCGCACGAGGCGGACCATCTCGTAGAGCCGCCACGCATTGAACGGGATCTGGATCGCCTCCGTCAGCATCACCGGCACGCTGCCGATCAGGAAGCCGTAGGTGATGACGGCGCAGCTCGCACAGAGCGCCACGATGCGCAGCGGGATCATCGTCCCCATCGCCGAGGAGGCGACGGTGAGTGCCGTCCCCAGATAACCGATCCCCTCGACCCAGTTCATCGTGATGCCCCCGCTCTCGGCCGGCCCTGGTCCGGCGGGCGCTTGCGCGCGCCTGTCGCACCGGCGGTTCGCGCATCCGGGCGGGGGATGCAAGGGGAAGCGGGAGGGGAGCGGTGCGGGAGCGCTCAGGCGCTCGCGCGACGATCCGGCAGGCACGCCGCGTCGGTGAGGGTGCCGGCGACGTGGTCGGCGGCGCGAAGCCCTTCTTCGTAGGCGCCGCCCGCGGTGCCCCATTGCGCACGGGAATTGGCCTCGCCGGCAAACCAGATCCGCTCGCCGACCGGTTCCTGGAGCATTGTCCGGGCCGCAGCGTGGCCGGGGGGAACCACCGCCCAGGAGCCGCGCGACCAGGGGTCGTGCCGCCAAGCGGTGACCGCCGGAATCGCGAGGTCGGCAAGAGCGCCGCGGCCGAAATGCTCCGCCAGCACCGCGCGGGCGAGGCGACGCGCCCCGTCGGGACCGGCCCCGGCGGCATCGAGGGCGCGCGTCAGGGCGGTGTCCAGCTCGAGATAGTGGAAGGGCGCGCCGTCGATCCGCGTCAGCATTCCCGGCGGCTTGGAATGTCCGCCGACCACGCTGGCGAGCCGGTCGCATCCGCTGAACGGGGCGGAGGGCCAGTGCAGCACGACGTGCTCATAGATGCCCGAGAGGAAACCACCGATGGCCTCGCGGGCGCGGTCGGGCAGGGGCGGCTCGAAGCGGAAGGCCTCTTGAAGCACGAACACCGGCACGGTGACGATGGCGGCCCGCGCCGCGATCTGCCCGCCATCGGCGAAATGCGCCCGCACACCCCGTCCCGACCAGTCGAGGCCGGTGACCGGGCAGCCGAGCCGGATCGGCAGTCCGAGGGCGAGCCGTGCCAGATAGGCGCCATAGCCGCCCGCGATGAAGAAATTGTCGCCGTATTCCAGACTCGGCCAGTCGTGCAGCGAGACCTCGTCGAGGGGCCGGCCCGAGACCAGGGCATGAACGAGAGCGATGCGCGCGCCCCAGGGGCCGAGATGGCGGGGCAGGGCGCGCGACGCCGGCCCGTCCTCGCTGCGGGCGGCCGCGTGCGTGATCGCCCGGTCGGCGACGCCGAAGGCGCGGGAGAAGGCGGCCTCCTCGGCTGGCCGTCCCGGACGGCGCCCGATCCAGAGATGCTCGTGCTGCGGGGCACGCCGCAGCGGCTCGCCGCGCGCTTTGCCCAGAGCGACGAGGGGATTGATCGGCCCGGCATGCAGCCAGTGCGCGCCGAGATCGACGGCGTGGCCCCGCAGCCGGGTCGTCATCGCTCGCCCGCCGACCCGGTCGCGTGCCTCGAGAACCGCGACGGACAGCCCGCGCTCGGTGAGCCGGCGGGCGGACGCGATGCCGGCCGCGCCCGCACCGATCACGATGACGTCGGGGGCTGTCGGCAGCGGCGCGAGGCGCGGCGTGACCGTCTGGCGGAAGCGGGCGTGCTCGGGGACGATGAGCATGGTCTCGATGCGAATCTGGGAAGGCGGCCCTGATGTCGTCCGCCGACCCGGCCGCGGCAAGCGCCTGCGTGATGGCTCATCGTGCGGGTGCGGTGCCGTTCGGGTCGAGCACCTCCACCGTGCTGGATCGGTCGCCGCCGGGCCGTGGACTCCCGGTCAGGGTGTAGATGCGGCCCTTGTAGGTCACGGCGCCGAAACCGTGCCGAGCGGTGGGAAGCCGGGCCAGAGCACGCCAGAGATTGGCCGGCAGGTCGAAGGCTTCGACCTCGTCGTAGGTTCGGCGGTTCGATTCGCCGCCGATGACGAAGACCTCGCGGCCGAGCACGGCGGAGGCGACGCCGCTGCGGGCGGTCGGCAGGGGCGCCGCCTCGCTCCAGGCGTCGCGCGCCGGATCGTAGACCTGGTTGGCCGAGAGATTCTTGCCCGAATCGCCGTCGATCCGGCCGCCGCTGGCGACGAGGCGGCCCTCCACGGCCTGCACCGCGAGGTGGTCGCGGGGCGTCGGCAGGTCGGCCGCCTTGCTCCAGCGATCACTGACCGGATCGTAGATTTCGTGGCTGCGCACGTTGCCGCGCCCCGAACCGCTGCCGCCGACCACGTGGATCCTGTCCCCGAGCAAGGCCGCTCCGCCGGCCGCCCGCGGGGTCGGCATCGGCGCACGGGGCTCCCAGGCGTTCCTCGCCGGGTCGTAGGCCCAAACCTTGTCGCTCGCCTCCCAGCCATTCACGTAACCGCCGAAGACGTAGATCCGACCGCCCTTCTCCGCCGCCATGGTATGGTGGACGGGGTAGGGGAAGGGCGCGCCCTTGTCCCACTTGTCCGCGGCGAGATCGTAGATCAGCAGTTCGGTCGCGCCGTTGTAATCGCCGATGACGTAGGCCTTGCCGTCGAGCGCCGCGACCGCAACCTCGGAACGCTCCGCTGGGGCGGAACTGGCGCCGGCCCAGGCGCCGACCTCGTGGGCGGTGGCGGGTGTGGCGGCGAGCAGGGCGGCAAGCGGAAGGAGACGGAGGAGGGACGGGCGTGCCATGCGCGGGGCTCCGGCGGATCTCGTTCCCGGAGCAACGCGTCAATCGCTCTCAAGAGCCCGGCTTTGTCGGCATTCCTCCGGAAACGACACTTGCGCCGCGGGAGCAGGGCGGCGAAAACCCAGCCTGGGCGGGCAGATCATCGAAAAGGACTGAAGGGCGCGATGCTCATGAAGGCCGCCGCCGCTGCCCTGCGGCAGGTATTCTCGCCCGCCCTGCGCGGAATCCTCTTCAAGTCGCTGGCGCTCACGGTCGGGCTGCTGGTGGTCGTCTGGTTCGGACTGACGCGCCTGATCCAGGCGTTTCAGGCGAGCCACCACATCTCGGCCGATTATCCGTTCTTCGACACGCTCGCCTTCTTCCTGGCCGGCGCCGGGCTGTTCGTGGCTTTGGCCTACATCATGCCCGCGGTGTCGATCCTCGTGGCCGGCTTCTTCCTCGACGACGTCGCCGAGGTCGTGGAACACAGCGACTTTCCTACCGACGCGCCGGGGCGGGCGCTGCCCTGGGGGCAGGCGCTCGGCTCGGCTCTGCGCTTCGCCGGCCTTGCCCTGCTCGTGAATCTCGTCGCGCTGATCCTCGTCTTCGTGCCGGGGGTGAACCTGTTCGCCTTCTTCGGCGCCAACGCCTACCTGCTCGGACGCGAATATTTCGAACTCGCCGCCGGCCGGTTCCGGCCGCTGCCGGAGGCGCGGGCGATGCGTGAGCATTACGGGTTCACGGTGATCGCTGCCGGTTGCCTGCTCGCCGGCCTGATGATCGTGCCGATCATCAACCTCATCACGCCGCTCTTCGGCGTCGCTCTGATGGTCCACCTGCACAAGGGGCTCGAGCGCAGGGCACTGCCCGGCCCGACGAGCACGGACACACGTCTGCCGAACCGGCGCTGAGCCGCGCCGCGGTCATCGAAAGCGACATCGTCACGAACCGAGGCCGGGGCCCTGGCCGGTCGTGCTGCGTCCGCGACGCGCAGCAGGCCGTTTCCCGTGATGCTTCAACCGCTTCCGATGAGGAAGGTGCGAGACAAGTCGAGGCCCGAATTTAATCCCTGACGGTGAGTGTGGCTCGGCACGTCATGCCAACGAATGAGCGTCTATATCAATACTACCAAAGGAGAAGTGCACTTTTCCTGACGGACCAATCGCAAGAAAGAGAATTATCTTTCAATGAATACAAAGTCCTTCGCCATTGCTGCCGCCATCATCGTCGGCATTGCTGCCCCGACCTCATCCGCCATGGCCTTCGACTACGAAAGCCGTCGGACCGCGCCCTACGACGTCGAGACCACGGGCTCGCTCGGTGTCCATGACAGCCCGAAGTACACGAGCTGCCCGATGAGTTCGGCGGCCGAGGGTAACGCGAACCAGCAGAATTTCCCGGTCAAGCAGTATGGCCAGACGGCCGGCGGACCGCGCTGCTGAAGCAACGATGAATGAAGTAAGGCGTGAGGCTGTCGTAATATCGTGCAAATCCCGAAATCGTTCGGAATTTTATCGATAGATGAGTCGGCGTTAGCCTCACATCCTCGCGATTAGAGCCGATCTTCTTCGTTTCGACCCAATTTTTCATCTCTTCTGATGGAATGGTCCGGCGTCCCCGTCGTTGATGGAGGTGCCGGGCCATTCTGGCCTCTTACCTGTCTCTCACCGTCTCCCGGCCATCCCCGCCACGCCGTGGGATCGGCTCGTCCGGAGGCTGTCAATGATCGCAAGGAGTTGACTGCGCATGCAGCTGAAGCCCGTGTCCTACGCCATGATTGCCGTGTTCGCCTGTGGCCTCGTGATGACCGTTGTCGGATCGATGAACGTCCTCCTCGGCGGCATGTGAGGACGGGGCGCGGCCGATCTGTTTGATTTCGTCTGGCGATCCTTCGGGACAGCGGAGTTAAGCCTCGGCGGGATCCCATCGCGCCAGCGCGATGGGCTTTCTTCAAGCGCCGGGCGGGCTGAACGAGACGCTTCCCGCTCGTATTAGACGGAAACCGCTTCAGGCGTCCGATCGGCGCTGCCGCAGCCCGGCATCCCGGTCGAGGCGCAGCAGCAACGCGACGGGGATCAGACCCGTCATGACGATCAGCAGCGCGCTCGCGGCACCGTCCTCGTAGGTGCCGCGGGCGGCCTCGCCGTAGAGGTGCGTGCTCAGGGTCTCGACGTTGAGCGGTCGCAGCAGCAACGTCACCGGCAATTCCTTCGCCATATCCACGAAGGCGAGCAGCGCCCCGCTCAGGACGGCGGGCCATGCCAGCGGCAATTGCACTGCGAGCAAGGTGCTGAAACGCCCACGCCCCAGCATCCGCGCCGCATCGGGAAGAGTCGAGGGGATGCGGGCGAAACCCGCTTCCGTCGCGCCGACCGAAATGGTGAGAAAGCGCAGCGTGTAGGCGATGACGAGCGCCGCGCCCGTGCCGAGGCCCACGGCCGGAACCCAGCCGAGCCCCGCGCCGGCCAGATGGCTCACCCCTGTATCGAGTAGGGCGAGCGGTGCGAGCAGCCCCACCGCCAGCACCGTACCGGGCATCGCGTAGCCGAGGCCGGCCGCCCGGATCAGCGCCGTCCCGCTTCGCCGCCCCAGCAGGTGCGGGGAGGCGGCCACCAGCAGCCCCACCGCGACCGTCACGAAGGCCGCGGCGCCGGCGTAGAGCACGGTGTTGAAGGCCTGCGCGGCCAGCGTCTCCGGCAGCCCCGTGGCCCGCAGCCGCTGCCAGGCGGAGCAGGCGAGATAGCCCGCCGGCAGGCCGAAGCCGAGGAGAACGGGGGTGAGTCCGAGGGTGAGGGCGAGACCCGCCCGCCAGCCGGAGAGGACCCGGCGCGCGGTCGTCCGGTCGCGATGGCCCGTGCCGGCATAGCCCCGGCCGCCGCGCGCGAGCCGCTCCAGCGCGACGAGACCGACGACGCCGACCAGCATCACCAGAGCAATCTGCGCGGCGCCGGGCAGGTCCGAGCGGTTCACCCAGGTCGCGTAGACCTGCACCGTCAGGGTGCGGACCCCCAGGAACTCGGCCGCGCCGACATCGTTGAGCGCCTCCATCAGTGCGAGGCCTGTGCCGAGGGCGATGGCCGGCCGGGCCAGGGGCAGCGCGACCCGGAAGAAGGTTCGCACCGGCCCGGCGCCGAGCATCCGGGCGGCCTCCAGCAGCGTCCCCGCCCGCATCAGGAACAGCGCCCGTGTCGGCAGGTAGACGTAGGGGTAGAGAACGAGGCCGAGGAGCAGGATGCAGCCCGGCAGCGAGCGCAGATCGGGGAAGCGGAGGTCGCGCGGGCTCGACAGGCCGAGGAGCGCCCGCAGGCCGCTCTGCACCGGCCCGAGCGGGTGCATCAGGTCGAGATAGGCGTAGGCGACGACGTAGGTGGGTACGGCGAGCGGCAGCAGCAGGGCCGCATCGAGGAGCCGGCGGCCGGGGAAGGCGAAGGCCGAGACGAGCCACGCCGTTCCGGTGCCGAGCCCGATCACCAGGAGTCCGACGCCGGCGAGCAGCAGGCCGGTGTCGCGGATCGCCTGGGGCAGGACGTAGGCCGCCAGATGCGGCCACAGCTCGCCGGTCCCCTCGGCCGCCGCGACGGCGAGCGAGACGACCGGCGCCAGGAGGATGACGGCCAGCAGCGCCGCCGCAGCATGAAGGAGGCCACGTGCGGGCTTCATGGATGCGTCTTGGGTCCGTTCCTTCGGCCGGCCGCCTCGGGAACGGACCGGTATCAGTTCAGAGCGGTCAGTTGTCGAAGCCGACCTTGTCCGCCAGCAGGCTCGCCGCCTTGCGGTTGCGGGCGATCTCGACGAGCGGCGTCGTGTCGAAGGTCAGGGGACCGAGAGCCTGCAGCATCGGATCGGCCGCGACGCCGGCCTTGACCGGGTATTCGAAGTCGGCCTTGGCGTAGAGCGCCTGCGCCTCGTCGGAAACGAGATATTCGAGGAGCTTGACCGCCTCCTCGCGATGCGGCGCGTTTTTGGCGACGATGGCGCCCGACACGTTCACGTGGGTGCCGCCGCCCTCGAAGGTCGGCAGCACGACCTTGATGGCCTCGCCCCATTTCTGCTGGTCCGGTCCGCCGCGGCCCGAGCGCATCAGCCCGACATAGTAGGAGTTGGCGAGTCCGATCTCGCAGAGGTCGGCGGCGATGTCGCGCGCCACGTCCCGGTCGCCGCCGGCCGCCTTGCGGGCGAGGTTGGCCTTGAGCCCGCGCAGCCAGCTCTCCGTCTTCTCCGGGCCGTGGCGGACGAGGAAGGCCGCGATCAGCGCGGTGTTGTAGGGGTGCTGTCCCGACCGGAGGCAGATCTTGCCCTTCCATTTCGGGTCAGCGAGCGATTCGTAGGTCGCCGCGTTCAGGTCACCGAGCGCCTTGTCGGCGTAAAGCACGCGGGCGCGCATGGAGAGGGCGAACCAGCGCCCGTCCCCGTCACGCAGGGGCGCGGGAACAGCCGCCTCCAGAACGGAGGACCGGACCGGCTGCGCGAGGTCGCGGTCGACCAACTCGATCAGGTTGCCGATATCGACCGTC
The DNA here is from genome assembly GCF_021117295.1 of Methylorubrum sp. B1-46. Classification (NCBI taxonomy): domain Bacteria; kingdom Pseudomonadati; phylum Pseudomonadota; class Alphaproteobacteria; order Hyphomicrobiales; family Methylobacteriaceae; genus Methylorubrum; species Methylorubrum sp. B1-46. The sequence goes on along the minus strand of NZ_CP088247.1, from coordinate 605,925 downwards.
ATGACCACGTCGGCGCTGCTGCGGGCACCTTCCGCGGCGATACGCTCGGCCAAGCCCTTCTCGACGAACACGGTGTTCACCGTCACGCCGCTCTTGGCGGTGTAGGCGTCGAGGAGGGGACGGATCAGGCCCGGCTCGCGGGTGGTGTAGAGATTCACCTCCGCGCCCTGTGCTTGGCCAGCCAGAGCAAGGGCGAGGCTGAAACCCACGAAACAACCGAACTTTCGCAGCCGCAACATTCAATTCCCCCGAGCATCGTCGATGCTCGTTGGGTGTTATAGACGGTCAAGTGGGCCGACAAGTCTGATGATTTATAGTTATTCCAGATAAAATGAGGGCATCAGGCGGGCTCGGTCTCGCGAAAGACCAAGACCCTTCCTTCCACGAGGCCCAACTCGACGATGTCATCCGTAATCTCATCCGGTCCTGCGGTGAGGCGCAGGGGCGCGTCGAGGCCCGCGACTTCGACGACGATGCGGGAGCTCGCTCCGGCAAAGCTGCGGCGCAGGACCCGGCCCGGCACGCCTTCGCCGCGCGGCACGATGCGGATCGCCTCCGGCCGTAGGCAGGCTTGTACGGCGCCGTCGGGCGCGGGGGAGGGCAGGGCGACGCTTCCGAGCGGCGTCGTCAGGCGGCCGCCGGAGACGAGGCCGGCGACCATCACCACGTCGCCGAGCGCCCGCGCGGCGAAGGGGCAAACGGGTGCGCGATACAGCGCTTCGGCGGTGTCGCACTGGACCAGCCGACCCTTCCGCATCAGGGCGATGCGGTCGGCGAACTCCACGGCCTCGGCGGCGTCGTGGGTGACGAGGATAGCGCCGATCCCGTCCTGGCGCAGGACGGCGAGGGTGTCGGCGCGAACCCGCTCGCGGGTGCCGGCGTCAAGATTCGAGAACGGCTCGTCGAGCAGCAGCAGCCGGGGGCGCGGTGCGAGGGCGCGGGCCAATGCCACCCGCTGCGCCTCACCGCCGGACAGCGTCGCCGGATAGCTCGCCTCGCGACCCGCCAGCCCGACCTCGGCGAGGCGCTCTCGCGCCACCTCCCGCGCCTGCTTGCCCGGCAGATGACGCAGCCCGAACCGGACATTGGCCAGAACGGTGAGATGCGGAAACAGGGCGTAATCCTGAAACATCAGGCCGACGCCGCGGGTCTCCGGCGGTTCCTCGCCGCCGCGACCGGCGACGGACCGGCCATCGATGCGGATCTCGCCGGTATCCGGCGCATCGAGCCCGGCGACCAGCCGCAGAAGGGTGCTCTTCCCGCAGCCGGAATCGCCCAGTACGGCCAGGATCTCGCCCGCCGACAATGACAGCGACACGTCGTCGAGCGCAAGCGTCCGGCCGTAGCGCCGGCTCACGCCGCGGATGTCGAGGCGCGCGGATTCAATCGACGCGTCGTCATGGATGTCGATTGGGGGAGGGACGGGCTTGCGGCGATGAAACAACGGTGGATCCGACGAACGGGCCAGAACCGGGGGCTCGCCCGGCGATCCGCTCTCCCTGGCACAGCTTCCACATGAGGGCGAGAGCCCGGTTCGCGCTTCTCAAACAGGCCCAGCCGTGCTATCGCCGCGCTGCAACGCCGCTCCGCGCGGAAAGAACCTGTGCAACCGGTTCTTCAGTGTGAGTTTCGGTCTGCGGGTGTAGCTCAATGGTAGAGCAGCAGCCTTCCAAGCTGAATACGAGGGTTCGATTCCCTTCACCCGCTCCACTCCTCCCCATCGTTCGGCCTCACGGGCAGGTCTGAGAGGGCGGCTTCGAGCGAAGCGCGATCTTCGGCATCAGATGACCGACGTGCGAAGCGGATCGTAGGTGGCGCGGTAGCTGCGCGGGCCGACGACCGGAAGCAGCAGGTTTCTCGCCCAATCCGGCCACCGTGCCGTGCGCGACAGGCGATCCGTCATCCGCTGGACATGCTCGACGCGGGGACGGCGCAGGCGCTCGTACTCCGCTCCGACACCGGTCCAGTCGTTTCGCTCCGCCAGCAGTCGGGCCAGCACCAGCGCGTCCTCCAGCGCGAGTGCCGCGCCCTGGGCCCAGACCGGCGCGGTCGCGTGGGCTGCGTCTCCGAGCAGGACGACACGGTCGCGTGCCCAGGCCGCGATGCGAACCTCTTCCAGCGGCGAGTGGTAGATCGCACCCAGCCGCGCGACGGCCGCATCGAGCGTGTCGCGAACGAGACGTGGGAAGGCGGCGAAGGCGCCGCGGATCGCCGCCGAGTCGGTGCTGTCGCTTCGCTCCGTGGTCGCTGAAACCCAGACATAGGCCTCGCCGCGATCGACCGGGATCAGCAGGAAGAGCGCTCCGGTTCCGGCCCAGAGGGTCCAGGCTTCGATGCCGGGATTGGGTGTCATGAAGCGCCAGCTCTGGCTGGCCAGCATCGCGGCGCCGAGCGCCCGATCGCCGAACAGGTCGCGGCGAACCGTCGAGTGCACGCCGTCCGCGCCGACCAGCAGGCCGCCCGATTCGATCGTGCCGTCCTCTCGCTCGACCCGAGCCCCCTCTGTGCCCAGCTGAATACCGGCGATCCCGGCTCCCTGCTGAATGTCGTCGTCCGGCAGGTCGCGCTGCAGGAGGCACAGCAGGTCGGCGCGGCGCAGGCAGTGGGAAACGGTCTCGCCGCCCCAGAAGGCTTCCTCGTCAACCGCGAAGAGAAGACGCCCGCGCGCGGTGCGGTACTCGCGGCGGCGCACCGGCGAACCGGTCTTGCGCAGCCCGTCGAGCAGGCCGAGCCGGCTCAGCGCCTGCACCGCGTTGCCGGGCAGGTTGATCGCGAGCCCCGCCTCCGCCTGCACCCCGCGCCGCTCCAGCGTGAGCGAGGGGATGCCCCGCTGATGCAGGGCCCGCCTGAGGGCGAGCCCGGCGATGCCGCCGCCCGCGATGAGCACCCGGCCGGCCTGTTGCGTGTCCATGCGGCTGCGTGCCCTTCCCGCCCATGCGCCGGGGTGGGCCTTGGGGGCCGTCCCGGTTTCGGGAGCCCGATTGACGCCGGATCGCGCTTCGCTGCAAGCCCGCCCGTGTCTCGGCGGCCGGCGTCCCGTTCAGTGCGGTGCCCCGCTCTCCCGGCGGGTCTCGTAGGGCCACTTCCAGCCCTGGATCTCGGGCATGTCCTCCCCGTGCTCGCGGATGTGGAGCTTGTGCGCGGTCAGGCGATCGCGAAAATCCTGCTTGGCCCGCGCCGCCCGCGTGACCAGCCCCGGCACCCGGTCGATCGCCGCGATGGCGAGGTGGAAGCGGTCGAGTTCGTTCAGCACCACCATGTCGAAAGGCGTCGTCGTGGTGCCCTCTTCGATGAAGCCGCGCACATGCATGTTGGCGTGGTTGGTACGGGCGTAGGTGAGGCGGTGAATGAGATAAGGGTAGCCGTGATAGGCGAAGATCACCGGCTTATCGCGGGTGAACAGGCTGTCGAACGCGGCGTCCGAGAGCCCGTGCGGATGGTCCCTGTCCGATTGCAGCGTCATCAGATCGACCACGTTGACGACGCGGATGCGCAGGCCCGGCACCGATTGCTTCAGCAGATCGACGGCGGCGAGGGTTTCGAGAGTCGGCACGTCGCCGGCGCAGGCCATCACGACATCGGGTTCGAGGCCGCTGTCGTCGGTGCCGGCCCAGTGCCAGATGCCGATGCCGGCCTCGCAATGCAGCCCGGCGGCGTGCGCGTCGAGCCATTGCGGCTGCGGCTGCTTGCCGGCCACGATCACGTTGATGCGGTCGTAGGTCTTCAGGCAGTGGTCGGCGACCCAGAGCAGGGTGTTGGCGTCCGGCGGCAGGTAGACCCGGACGATGTCCGACTTCTTGTTGGCGACGAGGTCGATGAAGCCGGGATCCTGGTGGCTGAAGCCGTTGTGGTCCTGCCGCCAGACATGGGAGGTCAGGAGGTAGTTGAGTGAGGAGATCGGCCGCCGCCAGCCGAGTTCGCGCGACACCTTCAGCCACTTGGCGTGCTGGTTGAACATCGAATCGACGATGTGGATGAACGCCTCGTAGCAGGAGAAGAAGCCGTGGCGGCCGGTGAGCAGGTAGCCTTCGAGCCAGCCCTGGCAGAGATGCTCGCTCAAGACCTCCATGACGCGGCCCTCGTGGGCGAGGCTGACGTCGTAGGGCTCGATGTTCTCGATCCAGACCCGGTCGGTCGCCTCGAACACGGCGTCGAGCCGGTTCGAGGCGGTCTCGTCCGGGCCCATGATGCGGAAATTGCGCGCCTCGGCGTTGAGGCGGACCACGTCGCGCAGGTAGTGCCCGAGCGTGCGGGTCGCCTCGCCGACAGCCGCGCCGGGCTGTGGCACCGCAAGCGCAAAATCCTGCCAGCGCGGGAGCCGCAATTCGCGGCGCAAGAGACCGCCATTGGCGTGCGGGTTGGCGCTCATGCGCCTTTTGCCCTCGGGCGCCAGCGCCGCGAGCTCGGAGCGCAGGCGCCCGGTTTCGTCGAACAGGGTTTCGGGCGCGTAGCTCCGCATCCAGTCTTCGAGGATCTTGCGGTGCCCGTCATCGGTGCGGGCGTTGCCGACCGGCACCTGATGGGCGCGCCAGAAGCCCTCGACCCGCTTGCCGTCCACGGTCTTCGGCCCGGTCCAGCCCTTGGGGCTGCGCAGCACGATCATCGGCCAGCGCGGGCGGCGAAAGCCCATGCCGCCGCCACGCGCCTCGGCCTGGATGTCCCGGATGCGGCTCACCGCGCGGTCGAGCGTCGCGGCCATGGCTCGGTGCATCGGCTCGGGCTGGTCGCCCTCGACGAAGAACGGTTCGTAGCCGTAGCCGGTGAACAGCGCCTCCAGCTCGTCGTCGCGCATCCGGCCGAGCACGGTCGGGTTGGCGATCTTGTAGCCGTTGAGATGCAGGATCGGCAGCACTGCGCCGTCGGTGACCGGGCTCAGGAACTTGTTGGAGTGCCACGAGGCGGCGAGCGGCCCGGTCTCGGCCTCGCCGTCGCCGACGACGCAAGCGGCGATCAGGTCGGGGTTGTCGAACACGGCGCCGAAGGCATGGACGAGGGCGTAGCCGAGTTCACCGCCCTCGTGGATCGAGCCCGGCGTCTCGGGGGCGACGTGGCTCGGGATGCCGCCGGGGAAAGAGAACTGCCGGAACAGCTTGCGCATGCCGTCCGCATCCTGCGAGACGTTCGGATAGATCTCGCTGTAGGTGCCCTCCAGATAGGTGTTGGCGACGATGCCGGGCCCGCCATGGCCGGGACCGCAGATGTAGATCGCGTCGAGGTCGCGCGCTCTGATCACCCGGTTGAGGTGGACGTAGATGAAGTTGAGGCCCGGCGTGGTGCCCCAGTGGCCGAGAAGCCGCGCCTTGATGTGCTCCGGCTTCAAGGGCTCGCGCAGCAGCGGATTGTCGAGCAGGTAGATCTGGCCGACGGAGAGGTAGTTCGCCGCCTGCCAGTAGCGGTCGATCAGGGCGAGTTCCTCGGCCTCCAGCGTCGGGGCCGGTCGCTGCGCGGTCTGGGGCTCGGTCACGGGGCTTCTCCTGGCTGGCGGGGCGCATCCGGGTGACCGGAGCGCGGCTTGGAGCATCGTCCCGAAAGATGGTCACCGGCTTTCGGTAAAAGACGATGCAAAAACAAGGGAATAGCGCGTCGTCGGTCAGACCCCGAAGATCACGCGGCGGAAGCGGGCGAGGGCGAAAACGAAGTAGACGCTGCCGAGAACGGCGAGCGCGAGCAGTTGCGGCCAGACTACGGACAGGCCCGCGCCGCGGTAGAGGACGGCCTGGGCCAGCGCGACGAAGTGCGGCGTCGGGCTCACGATCTGCACCAGGATCTGGAGCCAGTACGGCATGCTCTCCATCGGCGTACTGCTGCCCGAGAGCAGCTGCATCAGCAGCAGGATCGGGATGACCAGCAGGCCGAACTGGCCCATGGAGCTGGCGATGGTGCCGAGCAGAATGCCGAGTGCGGCCACCGCCAGCGCGTAGAGACCGCCTCCGAACAGGAAGAGCGGGATCGAGCCGGCGATCGGCACGCCGAGCCAGCCCTCGACGACGAAGACCAGGGACAGACCGGCGCCGACGAGGATGACGAGCCCGTTGGCGATCACCTTGGCGAGCATGATCTCGACGGGCACCAGCGGCATCACCAGCAGGTGCTCGACCGTGCCCTGCTCGCGCTCGCGGATCAGCGCGGCGCCGGTGAGGATGACGGTGAGCAGCGTGATGTTGTTGATCACCTGCATCACCGAGGTGAACCAGCTCGTCTGGAGGTTCGGGTTGAACTTCGCCCGCGTCACCACCTGCACCGGGGCGGTGTCGGTGAGGTCTCTGCGCGCGGCGAAGCGGGCGACCTCCTGGGCGATGATGGTCTGGAGGTAGACTGAGCCGTTGCCGGCCTGGGTCATCGCCGTGGCATCGACGCCGAGCTGGACTTCGGCCGGACGGCCGGCGAGCACGTCCTTCTGCAGGCGCGGCGGCAGCTCGACCGTGAAGACGAGGCGGCCTGTATCCATGGCGGGGTCGATCTCGGCCGGAGTTAGCGCGATGACGCTCTTCACCAGCGGCGGGTTGAGCGCGCTGACGATCTGCCGCGAGAGGTCGGACTGATCCTCGTCCACCACGCCGACGGTCAGGTTGCGCACCTCGGTCGAGGCGCCGGAGGCGACCGAGTGGACGGCGAAGGTGAAGGCGTAGACGACGAGGAACAGCATCACCGGATCGGCGCGGATGCTGCGCAGCTCCTTGACGATGAGGCGGAACACGTTGGCGGCATGCGTGCCGAAGCCCAGCGGCGCGGGGGCGGCGGCTGCTTGGTCAGGGGCGACGCGCTCGGAAGGGCCGCTGTTGCGGACGGGGCCCGCCATCTCACGCCTCCTGCTTGCGCAGGAGGAGCTGCGACAGGATCAGGAACAGCAGCGCGAAGCCCGCCAGCACGAGGATGTTGCGATCGAGTTCGGCAAAGGGCAGGCCCTTGGTGAAGGTGCCGGCGGTCACCGGCTGGTACCAAGCCGGCGGGAGCGACAGCCCGATCAGCCGGGCACTGCCCGAGAGCGACGAGATCGGGACGAGGAGTCCCGAGAAATTGACGGCCGGGATGATCGACAGGAGCGCGGTGGCGAAGACCGCCGCGACCTGGGTCTTCATGAAAGTCGAGATGAATTGCCCGAAGCCGGTGGTGGCCGAGACGTAGAACAGCGTTCCGAGGCAGAGCGCGGCGAATGAGCCTTTGACCCGCACGTCGAAGACGAAGAGCGCCACGAGGACCAGCAGGCCAAAGCTGATCATGGCGATGCCGATATAGGGAAGCTGCTTGCCGAGCAGGAACTCGAACTTGGTCACCGGCGTCGAGCGGAAGTTGGCGATCGACCCCGTCTCCTTCTCGCGCACGACTGCGATGGCCGACATGATCGCCGGGATCAGGATGAGCAGCAGCATCATCACGCTCGGCACCATGGCGTTGACGCTGCGAAAGGCCTGATTGTAGCGAAAGCGCGTCTCGACGCTCACCGTCTTCGAGGCGTCGATGCCGAGGCGCTCGATGGCGAGCTGGTGGGCGTACTGGTTGGCGAGCCCCGTGACGTAACCGCGGCTGGTCTCGGCCCGGAACGGCATCGCCCCGTCGAGCCAGACGGCGACCTCCGGCGCGCGGCCCGATTGGAGGTCGCGGCCGAAGCGGGGCGGAATCTCCACGGCGATCTGGACGCTGCCGTTGCGGAAGCGCCGGTCGAGTTCGGTCGCGGAGCGGATCGGCGCCTGCTCGCTGAAATAGCGCGAGCTGGTGAAGGCATCGACGAGCTGACGGCTTTCCGGGCTATTGTCCTGGTCGAAGGCCGAGAAGCGCAGGTTCTCGACGTCGAACGAGATGCCGTAGCCGAAGGCGATCATCAGCAGCATCGGGCCGATGAAGGCGAAGGCGATGCGGATCGGATCGCGCAGCAGCTCCATCGTTTCGCGCCGGGCATAGGCCCAGAGGCGCCGCGGATCGAAGCGGTGGCGGTGCGGGGCCGCGCGGGGTGGCGCCGGGGAGGGCGGGGCGTCCGGTTCGGCCGCCTCTTCCGCCGTCTCAAGCCCCGCCTTCTCCGCCGCCTTCGGGTCGAGCCCGGCGGCCTCGGCCAAGTAATCGATGAAGCATTGTTCCAGCGAAGTGCTGCCGCGCTCCCGCACCAGCTCGGCCGGCGTGCCCACCGCCAGAACCCGGCCGGCATGCATCAGCGAGATGCGGTCGCAGCGCTCGGCCTCGTTCATGAAGTGGGTGGACAGGAAGATCGTGACGCCCTCGTCGCGCGAGAGGTCGATCAGCGTGCGCCAGAAGGCGTCGCGGGCGATGGGATCGACGCCCGAAGTCGGCTCGTCGAGGATCAGCATCGCCGGCCGGTGTAGCACGGCGACCGCGAGTTGGAGCCGTTGCTTGATCCCGAGCGGAAGGCTGTCGGGCCGCGCGTTCTTGACCGGTTCGAGTTCGTAGCGCTCGAGCAGCTCCTTGATCCGCACCGGGCGGTCTTGCGGCGGCAGGTGGTAGAGCTGGGCGTGCAGCTCGAGGTTCTGCAGCACCGTCAGCTCGCTGTAGAGCGAGAAGGCCTGGGACATGTAGCCGACGTTGCGCCGGGTCTCCATGTCGTTGTCGCCCACGGGGTGGCCGAACAGCTTGGCGCTTCCTTCCGAGACCGGCAGGAGGCCCGTGAGCATCTTCATCGTGGTGGACTTGCCGCAGCCGTTGGAGCCGAGGAAGCCGAAAATCTCGCCGCGAGCGATGCGGAAGCTGACGTCGTCGACGGCGGTGAAGCTGCCGAAGCGCCGCGTCAGGTGCTCTGCCTCGATTGCCGGCACCGCGTCGAGCCGAGGCGGCCGGGGCTTCAGCACCACGGGCCGGTGCTGCGCCTGCTTCTCCGGCGGGAGGAGGGCGATGAAGGCCGCCTCCATGTCGGGCTTGCCCGTCCGGGCCAGCAGGTCGGCGGGGCTTCCGCTGGCGATGACGTGGCCGTCATCCATGGCGATCAGCCGCTCGAAGCGCGAGGCCTCGTCCATGTAGGCGGTGGCGACGATCACGCTCATGCCGGGCCGTCCGGCCCGGATCGAGCCGATCAGCTCCCAGAACTGTCCGCGCGAGAGCGGATCGACACCCGTGGTCGGCTCATCGAGGATTAGGAGGTCGGGATCGTGAATCAGGGCGCAGCAGAGACTCAGCTTCTGCTTCATGCCGCCCGACAGCTTGCCCGCCGGGCGGTCCTCGAACGGGTCGAGGCCGGTGGCGGTGAGCAGGTCGGTGATGCGCCGCCGCCGCTCCGAGGCGCCCTGGCCGAACAGGCGGCCGTGGAAATCGATGTTCTCGAACACGCTCAGCGTCGGGTAGAGATTGCGGCCGAGCCCTTGGGGCATGTAGGCGATGCGCGCCGCCTCCCGCGTGCGGTGGCGGCGCTCCGCCATGTCTCCGCCGAGCACCATGACGCGGCCGGTCTGGATTCGGCGCACGCCGGCGACGAGCGCGAGCAGGGTCGACTTGCCGACGCCGTCCGGCCCGATCACGCCGACCATGCGGCCCGCCGGAAGGTCGAGCGACACGTCGTCGAGCGCGCGCGTCCCGCCGTAGCGATGCGAGACGTGCTCCAGCCGGGCGATGACGGCCGCGTCGCTCATGCCGGCCTCACGGCAGCTTCACGGCGAGGTCGGGCGGCCATTTCGCATCGGCCTCGGTGCGGACGAAGCCCATGCCGCGTACGCCCGTCTTCACCCGACGATGGTATTTCTTCAGGATCTTGGGATCGATCTGGAGCTTGATTCGAAAGGTCAGCTTCTCGCGCTCCTCCTCGGTCTCGACGCTCTTGGGCGTGAACTGCGCCTCGGCGGCGACGAAGCTGATCGTCGCCGGGATCACGTATTGGGGGATCGGATCGAGGATGATCCGGGCATCGTCGTTGAGCGCCAGCGGCCCGGCCTGCGCGGCCGGCAGGTAGATCGTCATGTAGACGTCGGCGAGGTCGAGCAGGGTCAGGATGCGGGTGCCTGCGCCGACCACCTCGCCCTCCCGCGCCAGCCGGTACTGCACCCGCCCGTCGCGGGGCGCCCGCAGCACGAGATCGACGAGAACCGCCTGCAGCCGCTCGACATCGGCCTCGGCGCTCTTCACGGCGAACTTGGCCTGCTCCTCCTGCGCCTTGGCGGCCTCGAGCCCGGCCTTCGCCGCATCCGCCTTGGCCTTGCGCTGGTCGAAGATCTGCTTGGTGAGATAACCCTTGCCGACGAGTTCCTTGCCGCGGTTGTAGTCGGCGTCGGCGAAAGTGAGGTCGCTGGTGCGCTGGGCGATCAGGGCGACCGCTTCCGCGAGGCTCTTCTTGGCCCGCAACACCTGAGCCTGGGCGCCGCGCAACTGCGCCTCGGTCTCGGGTGAGGAGATCGTTGCGACCACCTGGCCCGCGCTCACCTCGTCGCCTTCCTTGACGAGCAGCCTGGCGATGCGGCCGGCATATTTCGCCGCGACGTCGACCTGCGTCGCCTCGATGCGTCCGTTCGATTTGGCGATGCCCTCAGGCATCTTCTGGCCGCGCAGCCTGTCGATGAGCTCTTTCAGGCGCGATTGCGCCTCGGCCGGCGGGGGGACGGCCACGATGAGACCGGCGGCGATTCCGATCGCGAGAAAGGCACCGCACATTCGCAGGCCCGGCGTCGTCTGCCTCATGCCGTCGCTCCCGGCGCGGCGCGGCCCAGCAAGCGCAGCGTGTGTCTCGCGATCATGCGCTCCTCGTCGGTCGGGATGATCCAGATCTGCGCCCGGCTGCCCGCCGCATCGAGTCTTGCGATGCCGGAGCGGTTGGCGTCATTGCTCAGGATCAAACCGGCCCAGCCCAATTCGGCGACGATGCGTTGTCGGATCTCGGGCGCGTTTTCTCCGATCCCGGCGGTGAAGACGAAGGCGTCGAGGCCGCCGAGCGTCACGGCGAGCGATGCCGCCGCCTGCGCCACCCGCCGGCAGAAGAAGGCGACGGCCATGGCGGCTTCCGGCCGGTCGCTCGCCAGCAGGGTCCGCACGTCGCTGCTGAGGCCCGACAGTCCGAGCAAGCCGCTCTCGTGGTAGAGCATGTGCCCGACCTCGGCCGGGGTCATGCCCTTGTGCTCGATGAGGTGCAGCACGGCGCCGGGATCGAGCGCACCGCAGCGGGTGCCCATGGGCACGCCGTCCAGGGCTGTGAAGCTCATGGTGGTCTCCGCGCTCCTTCCCCCCTCCAGGGCGCAGAGCGAGGCGCCGGAGCCGAGATGGGCGACCACCACGCGCCCCTGCGCCGTCTCGGGTGCCAGATCCCGCAGGCGCCCGGCGACGTACTCGTAGGACAGGCCGTGAAAGCCGTAGCGCCGGACGCCCTCGTCATGGAGGAAGCGGGGCACGGCGAAGCGGTCGGACAGCTCCGGATGGCCGCGATGGAAGGCGGTGTCGAAGCAGGCAACCTGCGGCAGGTCGGGCCGGCGCTGCCGCAGTACCCGGATCGGATCGAGATTGCCGAGCTGGTGCAGCGGCGCCAGCGGGATGAAGCTTTCGAGCCTGCGCAGCACCGCGTCGTCGATCAGAACCGGCTCCGCGAAGTCCGGGCCGCCGTGGACCACCCGGTGCCCGACCGCGACGATCGACTCGGCGCCGCGGTGGTGGGCGAACCAATCTTCGAGGTGGTGCTGCGCGGCCGAGGCGTCTGGTACGTCGCCGGGCGTGAAGCGGCGCTCTTCCAGGACGGCACCGCTTCCGTCCTTCACCGTCAGCAGAGGCGTGCCGCCGATGCCGCTCATCCCGCCGCCCAGGAGGGGAACCGGGTCCGCACCGTCGATGCGGTACAGCTTGAACTTGATCGACGAACTGCCGGCATTCACGACCAGGATGCTGTCGTTCATGTCAGCCTCATGCCGGAGGCGTCGATCTCGTCCGTTCGGGTTCGGGGCGTCGCTTCGCAAGCTGGCCGCCGGCTTTCGGGATCGGCGTGAGGCGCAACGTCATCGGGTCGGCTCCGTCCGTCGATCACCGGCACGGCCAGCCGTGAGAGGGCCGATCGAAGCCGATCAATGATTCCAATATTTTCCGCGATGAGGCAGATGACGGTGGGCTCCCAGAAGAAAATTTGAGGGCTGTTGAGAGAAATCTAGGATTATGATCTCACAGCAAATGATGAATAATCACCGATCGCGATCAACGTCGCTCGGTTATTCGATCTTCAACCGCTATTGACACCGTATGGTTGCGTCGATTGTATGAGATGATTGGTCGTGACCCACGGGTATTGCGAGCGGCGTCTGGATCGACGCTGCTCAGGTTGCATGCTCGTAGGCAGTGCCGGCTTGGCCTCGGCCCCAAGGCGGTGCCGATCTGTCCACGTGGGCGGACAGCAGGAGGCCGGCGCTCGGGGACGGGTGTCAGCCCTTTGTCGTCAACGAGACCGCCGGGCCGGCATCCCCCGAGACGGAGCGAACGGACGATCGATGCTGCGCCCGCGCCTGAATCCGCCGACCGATATCTTTCCCCCGAACCCGTGGGCGATCGAGGCCGTCCGCTATGTGCGCGAATTGACCTGCGACTTCGCCGGGCAGGCGGAGACGATGTTCGCCCTGTCGAACGGCTATCTCGGAATGCGCGGGATCGCCGACGAGGGAACACCGGTCCACGAGGCGGGGACCTATCTCAACGGCTTCTACGAGCACCGCCCGATCTCGTACGGCGAGCGCGCCTACGGCTTTCCCACCGTCGGTCAGAGCATCCTGAACTGTCCCGACGGGACGGTCATGTCACTCTCCGTCGACGACGAGCCCTTCGTCCTGGCGGAGGCCGAGATCCTCTCCTATCGGCGCATCCTCGATTTCCGGACCGGAACCCTGAACCGGGACGTGGCCTGGATGACGCCCTCGGGCAAGCGCCTGCGCCTGCGCACGCTCCGCCTCGTTTCCCTTGCGCACCGTCATCTCGCCGCGCTCGAATACGCGTTGACGATCGAGGGCGCGGAGGCGGAGGTGGTGATCGCCTCCGAGTTGCGGAACGACCAGCCGCTCGCCGCCGATACCAGCGATCCGCGCTTGGCGGAGGGGTTCGTCGGCCGCGTCCTACACCCGGCCGGGGTCCGGGCCGCGGCTCTGCGCGCGATCCTCAGCTATCGCACCGGAAGTTCCGGACTGGTGCTCGGCTGCGGCATGGATCACATCATCGCCGCCGACGGGCCGTTCGCCGCGCAGACGAGCTGCGACGACGATCTCGCCCGTGTCGTCGTCCGCGCCACCCTCGCACCCGGCCAGACGATCCGCATCCACAAATACCTGAGCTACCACTATGCCGGCGACACGGCGCCCGAACCGATCCGCTCCCGGGTGGCCTGGACGCTCGACCGTGCGGTGGAGCGCGGCTTCGCATCGATCCGCGCGCGCCAGGAGGCGGATGTCGACCGCTTCTGGCAGCGCGCCGACGTGAGGGTGGACGCCGAAAACCCGAGATTGCAGCAGGCGATCCGCTGGAATCTGTTCCAGTTGATGCAGGCGTCGGAGCGGGCGGAGGGACACGGCATCCCCGCCCGCGGCCTGACCGGGCGGACCTACGAGGGCCATTACTTCTGGGACACCGAGATCTACGTCCTGCCGTTCCTGATCTACACCAACCCGCCGATGGCGCGCAGCCTGCTCAAGGTCCGCTACGACATGCTCGACAGCGCCCGCGACCGGGCCCGCGAACTCGGGCATCGCGGCGCGATGTTTCCGTGGCGGACGATCAACGGACGAGAGGCCTCCGCCTATTATGCGGCGGGAACGGCGCAGTATCACATCAATGCCGACATCGCCTTCGCCGTGCGCCATTACGTCGAGGTCAGCGGTGATGAGGATTTCCTGTGCCGCTACGGCGCCGAGATCCTGGTCGAGACCGCCCGGCTCTGGTGCGACCTCGGCTTTTTCTCAGACCGCATGGGCGGCCGCTTCTGCATCCACGGGGTGACCGGGCCGGACGAGTATACGGCGATCGTCAACAACAACTGCTACACGAACCTGATGGCACGGGAGAACATGCGCACCGCCGCCGCGACCGTGCGCAGGCTGGAGCGCGACGACCCCGAGAGCTTCGCGAGCCTCGTGCGTCGCACCGGCCTCGAACCTGACGAGCCCGAGGATTGGGATCAGGCGGCGGAGCGCATGTATCTGCCCTACGACGAGCGGCTGAAGGTGCATCCACAGGACGACGCCTTCCTCGATCTGGAACGATGGGACTTCGCGGCCACGCCGGACGACCATTACCCGCTGCTGCTGCACTACCACCCGCTGAACCTGTACCGGTGTCAGGTGATCAAGCAGGCCGACATGGTGCTGGCCATGTTCCTGCTGAGCGAGCAGTTCTCGCACGAGGCCAAGCGGCGGAATTTCGAATATTACGATCCGCTGACCACGCACGATTCGTCGCTCTCCGTCTGCATCCAGAGCATCGTCGCCAACGAGATCGGATTGCGCGAGAAAGCGATCCACTACTTCAACTTCGCCGTGGCGATGGACCTGTCCGACATCGGCGGGAACATGATGCACGGCGCGCACATCGCGGCGATCGGCGGCACGTGGCTCGCCCTGGTCTACGGTTTCGCAGGGCTGCGCGACTCGGGCGGACGCATCGGCTTCCATCCCTGCCTGCCCGAGGCCTGGGGCCGGATGAGCTTCACGCTCCGCATCCGCGGCCGGACGATCCGCGTCGAACTCGACCACGACGCGGCCACCTACAGCCTGCTGGAGGGCGAGGAACTGACCCTATGGCATGAGGGCGAGCGCCTCGGCCTGTCGGCGGCGGAGCCCTCGATGACGCGCACGATCCGCCGGCCGGCCGGGGAGGACCATGGCTCGAAGCCCTGACGCCGTGGCGGAGCCCCTGCGCGCGGTGATCTTCGACGTTGACGGCGTGCTGGTCGATTCGCCCCACGAGCAGGCTTGGCGCGAGGCGCTGGCCGATTTCGCCGACCCGAGCGGCTTCACCACGGCCTTCTATCAGGCCCATGTCGCGGGCAAGCGGCGGCTGGAGGGCGCGCGAGCCACGCTGGAGCGTCTCGGCGGTGCAGGGGCGGCGGCAGAGGCCGCTGCCTACGCGCAGAAAAAGCAGGCGGTGATCGACCGGCTGATCGCGGAAGGCCGCTTCGAAGCGTTTCCCGATGCGATCCGTCTCGCCGAGGCGCTGCGGGAGTTGCCGCTGCGCACGGTGCTCGCCTCGGCCTCGAAGAACGCCGACGCGCTGCTCGCCCGCGTGAACCTGTCCGAGGGCCGCACGCTGCTGTCGCTGTTCGACGCCGATGTGAGCGGGCGCGAGGTGCCGCGCGGCAAGCCCGATCCGGCCCTGTTCCTGCTCGCCGCCGCCGCCGTGGGCACGCCTCCCCGGCAATGCCTCGTCGTCGAGGACGCGCCGGCGGGGATCCGGGCGGCGAAGGCCGGCGGCATGGCCGGGCTCGGCATCGCCCGGCTCGGCGACGAGGCCCTATTGCGGGCAGCCGGTGCCGACCTCGTCCTCACCTCGCTCGATGCGCTCGATGTGCGCGCCTTGCCGAGCGGCGTCTTACGCACCCGGCCTGTTCCCTCTCACACCTGAGGAGAATCGCGGCGTGGCGACGTCACGGGTTGCGCAGTGCCGGGACCATCTTCGGTGAGCCGAGATCGAAGGTCTTGTTGCGCAGGGGGTCGAGACGGGTGCCTTCGGAGGCGTCGAAGGCCTTCGGGCGCGCTCCGCCGTCGGCCGCCCCGCCGTCCAGCGCCGCGTTCGAGCCCGGCGCGTAGGCCGAGGAGCGACCGGGGATCGCGCCCGGCTGGCCGGCATTCGGCTCGGCGGTGTTCGGATCGACCTTGTCGACGGCCGTGGGATCGGCCTGCTGCGACTGCTGGCGGGAGCGCTCCACCTGGCGCCAGCGGGTCACGTTGCGCTGGTGACCCTCCAGGGAGTCGGCGAAGGCGTGGCCGCCGGTGCCGTCGGCGACGAAGTAGAGGTCCTTCGTGCGCGAGGGATTGGCGACCGCCTCCAGGGCCGCTCGGCCCGGATTGGCGATCGGACCCGGGGGAAGGCCCTCGATCACGTAGGTGTTGTAGGGGGTCGCCCGCTCGATCTCAGAGCGCAGGATGCCACGCCCGAGGGTGCCGCGCCCGCCGACGAGGCCGTAGACGATGGTGGGGTCGGATTGCAGCTTCATCCGCTTCTGCAGGCGGTTGACGAACACGCCCGCCACCCGCGGCCGCTCGTCGGCGCGGCCGGTCTCCTTCTCGACGATGGAGGCCAGCGTCACCATCTCGGCCGGCGTCTTCACCGGTACATCGGCGCTGCGGCGCTGCCAGATCTGATTCAGCACCTCGCGCTGCTTGGCGCGCATCAGGTTGACGATCTGCTGGCGCGTGGCGCCGCGCTCAAACTTGTAGGTATCGGGCAGGAGCGAGCCTTCCGGCGGCGTCTCAGCGATTTCGCCGGAGAGCACGTCGTTGTCGTTGAGCCGGGCGACGATCTGCTCGGAGGTGAGGCCCTCAGGGAAGGTGATCGCGTGCTGGACCTGACGCCCGTTGGTCAGCGTCTCGATCGTGTCCTTCACGCTGGCATGGGCCTTGAACATGTACTCGCCGTGCTTGAGCGGTCCCTTGCCGCCGAAGCGGGCGGACATCTCGAACAGGCTCGGATGCTCGATCACGCCCTCGCGGGCGAGGATGCTGGCGATCTCCGAGGTGCCGCTGCGGCTCGGGATCACCACGACCTTGTCGGCGGCGAGCGGACCCGGCTCGGAGGCCTGCCGGTTGATCAGGGTGAGACCGATCAGGGCGCCGAGCGCCAGCACGACGCCGAGTGTCAGGAACCCGCTGATGGTGGCGAGCAGGCCGCCGCGGCGGCGCTCGGGTCTCTCGGGCGGGGGAGGGGCGACGGTGGGCTTGATCGCCTCGCTCGGGCTGCGCGGCGACGGCCGGTTCGGCAGCGACGGCTCCTCGGAGGCGGGCGGCGGAGACGGCGGATCTTGTCGTCTGCGAAACATCCGGAATCCTGCTGTGGCCCTGTGCGGTGCCCCGCTCAAGGCACCGTGTTCCGCTCGTCGCGCGTTTGACGGGCGGAACCTTGAGCGTCTCTCACAAAGTCCTGGCCCGGTGGCGAGCCAGGCACTCCGCGAGGCAGTCTAAGCTGTTTTGTGGCGAAATGGCGTTGCCTGCGACCGGGACGCCACACATCGCCCGCGGTCGGCGGAGGATCGGGCCTCTACTGCGCACCGTTGTGTCCCGAAAGGTGCAGGCCGCCTTTCGGGACGATGCTTTAGGCGACCCTGCGCATCAGCAGCGAGGCATTGGTGCCGCCGAAGCCGAAGGAGTTCGAGAGGACCGTATCGACGCGCTTGCGCTTGGCCTCGTGCGGGATGAGGTCGATCGCGGTCTCGACCGACGGGTTGTCGAGGTTCAGCGTCGGCGGCATCACCCCATCGCGAATCGCCAGCACGGAGAAGATCGCCTCGACGGCGCCGGCCGCGCCGAGCAGGTGGCCGATCGCCGACTTGGTCGAGGACATCGACGCCTTGGAGGCGGCGTCGCCGAGCAGGCGCTCGACAGCCTTGAGTTCCAGCTCGTCGCCGAGCGGGGTCGAGGTGCCGTGGGCGTTGATGTAGTCGATCTCGGACGGGTCGATCCCGGCCCGCTTCACCGCCGCCTTCATGCAGCGGTAGCCGCCGTCGCCGTCCGGAGCGGGCGAGGTGATGTGGTAGGCGTCTCCCGACAGGCCGTAGCCGATCACCTCGGCGTAGATCTTGGCGCCGCGCGCCTTGGCGTGCTCGTACTCCTCGAGCACGACGATGCCGGCCCCCTCGCCCATCACGAAGCCGTCACGGTCGCGGTCGTAGGGCCGGGACGCCTTGGTCGGATCGTCGTTGAAGCCCGTGGAGAGCGCGCGGCAGGCCGCAAAACCCGCCAGCGACAGCCGGTTGACCGGCGCCTCGGTGCCGCCGGCCACCATCACGTCGGCATCGCCCAGCGCGATCAGCCGCGAGGCGTCGCCGATGGCGTGCGCGCCGGTGGAGCAGGCCGTGACGACCGCGTGATTCGGGCCCTTCAGCCCGTGCTGGATCGAGACCTGCCCCGAGGCGAGATTGATGATGCGCCCAGGAATGAAGAAGGGCGAGATGCGCCGCGGACCCTTCTCGTGGAGGGTCACGGAGGCGTCGTAGATCGTGCCGATGCCGCCGATGCCCGAACCGATCAGGACGCCGGTGGCCTCCTGGTCCGCGTCGGATTTCGGGTGCCAGTCGGCATCGTCCAGCGCTTGGCCGGCGGCGGCCATGGCGTAGACGATGAAGGGGTCGACCTTGCGCTGTTCCTTCACCTCCATCCACCGGTCGGGGTTGAAGGTGCCGTCGGAGCCGTCGCCGAAGGGCAGCGTGCAGGCGATCCGGCAGGCGAGATCGTCGGTCTGGAAGGCAGTGACCGCGGAGGCACCGCTGTCACCGGCGATGAGGCGGCTCCAGGTATGCTCGACGTTGCCGCCCAGCGGCGACACCATCCCCAGACCCGTGATCACCACCCGACGCATTGCCTGATCCCAATGATCCGCTCAGTCCGCAAGGGACTTCATGGTTCGTCCCGACGGACGACGGTTCTTCGAAACATGGTGGCGCGCGGGGTCTTGTCGACCCCGCCCGCGTGAGGACACCGCCTTAGGCGGAGTTCTTCTCCAGGAACTTGATCGCGTCGCCGACGGTCTGGATGGTCTCGGCCGCGTCGTCCGGAATCTCGACGTTGAACTCCTCCTCGAACGCCATCACCAGCTCGACGGTGTCGAGGCTGTCGGCGCCGAGATCGTCGATGAAGTTGGAGGCCTCGGTGACCTTCTCAGGCTCGACGCCCAGATGCTCGACGACGATCTTCTTCACGCGCTCGGCGATATCGCTCATCGTTGTTGGTCCTCGTCTTTTCGATCGTGATGGTGTGTGCTTCTGACGAAAGCGCCGTGGCCGCCTTCCCGCTTCGGGGGTTTTTGGGACGGCCGGTGTTCGATCGCGCGTGGTTTGGAAAAGCCGCAACCCGCTGAACCGTCAACTCCCCTGCACGGCTGAGCCGGGTGTTAACACAGGGTTTCCGCTCTGGCGAGGGGCGGTTCAGAAAGCATTCATGGCCGTGGTTTTCCGGCCAGAACACCCCTTTGTGGATAGTCTCAATACATCGCCATGCCGCCATTGACGTGCAGCGTTTGCCCCGTCACGTAACCCGCTTCCTCCGAAGCAAGATAAACCGCCGCCGCGCCGATCTCGGCGCCGGTGCCGAGCCGGCCCGCGGGGACGCGGGTCAGAATCGTCTCGCGCTGCTTCTCGTTCAGCGCATCGGTCATCGCCGAGGCGATGAAGCCCGGCGCGATGCAGTTCACGGTGATGCCGCGCGTCGCGACCTCCGCCGCCAGCGCCTTGGTCATGCCGACGAGGCCGGCCTTGGCCGCCGCATAGTTGCCCTGTCCCGGATTGCCGGTGGCGCCGACCACCGAGCTGATGCCGATGATGCGGCCATAGCGGCGCTTCATCATGCCTCGGAGCGCGGCGCGCGACAGGCGGAAGGCGGCGGTGAGGTTGACGTCGAGAACCGCTTCCCACTCCTCGTCCTTCATCCGCATGAAGAGGTTGTCGCGGGTGATGCCGGCATTGTTGATCAGGATGTCGAGACCGCCGAGCGCTGATTCGGCCGCCGGCAGGAGCGCTTCGACTGCGGCCTTGTCGGCGAGGTTGGCCTCGACCACCGCGACACGCTCGCCGCCGAGTTCGGCTGCCAGCTCGTCGAGCACCGCGCGGCGGGTACCGGACAGCGCGACATGCGCGCCCTGCGCGTGCAGCGCCCGGGCGATCGCCCCGCCGAGCCCGCCGGTCGCGCCGGTGACGAGGGCCTTGCGGCCGGTGAGGTCGAACATGGTGTCGGCTCTTCTCGATCGGGAAAAAGGGGTCAGGCGTAGGCGGCGACGTCGTCGGGCGTGCCGACGGCGCCTGCAGAAGCGCCCGGCGCGATCCGCTTGACGAGCCCGGTCAGAACCTTGCCCGCGCCGAGTTCGTGGAAGCGGTCGACGCCGGCCTCGGCCATGGCGGCGACGCTCTCGGCCCAGCGCACGGTCCCTGTGACCTGGGTTACCAGCGCGTCGCGGATCGCGTCCGGCTCGGTGAGCGGGCCGGCGGTGACGTTGGCATAGACCGGCACGATGGGCGCCTTCATCGCCACCTCGGCCAGCGCCCGGCGCATCGCTTCGGCCGCCGGCGCCATCAGGGCGCAGTGGAACGGAGCGGAGACGTTGAGAAGCACGGCCCGGCGCACGCCGCGCCCCTGAGCCAGCGCCATCGCCCGTTCGACGGCCTCCCGGTGACCGGAAAGGACGACCTGACCGGCGCCGTTGTCGTTGGCGACATCGCAGACCATGCCCTGCGCTGCCTCTTCCGCGATGTCGCGCGCAGTCGCGAGGTCAGGCCCGAGCAGAGCGGCCATCGCACCGATGCCGGGCGCGACCGCCCGCTGCATCGCCTCGCCGCGGATGCGCAGCAGGCGGGCGGTGTCGGAGATCGTGAAGGTGCCGGCGGCAGCCAGCGCCGAGTACTCGCCGAGCGAGTGGCCGGCCACGAAAGCCGCGTCGCGCGCCAGATCGAGTCCGCGCTCAGCCTCCAGGGTGCGCAGCACCGCGAGGCTCGCCGCCATCAGCGCCGGCTGCGCGTTGGCGGTCAGCGTCAGTTCTTCCGATGGGCCCTCGAACATCAGCCGCGACAGGTTCTGGCCGAGCGCCGTATCGACCTCCTCGAAGACCTGCCGGGCCGCCGGTGACGCCTCGCTCAGCGTCTTGCCCATGCCGACCGCTTGGCTGCCCTGTCCCGGAAAGATGAAGGCTCGCGTCATGACGTCCCGTCGCCTTGAGCACCGGGACGGGTGCCCCGGCGCAATCGGGGTCGGCCCGCCGTCACGCCGCACGCCTGCAGCCACGAGATGGACTGCCGCTGACCGGGATCGCCTGGAGACCCTGTTTAAGGTGCGGCGCAGTCGCATCACGTGCGGCGAGTGTCAACAATGCGATGCACAAGATCAGACCGGAAAAAAGCCAAGCTGGACCGGAGATTACCGGAGCCGCCGGCAGAACCCGGAACGATTCCGTGCATTGATCGGGTAGTCCCTCGCGAGACACCTGCCATGTTCCGTACGACGTTTCCCCAGGAGGCGGTCGGGCATGCCCACGCCCTGATCGGCGCCTACGAATCCGCCCATGCCGGACTCGCCCGGATCTCGCAGGAGTTCCGCCGCGACCTGTGCCGCACCCTCGACCGGCTCGGCCCCCGCGGGATTCCCTATCTGCGAGTCGTCCGCAGGGATCTCGAAGGCCGCACCCAGGAGGCGCGGGAGACCTGGCCGCTCTGGATCGACCGGCTCACCGATCCGATGATCGACCGCCGTCTGATCGCGTCCCGCGCCCTGCTGGATGCAGTCGAACGGGAGGCGGACGCCCGCGGAATGGTTCTCTGACGTCGCTGTTTGGTTCGCCGGCCGCGCTCGGAACGTCGGATAACGTCCGTCATTCGGCTGCGCGACCCCGGAATGACGGTCTTCGTTGATTGCAAGACGCTCCGAGGCTCGTGAACCCCAGTTCCCGGCCTGAGGCTGCCGGCTTCCCGAGGAAACCTTCCGGATGCGTTCCAGTGCGGCGACGCCTACGCGGCGGCCTGCAGGCGCGGGCGGCGCGATGGAGGAGCGATCTCGGCTTGCGCCCGATCGAGCGCGACCGCGACGCAGGAGGCGGCCCGCACGATCTCCGCATCCGACTGCCCGGCGGTGACGTGCAGCCGCAGGCGGCCGGTCTCCTCCAGCGCGCCGAGGTCGACCAGCAGGCCGAGGTCGGACAGGTGAGCGGCGAAGCGGCGCGCCCGCTCGCCGAAACCGATCTCGACGCAGACGGAGGTGCAGGGCTCGCCGCAGACGCTCAGCCCCCGCTCCCGCAGGGCCGTGCGCAGGTTGAGGACGTTGCGCATCAGGCGGGTACGGCGCTGACAGCCCTCGGCCGCGTCGATGACGGTAAACGCCTTGAGGATGACCGCGAGCTGGATCGGCGAGAGCGCCTGGGCCGCCTCGCCGACGCGCAGGCACGCCGTCACGGCGCGGGTGCGGGCGGCGATGAATCCGCCGTTGGAGGCGAAGCTCTTCGAGAAGGTGCCGATGACGAGATCGGCCCTGCCCAGCATGTCCTGAAGGCCGAGATGGCCGCGACCGTCCTCGCCGAGGCATCCGAGATCCTGGGATACGTCCACGAGGAGCGTCGCACCGTACTCGTCGCATAGTGCCCGCAGGGCGGCGAGGTCAGGCGTCCCGGAATCGAGCGGCGACAGGCTCTCGGTCACGACGAGGATGCCGTTCTCAGCGTCGCGGGCGCGGATGGCCCGGAGACGCTCGCGGCAATGATCGGCATCGAGGTGGCGGAACAGCTGGATGTTGTTCGTCCCGGCCTCGGCCTCCTCCCGAAGGCCTCCGCGGATCGCGGCATCGATCACGACGTGGTCGGCCGGGCGCACGAGACCGCGGATCACGACTTGGGCAGCGGCCCGGCTGGTCGGGCAGAGCAGGGCCTCGTCCATCTGAAGGAAGTCGGCGATCCGGCGCTCCAGCGTCACCGCGAGGCCGGTATCGCCGGCTTCGGCTCCGGCGCAGACGCTGCGCACGCCGAGCCGGCGCAGAGTGTCGGCGGCTGCGGCGACGATCTCCGGGTGGGTGGAGAGGCCGAGGCAATCCTGCGAGGCGAAGTCGAGCCCGTGCAGGGCGTGATCCGCGCCGGGAACGGGTACGCTCGGAAGGCGGCGCACGCCGTCCGCGCGTTGCTGGATCGTCGCGTCGGTCTGCTCACGATGTCTCATGCCATCCCGTCCGGTGCCGCGTCGTTACAGGACGGACTGTCGATCCGGTCGGCTTGCCATCGCGTTAAACGGCGCCGGTGTAGGAAAATTGCATCAGGGCGTATTTAACGAATTGCTTCTTTCGCAGCTCCCGGAAGCGGTCTGACTTCCGCTTTGTCCGGAGAACATCGACGATTGAATTCGGTAAACTTAGCGAAACGTGAAGGGCGCGTTGCGGACATCTTGGCTCCCTGAATTCACGCGTCGCGCCTCACAGTGCCAGCCCTGCTCCGAACCGTCGCATCGAGAACACGGAACCGGCGCGGGGGTGTCCCTCGCGCAAGGGGCACCCCCGAAGCATCCTTCGTGCAGCCGGCCTCGGCTCAGATCACCGGAATGCCGCCCATGGCTGTGCCGATCCCGTAGCTGTCGCCGTAGAGGGTGCTGTGGGCGAGGTAGTAGGCGCCGAGGAACAGCATCAGGGCGCTGGCATAGTAGACCGGGGCGAGGACCACGTCCCGGCGGGTGGCGGGCACCCGGGCATCGTCCGCGGCGATGGCGATCAGGACCGCGATGATGCCCGAGTGGCCGATGGCGTCGATCTTGCCGAATTCGACGATCGCCGAGACGAACACCGCCGTCAGGATGATCGCAGAGGCGCGGCGCACCAGGGGGGTCCAGATCAGGGCGAAGGCCAGAGTGAACTCGATGACGCCCGCGGCCTGCATGAAGAGTTCCGGCGAGGCGCCCATCGTCATGGCGGGCTTGGCGGCGATGAGCGGGTCGGTCCAGTGGGGATAGGCCCACTTCTCGACGGAGGCCCACATCAGGGTGATCGCGGCGGCGATGCGCACCACGTCGATGGGGCGCTGGCCGAACAGGGTGCGGTCGAAGGCGGTGAGCGCCAGGAAGGCCGCCACACCGAGGAAGACCGGATAGTCGGCAAGGTGGAAGATGCCGTAATTCCAGACGGCGAAGCCGAACAGGAACACGATGCCGGCGGCGGTGAACGGCAGGGTGCGCTTCCACAGCAGGCCCGCGGCCATGGCCAGTTGCAGCCACGGGATCCAAGCGACGTCCGTCTTCAGTTCCGGCGTCAGGATGATCCCGCCGAGGTTCCACAGCGAGACGAGGAAGAACCCCACCACCGCCCGAACGATCAGGACGCTGTTGAGCCGGGCTGCCGCGGTAACGCGGTCGAGGGCGTTGAGGATTGCGGTGCCGAGATGCGTTCCTTCAGCCAGGCAGCCGAACATCAGGCAGACGAGGGCGAGACCCGTCAGAATTTCGAAGTCGGTACAAAGCACCTGTTCGAGACCGCGCGGCTGGCCGGCGACATCGAAAGCACAGAACCATTTGACGTGGGCGCTGGCCGCCCCCGTTCCGATGAAAAGAAAGCTCGCTGCGCCTGCAAGCATGACGGAAGAGCGCACCCAGAAGCTGGACACGTAAGGCATGAGGCCGCCGAAACGGGAGGGAAGTTCGTTGTGCTAAAAATATTTAACCGAAGTTGAGGGGTCCCGCTAAGGCTTTGTTTACACACTTGAACGAATGGTTAATGCGGATTGTGCAACAAAGGTTATGTAACCGGCTAAAATCTCGACATCGGTTGTCAGTGACTGTTCCGAAGGTCTCTCAATCGAGCTGTGGAAGTCGGGAAGAGCGGGGAAGCCCGCTGGCGGAGCGCGCGCGTTAACGTCTTCGAAGACGGCGTGATGACGGCTGGGACGGCGCTGCGGCGAACGCTCGATTGGGAGGATGGATGATTGCGTTGCTCAGTCTCGTGAGCTTGTCCTGCGGGCTGGTTCTGGCCGGCCGCGCGCCGCTCTATCCGGATTGGACCGCTCGGATGGAGATGGCCGGCGGCCTCTCCCTCGTGACGGGGCTCGCCATGGCCGGCGCAGGCCTGAAGGCTTTTTGCTGCTGAGGTCTCGATACGAGGCCGCAGGCCTCCGGATCACATGTCGGGCTTCAGACTGTTCCAGTCTCAGCCTCGCCGTCGCAGGACACTCGCGAAGAAGCCGTCGAGGCCGCCGGCCCGTCCGGTGCCGCCGCCGAGATGGCTCGGCAGGGTGCGCAGGTCGCCGGATGCGTCGATCAACTCGGCATGGCCGGCCAATTGGTCGGAGGTGATCGCGATCCGCTCGAAATTCGGGTTGCGCTTGAGAAAGTCCGCGACCTGTCCGCCGCCCTCTTCGGGTTCCAGGGAGCAGGTGCAGTAGACGAGCCGTCCACCCGGCCGCGTCAGCCGCGCGGCCTTATCGAGGAGGCGGCGCTGGAGGCCGGACAGCCGCATCACATCGGTCTCGCTCTTCGTCCAGGCGACATCGGGATGGCGGCGGATCGTGCCGGTCGCCGAGCAGGGGGCGTCGAGCAGCACCGCGTCGAAGGGTGCATCCTCCGGCAGCCCCAGGGCATCGGCCGTCACCACCTCCGCCGAGAGGCCGAGGCGTTCGAGATTGCGGCCGAGCCGTTCCAGCCGCGCGCCCGAACGGTCGACGGCCGTGACCGTCGCGCCCGCCGCCGCGATCTGTGCCGTCTTGCCGCCGGGCGCGGCGCAGAGGTCGGCGACGCGCTCACCCGGAGCGGGGGCGAGCAGCCGCACCGGCAGGGCGGCGGCGGCGTCCTGCACCCACCATGCGCCTTCGGTATAGCCGGGCAGTTCGGCCACCGAGTCCCGCACCTCGACCAGACGGAGCGACCCGATGTCGAGGCGGAGAGCGCCGAGCCGCTCGGCCCAGATGTCCGCGGCGCGCGCAACGGTGAGATCGACCGCCGCGCCCTCCAGATGGGCCGCGGCGATGCAGCGTGCCGTCTCCTCGCCGTAGGTTGCCCGCCAGCGCCGTGCGAGCCAGTCCGGGGTGTTGTGGGCGAGCGGATCGTTCTCCTCCGCGCGGATCACGTCGCGCTCGCGGGCGATTCGGCGCAGCACCGCGTTGACGAGGGGCGCGAGGTGCTGGAGCTGCGGGTCGGCCTTGGCGAGGCGCACCGAGAGATCGACGGCGGCGTGGTCGGCCACCGCGAGGTCGAGGATCTGCGCCGCGCCGGTCACCAGAAGGGCCAGGAGGTGCGGCCGGTCCTCGGGAAGGCCGTCGCGCAGGCGGGCAGCGAGTGCTGCCCGGATGAAGCCGAGGCGGCGGAAGCTCGCCGTGGCGATCGCGCGGGCGAGCGCGGCCTCGCCGGCCTCCAGCCGGGCCCCGCGCCCGGCCTGGGCGAGAGCATCTTCGAGCGCCAGACCGCGGGCGGGACCGAGTAGGGTCGTGACCGCCTCGCGCGCGACGTGGCGTGCGGCGAGACCCGGCACGGACGGGTCGAAGGCGGGCGGCATGCGGTGGTTGGGGGGCGTTGCCAAGCGGGAAGGGCCGTTCTGGGATAAAAGGGGTCGGTGGGGTCTCGCCCCTGGGCCGACGGAGTCACATCTGTCGGCAAAGGATGCAAGACGTGATGCGAGCGAGGATGGAGATCGGCATGACACAGGCGGATGCCAAGGACGAGGCCGATGCGGCGGGCGCCGCGCCGCGCATCCTGTCCCCGGCGGCGCAGCGGGCGCTGGCGGAGGCGGCCGAGCGGCGCGCTGCCATCGACGCCCGTGCGGCCAAGATCGCCGAGCGTCCCGAGGCGCTGGGACGCGGCGGCCTCGAGCCGGTCCGCTACGAGGATTGGGAGGTGAAGGGCCTCGCCAGCGACTTCTGACGCGGCAACCGCGCGGATCGACGGCCGGTCTCCGGAGCGGTCAGCCGAATTGTTCGCGCAGGATGCGCTCTTCCAGGCTGTGGCCGGGGTCGTGCAGCAGCACGAGGTTGGTGGCGTGGTCGAGCCACGTCTCCACCGTGCAGACCCGGCGGAACTCGGTATGATCGGCTACCGCCGCGACGGGGCGGTGCTCGGCGTCGATCACGTCGATGCGGATGCGGGCGTAGTTCGGCAGCAGCGCGCCGCGCCAGCGCCGGGGCCGGAAGGCCGAGATCGGCGTCAGCGCCAGGAGATGAGCGTTGAGCGGCAGGATCGGCCCCCCGACCGAGAGGTTGTAGGCGGTCGAGCCGGCGGGCGTGGCGGCCAGAATCCCGTCGGCGATGAGTTCGGGCAGGCGCACATGGTCGTCCACCGAGACCCGCAGCTTGGCGGTCTGGTGGGTCTGGCGCAGCATGTAGACCTCGTTGATCGCCCGCGCCGTGTGGCTGCGCCCCTCCGTATCGGTGGCGATCATCGTCATCGGGTGGATCGTCGAGCGCTTGGTGGCCTCCAGCCGGTCGAGCAGCCCGTCCTCGCGGAACTCGTTCATCAGGAAGCCGACCGTGCCGCGATTCATGCCGTAGATCGGCTTGGGCGCGTTCATGAAGCGGTGCAGCACCTGCAGCATCAAGCCGTCGCCGCCGAGTGCTACGACGACATCCGCCTCCTCGGGCGGAACGTGGTCGTAGCGGCGCATCAGCAGGTCCGCCGCCTCCCGCGCATCGGCCGTGGGGCTCGCCACGAAGGCAATCCGTGAAAAGCGGCGCGGCATCCGTGCTGTCAGCCCTGTTGACGGGAAGAGGCCGAGCCGGTCTCACTCGGGGCACGCGCCGGACATCCGAGGTTGGACGCCGGTCTGCCGAGGGAGAGCCATAGCATGGAGCGCCCGCTCCTCGTCTACACGACCTTTCCCGATGCCGCGATGGCCCTCGATGTCGGGGAAGCTTTGGTCCGCGCCCGCCTCGCGGCCTGCGTGAACGTGATCCCGGGCATGCAATCGGTCTACGCCTGGAAGGGGGCGATCGAACGCGGCACGGAGGTGGTCGCGATTCTCAAGAGCCGGGAAGGCTTGGCCGATGCCCTCGCGGCTGAACTGAAGCGGCGCCACCCCTACGAGACGCCCATCATCCTGCATCTGCCGGTCGCGGACGCCGATCCCGATACCGCTGCCTGGATCAGCGCCGAAACCGGCGCGGTTTAGAGCATCATCCCGAAAGGTGGTCACCGGCTTTCGGAAAAAGACGATGCTCTAAAAGTCCCTCATGCCGTTTCCGGTTGATCGCTTCGGTTCTTGCCCGACGCCGTCATCGCGAGGCGAAGCCGAAGCGATCCGGCGGAGACCGTATCACACCACTCCTGGTCATCGACCGTCCTCACTCCGGCGAGAGCAGCGCAGCGGGAGCTTCGTGAGAGACACTGAGCAAGCGGACATGCGAAGGGCGCGGACTCCTCGTCGGAGCCGCGCCCTCGAACCGTCGATGGAGCGCCTCAGGCGCCGACGAGGGGCGAGAGCCCGCGCTGCTGACGGGCAATGCTCGCCTCGTAGCGCTCGGCCTGCAACCTCGTCAGGCCCGAAACGAGGGCCATAGATCCACGATAGACGGTGTAGGTGCCGTCGTGGGTTGGTTTCACGCGAATGAGCTCGGACATGGGACCGCTCCCTGCCAGGGGTCAAACATCGAACGCGTTACGATAGGGGTACGTTAATCAGCTGTTCATGTGTTGCAAGCCCGTTCGAGCTCTGCTTCATGAACTATTTTCGTTGCATCGCAAGAAGAGCCGGCTCTTTTTTGCGGTGCGAATAGCAAAAAGGAAAGACAGACCGAACGATCATTTGACAAGCGCGTTTCACGCCGTATGGGCGCCCGCGGAAGTGATGTGGCCGGCAAGTCTTTGTCGCGGCTGCGATATGAGATCGGCGCGTCGAAAACGAAACTGTGATCGGATCCCGGTGGAATCACTCCGACGCAGGGTGCGGCCTGCCGCGATGCACATCTTGCATCAACACTTTCCCGATAGCGTGGGCTTCGAGACGCCTCATGCCGTGGCCCCCATGCCGAGCCCCCCTCCATCCGTCATCGATTTTCCATCCGAGCTCATCTCGGGGGACGGCGCAGAGGGGGTGGAGGCCTCTCTCGTCGCGCGGCGCGAAGAGCGGACGGTCACCAACTGGATCGCGATGATCCGGTTGTTCGACGGCACCGAGATTCCCTGTAACATCAAGGATATCTCGAAATCCGGTGCCAAGCTCGGCGTTCCTGAGGCCTACACCCTCCCAGCGTCGTTCATGCTCAGGATCCTGGGTCGGGATTTCGTACTGAAGGTCAATCTGGCCTGGCGGAGAGGCAACTACGCCGGTGTCCGCATCGAGCGCATCGCCAAGCTGCCGGTTGCCGAGGAGAAAAAGCCGGTCACCGTCGAGCAGACCCCGAATTACAGCTCGATCGGTTCACGCCGGAGCCGCGACTGATCCGGTTGACAGGATCGCCCGCCGCGGTCGGCCTTCGTGTTCGAATGCTGCCGGTTTGCGCAGCCAGCCGCCGTTACCGGCGACGAGCAACGAAATCTTCGGCGGTGGTCCGCGCCCGCTGCGTCGAGGGGCCGATCGTTTGTTCGGCAACGCACTTGCAAGCCGTCACTGCGAACCGATAACCCACCGAGCCGGGCGTCGCAGGGCGTTCCGGCAGATGGTCGGGTCAGAGGCGCGGAGCCGCGGGAATCTCTCTCCGACAGGCATCTGCGGTTCGAAACCCGCACGAATCATGGGAGCCGTGCTTGGCCACCATCATCCCCGTTTCGCCCTTCGACTATGTCGTGTTCGGCGCCACCGGCGACCTGACGCAGCGCAAGCTCCTGCCCGCGCTGTACCAGCGCTACCGCGACGCCCAGATTCCCGAGACGAGCCGCATCATCGGCGCCTCGCGCAGCCACATGAGCCTGGAGGAATTCCGGGAGCATGCGCGAGACGCCCTGAAGAGCTTCGTGCCGGCGGCCGAGATCGACGAGTCCAAGCTCACCGGCTTCCTCGATCACCTGTTCTACGTGGCGGTCGATGCCCTCGGGGATGACGGCTGGGATGAATTGAAGGCCCTGCTCGACGAGCGGCCCGACCGGATCAGGCCCTATTATCTTGCCACCTCGCCCGATCTCTACGGCTCGATCTGCCGCAACCTCGACCGTTACGGACTGATCGGCGAGAACAGCCGCGTCGTGCTCGAAAAGCCGATCGGCAAGGATCTGAAGTCGGCCCGCGCCATCAACGACGCGGTCGGCGCGGTCTTCCCCGAAAGCCAGATCTTCCGCATCGACCACTATCTCGGCAAGGAGACGGTGCAGAACCTGATGGCCCTGCGCTTCGCCAACACGATTTTCGAGCGGCTGTGGAACGCCGACGTGATCGATCACGTCCAGATCACGGTGGGCGAGACGGTCGGCGTCGAGGGACGCGGCGGGTACTACGACACCTCGGGTGCGCTGCGCGACATGGTGCAGAACCACATCCTCCAGCTCCTCTGCCTCACGGCGATGGAAAGCCCGATCTCGCTCGACGCCAATTCCGTTCGCGACGAAAAGCTGAAGGTGCTTCGCGCCCTCAAGCCCATCACGGCCGCCGACGTGCAGAGCGTCACCGTGCGCGGGCAATACGCGGCCGGCGCCGTCGGCGGGCGACCGGTCGAGGGCTATCAGGCTGACCTCGGCAGCGGCACGCCGAGCCGAACCGAGACCTTCGTCGCCCTGAAGCTCGAAGTGCGCAGCGGGCGCTGGGCCGGGGTGCCGTTCTACGTCCGCACCGGCAAGCGCCTGCCGAAGAAGCTGTCCGAGATCGTAGTACAGTTCCGCGCCTCGCCGTTCTCGATCTTCCCCGCCGACGCCTTCGGGCGCGAGCCGAACCGCCTCGTCATCCGCCTTCAGCCCGAGGAAGGCATGAAGCTCGAAGTGATGACCAAGGATCCGGGCCCCGGCGGCATGCGCCTGCGCCCGACCAACCTCGACATCTCCTTCGAGGAGACGTTCAAGCAGCGCTATCCCGATGCCTACGAGCGCCTGCTGATGGATGTGGTGCGCGGCAACGCCACCCTGTTCATGCGCCGCGACGAGGTGGAGGTGGCCTGGGCCTGGGCCGACTCCCTGCTCAAGGCCTGGGCCGACCGTCCCGACCCGCCGCGGCCCTACGCCGCCGGAAGCTGGGGCCCGACCGCCTCGATCGCCCTGATCGAGCGCGACGGCCGCACGTGGCATGAGGAAATCGGCTAACGCCCCAGGGGCAAGAGCAAATCGGCTGACGCCTCAGAGGCATGAGGCGATCGGCTGACGCCGTTCACGCCTCCAGCGGCGCCACCTCCGTCGGCCGATCGATGATGCGGCTGCCGAACAGGTGAACCTGGGCCGGGTCGCGGAGGATGCGGCCGCTCGGCATTCTCGGCCGCGCGCCGCCCAGGGCCGGGAGACGCGCCGCTTTGGATGGGCAGGCTGATCGTTACAGGGGCACGATCATCTCGCCCTTGGCCCGCGTGGCGCCGGCCAATTCACTGATCGCCGTCAGCGTGTCCCGCTCCGCCTCCCGGCCGAGCTCGGCCATGCGCGCGGGCGTCGGCATCGGAAGCCGCACCAGCACCAGGGTGCCGACCCCTTCCTCCGAGCGGATGCGCAGCGAGCCGCCATGCAGCTCGGCCGTGGAGCGGGCGATGGCGAGGCCGAGGCCGGAGCCCTTGTAGCTGCGGGTGAGATTGGTCTCGACCTGCTCGAAGGGCCGCCCGAGCTTGGAAATCGCCGCTCGCGGAATACCGATGCCGGTATCGCCGATGAAGAGGTGAGCGAAGCCGTTGCAGGAGCGTCCTCGCAGCGCGACCCGACCGCCCTCCGGCGTGAACTTCACCGCGTTCTGGATGATGTTGAGCAGGATCTGCTGGAGCGCCCGCTCGTCGGCCAGCACGCTGAGAGTCCCGGCCAGCTCGATATCGATGGAGACCGCTTTGCTCGCCGCCTCCTTGGCCACCAGCGTCACCGCGGCGGCGATGGCCGTGTCGAGGTCGAGGGGGCGGCGCACGAGCTTCACCCGCTTCGCCTCGATGCGCGACATGTGCAGGATGTCGTCGATGACCGAGAGCAGATAGGTGCCGCTCTGCTGGATGTCGCGGCAATAGTCGGCGTAGCGGGGTGAGCCGAGCGCACCGTAGACCTCGCTCTCCATCAATTCGGCAAAGCCCATGATCGCGTTGAGCGGTGTGCGCAGCTCGTGGCTCATATTGGCCAGGAACTCGGACTTGGACTGATTGGCGATCTCGGCGCGGGCCTTCTGGTCGAGGTGGCGTTCGGCGAGGTCGGCGAGCTGCTGCGTCTGGGTCTCCAGAGTCCGCCGGGAGCGCTTCAGGTCTTTGACGGTGCCGATCAGCTCGCGCTCGGAGGCGACGAGCTGCTCCTGATGGCGCTTGAGGCTGGTGATGTCGGTCCCCACCGAGACGTAGCCGCCGTCCTTGGTGCGGCGCTCGCTGACTTGGAGCCAGCGCCCGTCGGTGAGTTCGACCTCGAAGGTTCGCGACGTGCCGCGCTCCGGGCCCGGAATGCCCCGCCGCACCGGGGGGAGGGCGCCCTGTCCCATGACCTCGTCGTAGCGGCGGCCCGGTACCGCGTCGTCGCTGGCGAGCGCGTGCAGGTCGCGGAATTTCGAGTTGCACAGAACCAGCCGGTTGCCGGCATCCCAGAGCACGAAGGCTTCGGAAATCGCCTCCACCGCGTCGCGCAGGCGCATGTCGGCGGTGGCGGTGAACTCGGCCAGCCGTCGCTGCTCGGTGACGTCCATGGCGATGCCGACCAGATGCCGACTGCCGTCGGCCGCATCCTCGACGATCTCGGCGCGGGTGCGCAGCCAGATCCAGTCGCCGGAGGCGTTGCGGATGCGGAACTCGTGATCGACGGTGGCGTGGCTCGCGGCGAGGTGGCGGGCGAGGCTGTAGAGGTCGCCGTCCTCGGAATGGAGCAGGGCGTTCACGTCGCCGAAGGAGAGAAGGTCCTTCTCCGGCGTGTAGCCGAGCAGGGCGTACATCGAGTCGGACCAGAAGATCGTGCCGCGGGCGATGTCCCAGTCCCACAATCCGCAGCGTCCGCGTCCGAGCGCCGTATCGAGGCGCTGCTTGACCAGATCGCAGACCTCGTCGGCGGCCTGGGCTCGCTGGGTCTGAAGGATGTAGGCGGTGGCCATGCCCGCCAGCACGAGGGCGATGGCCGAAAGCGAGACCGCGTGGTGGCTGAACATCCGCCACCAATCGGCGGTGATCGGCTCGAAGCGCTGGAGGACGGCGACCTCGCCCGACCCATCGGCCAGGCGCCGCGCCGCGACGACGGCCTGTCCGCCGGCCTGGAGGTTGACCGTCATGGCCCCGGCGCTCTCGCCGAGCATGGCGATGGGCTCGCCTTCCGCGAGATAGCCCGCGAAAGTGTCGGCCGGTGCCGGACGGGGATAGGCGGCGCGAATCCGACCGGACGGATCGATCACCAGAACCTCGCAGCCGGCCGGCAGGAGGTGGACGGGAAGCACGCGGTCGAGCCGCGTCTCGGCGGCGGCCGGATCCTTCGACAGGGACAGGGCGGCGAGACGGGCGAACGCCTCGACCTCGCGGGTCGCCACGCGCATTCCCTGCTCGTGGCGTCCGCGCATCTCGAGGGCCGCCACGCCCAGCAGCGTGAGCATGAAGAGGACGAGCAGAGCCGGCAGCGCATAACGGAGCCACGTCTCGGCCCGGATGAGGCGGGCTTGAGCGGTGCCGGTCGTGCGCTGGATCCCGAGGATCGTGTCCGCGCGCGCGCGCGCGGACAGGGACGCGGAAGCCGCCCCCGACATATCGCCACCTCTGTACTGTCTGGAAACGGCGCCTCGGCCTGGGCCGCGCCGGCGGTCTCGAATCGTATTCACATTGGACATCGGGGGCGGACGTTTGTCCACGCGGTTTTTGGGGCAGGGCGTTGACACGGAAAGACGCTCGGAGAGCGCTCCCGGCGGTCGCGACTCGCCGAAACACCTTCCTCAACAGAGTCTTAACTAGCCGGCGAGGCTTCGTGTCGCGATGTCGGCGACATCACGAGAAAGTCCGGGCGTGGCAACGATGCGACGCAGGGCGGTTTCGGCCGCGGCCCGGCGGCCCGGTTCGAGGCGGCGCCACGGGCCGAAGGCGGTCATGAGGCGCGCGGCGATCTGCGGATTCGTGCCGTCGAGCGCCAGCACCGTCTCGGCGACGAGGGCATAGCCCGCGCCGTCCGGACGGTTGAACTGCGTCGGGTTGGCGAGGCTGAAGCTTCCGATGAGGGAGCGCACGCGATTCGGGTTGGTCATGGCGAAGGCCGGATGGCTCTGCAGCCTCCGGATTCGCGCCACCGTGCCCTCCTCGGGGATCATCGCCTGGATCGCGAACCATTTGTCGAGGACGAGAGGTTCGTCGGCATAGCGCTCGGCGAAGGCGGTCAGCGCCGCCTCCCGCGCCTCGCCCGGCAGGAGCGCGAGGGTCGCGAGCCCGGCGAGCCGGTCGGTCATGTTTGTGGCTGCCTCGATCTGCGCTTGACTGAGCCCCGTGCCGGCCTCCGCGTCGGCGGCGGCGATCAGGTCGAGGGCGGCGTTGCGGAGCGCCCGCCGCCCCGCGGCGTCGGCGTCCGGCGAGAAGGGCGTGCCCGCAGGCTCGGCCAGCGTCTCGCGCAGATGCGTCAGGCGCTCGCGCAGGCCCGTTCCGAGGCGGCGGCGCAGCGTCTGACGCGCGGAGAAGATGGCGTCGGGGTCAGTGTCCCTTCCGATCTCGTCGGCGAGGTCTCCCTCGCTCGGCAGGGCAAGGATCTGGGCGGCGAAGGCCGGATCGCGCAGAGCCTCCGCGTCGAGGAAGGCATCCAGCGCGGCGACGAACGCATCGGCGGCGGCGGGCTCAGCAGTCTCACCGCGCGCCTGTCGTGCCATCAGGCCCAGGGCGATGCGTTGGGCCGCCTCCCAGCGGTTGAAGCTGTCGGGATCGTGGCGCAGCAGGGTGAGGCGAGCCGTGTCGTCGAGGGCGCTCTCCACGCGAACCGGTGCCGAGAAGGCACGAAACAGCGAGGGAACGGGCTCCTCCGCCACATTCTCGAATGTCACCTCATCCTCGGCCGCGTCGAGCACGTACACGCCGGCCTCGACGCGCGCGCTCGTCACCCCATCGAGGGGGCCCTCGTCGCCGACGAGTCCGAGGCGGATCGGGATGACGAGGGGCGGCGCATCCGCCCCGGCGCCGGGGCGCGTCTGCCGGAAGGTGAGGCGGTAGGTCCCGGCGTTCGGTTCATAAGTGCCGGAGACCGTGACGCGTGGCGTTCCCGGCCGCTCGTACCACTCGGCGAAGCGCGAGAGGTCGCGGCCCGTCACCGCCTCGAACGCCTTCAGGAAGTCCTCGACGGTCGCGGCGGTGCCGTCGTTCTCGGCGAAGTAGCGGTCCATCCCGGCGCGGAACGCCGTTTCGCCGATCAGCGTGCGCAGCATCCGCACGATCTCGGCGCCCTTTTCGTAGACGGTGGCCGTGTAGAAGTTGTTGATCTCGGCATATTGCTTCGGCCGAACGGGGTGAGCCAGAGGGCCGGCATCCTCCGGGAACTGGCGGGCGCGCAGGTTGCGCACCTCGGCGATCCGGTGAACCGCGCGCGAGCGCATGTCGGAGGAGAATTCCTGATCACGGAAGACGGTGAGGCCCTCCTTCAGGCAGAGCTGGAACCAGTCGCGGCAGGTCACGCGGTTGCCCGACCAGTTGTGGAAGTACTCGTGGGCGATGATCGCTTCGATCGCCGCGTAATCGGCATCGGTCGCGGTCTCGGGCGAGGCGAGCACGTACTTGTCGTTGAAGATGTTGAGGCCCTTGTTCTCCATCGCCCCCATGTTGAAGTCGGACACGGCGACGACGTTGAACACGTCGAGATCGTAGGCACGCCCGAACGCGGTCTCGTCCCAGGCCATGGAGCGTTCGACCGCATCGAGGGCGTAGGCAGCCCGGTCGGCCTTGCCCGGCTCGACATAGACGGCGATCTCGACCGGCCGGCCCTCCATGGTGGTGAAGGGCTTCGAGACGCGGTCGAGCCGCCCGCCCACCAGCGCGAACAGATAGGCGGGTTTGGGCAGCGGATCGTGCCAGACCGCGTAGTGGCGCCCGGTCCCCGTCACCTCGCCCGACTCGACCGGATTGCCGTTGCCGAGCAGGACCGGGGCAGCCGCCTGCTCCGCCTCGATGCGGGTGGTGTAGATCGAAAGCACGTCCGGCCGGTCGAGGAAGTAGGTGATCCGCCGGAAACCGTCGGCCTCGCACTGCGTGCAGTAGACCCCGTTCGAGCGGTAGAGGCCCATCAGCCGGGTGTTCGCCGTCGGGTCGAGCCGCGTCTCGATCCGAAGGGTGAAGGGGCGCTGCGGCGGCGTGTGCAGCGTCAGGCCCGATGGTTCGGCGCGGTAGGCCTGCGGTGCGAGCCCCTGCCCGTCGAGTTCGAGAGCCAGCAGGGTCAGCTCGTCGCCGTCGAGAACGAGGGGCGCGCCCGCGCGGCCCGCCGGATTCGGGCGCAGCGCGAGCGTCGCGGTCACGCGCGTGTCGCGCGGGTCGAGGCGCACGTCGAGCTCGACCCGATCGATGAGGTGATCGCTCGGGCGATACGCTTCGAGGCGGACGGTCGGGGGCGTCTCGGTGCGCATCAGGGCAGGGCTCGCCGTCGTGAGAAAGGTCCCGCCTTCTAGAGGCGAACGGCGGCGAGCGGAATGCGTCGCGGTTCGATCAAGCCGCGGAGCGTGCCTGTTCCGCCTGATGCCGCAGGGCGAGCCGGTAGGTGAGGTCGCTCTGCGCGAGGCTTCCGGCAATGAAGCGGTCGAAGGCCGCGATCCAGTGCGGCGTGAGTTGGATGTAGGCGTTGCGCGGCCCCGAACGGACGAGGAATTTCCGCTCCCGCGCGACCGACAGGATATTGCGGACATGGCTGCGCGAGACGGCGAAGCGCGGCGCGAGCTGGACAAGATCGGCCTCGCGGATGTGGCTATCGGGTTCGCTGCCGCCCATCTCGAACAGCGACAGCAGGATGATCAGCGCGCTCGTGCTGCTGAGGAAGAAGACGATCTCCAGGTTGCTCCACATCATCGCGATGATCGCGTCGAAAGCCGCGATGGCCGAGCGGGCATGCGCCGCCTGAAAGGCGGGGTCGCGCTGTCGCGGCGGGCCGAAACCCGGCTCGGGATAGAGGGCTTCGAGGGCTGCGTAGTGGGCCGCCATCCAGTCGCGATCCCAGGCCAGAAGGGGCTCGGTCGGGAACAGCAGACGTACCCGGTTATCCTCCGGTTGCTGCTGGAGTTCGAGGTAGCCGGTCTGCACCAGACGCGCGACGAAGCTGTCGATCAGTCGCGGACTCGCGAAGCCGAAACGGGCCACGGTGTCCTTGAGGTGGCCTAGCGTCGGCCAGGTTGCGCGGTCGGTCGGATCGTAGCCGGCATGCTGGCAGACGATGATGGCAAGGGTGGTGACACGCCCGGCATCGGCACCGAACTGGCCGGGAAACATGCCCGCCTGGTAGACCCTGGCGGTTTCCGACACGAAGATCCGGCGCGCCGCCGGGAAGGCGGGATGTGCCAGGATCTGCTCGGGTGTGGCATGGTCGATCGCGCCGATCCCACGGATGATCGAGCCCGTCACGCGTCACGCTCCGACGACGGCGCGCTCCGCCGAGACATCTCGGAGTGAAGAGCGAAAAGGAATTCACTCGTAAAACTTCGCCGGCAAGTCGACATTTCCGAGGTTACTTGGTGAGATCTTGTCGAATCAATGGAGAAAAATTTTCTCCAAATACTCAAATCCATCTTCTTTATCGTCAAGTAATGGTTTCGCGTTGTTCGGTAGGTGATGTGACTGGGTCGATCAATTCCTATGATAAGGCCGATTTGTCAAATGTATGTTACCCCCAGTCGTTTGGGTCGTTCTGAGGCGGTGCTGTCCGCCCCAGGGCTGGCTCCGATCGACCCGCGACTCGGGCTCCCCATCGCAGACGCCCGTTGACGGGGGGCTGCCGCGGGCCAGATAGCCGGCCATCCCTGTCATCATCCGGTGTGGCCATGGAATACCTGCACACGATGGTTCGCGTGGCGGATCTCGACCGCGCGCTCGCCTTCTACGTCGACACCTTCGGCCTGAAGGAGGTGCGTCGGGTCGAGAACGAGAAGGGCCGCTTCACCCTCGTCTTCCTCGCCGCTCCGGGCGACGTCGAGCGCGCCGAGGCGACGAAGTCGCCCCTGATCGAGCTGACCTACAACTGGGATCCGGAGGAGTATTCGGGCGGGCGCAATTTCGGGCACCTCGCCTATCAGGTCGAGGACATCTACGCCTTCTGCCAGCGACTGAAGGACGCCGGCGTCACCATCAACCGGCCGCCCCGCGACGGGCATATGGCGTTCGTGCGCTCGCCGGACGGCATCTCCATCGAGATCCTGCAGAAGGGCGGATCGAAGCCGCCGCAGGAGCCCTGGCTGTCGATGGAGAATACCGGAACCTGGTAACGCGACGGGGTGGGCGCCCGGGCGTCACGCCGCGGGCGTCCATCCGGATCGATCAGGCCTCGACCTTCGGCGTGATGCCGAGCTCGGCGAGCTTGGCGCAGACCGCATCGACCGGCCGCTTCAGTCTCAGGCTGATGACGGAGACCGACACGCCCTCACGGGCCATGCTGCGCAGGCTCTGAACGGCGTCGAGGCTCCAGTTGGTATCGACCGACATGGCTTCCTCCTCTCTTCTCAGGCCGCGAGACGATCCGTTGGGTCAGTCCTCGGATCGCACCGCTTGAACGAGGTGGATCGCGGCCACATCCCCGGCAACCTCAGGCCGAACATCTGTGCATGCCCGCGACTTGGGCAGCACGCAGCGTCGGTCGCCCCTGAAGCGGGCTGCGGAAGGCGAAGCGCAGGCTGGGGCGTTCGACCTTGAGAAGGATGTTGCAGCCCCCGACCACGGCGCCGCATGCGTCGTGAAGTGCGGTCGGGTAGGGCATGAACGCCATCCGGCTCCCGTCCGGCCGTTCGAGGCCGATCTGGATGCCGCGGGGCGCGCGGCCTTCTCGGAGGGCGACGGCCATCGGCGAGAGATCGTGCGGGAGCGGTCTCCCATCCGCCTCGAACAGCCGCCACGACCCGCACCAGCGCGCCTTGCCGAGCACGGGGCGAAACCCCCAGAGCCGCGCGGCGGCGTCATTGTAGAAGGTCAGCCATCCGTCCGCGTCGGTGGTGTAGAGCGGGGCATCGATCTGCCGAAACAGATCGGCTCGTGACGGCTCGTAGTTCCAGTCCGAGTCCGGCGCGTCGAAATCGTAGATGAAATCGTCCGTATTCATCAGGCTCCCCACGACGTGCAGGCATTCGAAATGCCCGCGGCCAGCACTTCGTGCCCCCCTCTGTCGTGGGTTCCTGGGGACCCGCCGGCCTGAGACCAGCTCGATGGGCCCTTCGGAGCGGCGCCGGAGCGTCACCCTTCAGATCGTCCAACCCTTGCGGGATTGTGCCTCGAAGCTTCCGGGGGCGGTCGCTCCTCGACGCCATGAACGGCCGGTAGGCCGGACTGGGCTCTCTCGCCGGGTCTGATGCGGACGAGGGGTAGAATGCACGTCTTAACGAATGAGGCAAGCACTTTGCTCACATTTCGTTGAACGGACGCCGTTCTCATCCCTGCCAATCCTGTTGCGGCGCGAAATAGGATTGTATGTCGTATAAAGTGGGATGGTTCTCGTCTTGAGGGCGGGAGTGAATACCACATTTGTTTCATTGGGAGTTCGGATCGTACTCACGAACGCTTCCAAGGCCGATGCAGGTGTGGGGCGTTCGGCACCGCCCTGACTGCTTTCGCGCGCTGCTTTCCGGCAGTGATTCGGCGGAAGTCTGTTCAGAATGCTGAAAGGTCCAGCTTGGGCTGACGGCTGAAGCGATGCGCGCGAAAAGCCCAGCCGGTGCCACCCTGTCGTCCGTGACACCGCAAGACCTCGCTGACCGGGCCCGCACTCGACGTCGCCGGTCGGCCACTGGTGAGCCTGAGACCCTTCTTGCGTGAACGCCGCCGCCATCGCTGTCGGCGGTGCGTGAGCGGACGATCCAACCCGGACATGCCAATCCATCCCGAACCCGCGCCGATTGAACGATCGGCCGCGCGCATCCTTGGGGTGATCGAGCATTCGTGAAGCTTGATCGGGCCGCACGGTGCCGTAGGGACTTGCCCGGCCGAAAGGATTTATCGACTTGTGGACGCCCCGGAACGGCCCCACACCGCGGACGTTGTCCGGCGCATAGGTGAAGTCGTTTTCGGGTTGCGACGAGCGAACAGACGAGCGGTATGGGTGCTGATACGCCAGAAGGCGGCTTTTCGGGGAATGGCGGGCCGGAGACCCCGTTTGACCTCGGCGACGGATTCCGTCGATTTGCCGACCATGTGCCGCTGATGATGTGGCGTACGGATGAGTCCGGACACTCCACTTATCACAACGAGTGCTGGCTCCAGTTCACCGGCCGCCCCTTGTCCGAGGAGATTGGCGACGGCTGGCGCAAGGGACTGCACCCGGACGATTTCAAGCGTCATGCCGAGATCGTCGAGAAGGCGTTCGAGTCGCGGCTTCCGTTCACCATCGAATTCCGTTTGCGCCGCCACGATGGCGCCTATCGCTGGCTGCTCGATACCGGCCGTCCGCTCGAGGAGAACGGCATCTTCTACGGCTATCTCGGTTCGTGCTTCGACATCACCGACCGCAAGAACGCCGAGGAGCATGCCGAGCACGCGCTTCTGGAGAAGGAGACGCTGCTGGCGGAGATCTATCACCGGGTGCGCAACAACCTCCAGGTGATGGTGAGCCTGATCGGCCTCTACGGCCGCGCCGCGCCGGAATCCTGTCGCGGCAGCTTCGATGCCCTCGGGCAGCGGGTGAGGGCGATCGCCCTGGTGCAGCAGCACCTGCACGAGGCGCCCCACATCGCGTCGATCGACTTGCGGGACTATCTGCGGCGGCTCGCCTCCGGGCTCGGGCAGCTCCGGCGGGCCGGACGGATCAGTGTGACGATCGAGGGGGAGGGGACGAGTCTGGTCGAGCCCCGCACCGCCAACGCCCTGGGCATGATCGTCGCCGAGATCGTTGCGGAGTGCCTCGATGCCACGGGCGAGACGGTGACGTGCGGCATCGTGATCGGCATCGATGCGGGTGTCGGCGGACCGGTGCGGCTCTCCATCGTCTCCAGCTCCGGTGAGGCCGCCGCCGCGGGGCGGGAGGGTGTGCCGAAGCTTGGCCCCCGCCTGATCGCGGCCTATGCCGCCCAGGCCGAGATCGCCGTCAGCGGCACGGCGACCGAGACCGATCCGCTGCTGCTGCAACTGCCGGAGGCGCGGGCCTACGTCCCTCCCTCGCTGCCGCCGTCCCTGCGCTGACGCCTCGACGCAGGAAGAGCCTCGCGGCCCCAGCCCGCGGTCGCTATATCGGCTGAAATCGCCCGACGCTCCTGAACGCGTGTGCCATGCTGCCCGACCTCGACACCATCATCGAAAACTTCGAACTCATCGACGACCCGCACGAGCAGCTCGTCTACGTGATGGAACTCGGCCGCGCCCTGCCGCCCATGCCGGAGGCGTGGAAATCGGATCAGAATCTCGTCCGTGGATGCGAGAGCCAAGTCTGGCTCGTGGTGTCCACGGAGGACAACGGCCGCCGAGTGACGATCGTCGGCGACAGCGACTCGCATCTGGTGAAGGGCTTCGTCGCTCTCATGGTCGCGCTGTATTCTGGCAAGAGCCCGGATCAGGCGGCGAAGCTGGACGGGCTCGATCTGCTCAAGCAGCTCAATTTCGGCGCCCACGTCACCTCGAAGCGATCGAACGGCGTCCGCGCCATGGTCGAGAAGATCCAGCGCGACGCCAGCCGGGTCTCCTGACCGGGAGAAGGCACGCCCGCAGGGCCGCGTGCCGTCTCGGCGGATCTTTCCAGCCTGCCGGCCTGCTTCTTGTCGGGGAGGGAGGCCGCGGCCGCTTGAACCTTCCGCTACCCGAGCGGAGGTGAGCGCCATGCGCGGCTGCGGGCCCGTTCCGGGCCGGTCGCCTCGCGGCCGATCCCGTAATGCTCGGCGAGCCGCGCCAGGGCGATGCGTGCCACCACCTTGGCCGAGCGCGCCGGCCAGCGCCGCTCCGCCTCGATCCGCTCCAGGCCCTTGAGGAAGCCGCACAGGTCGATCAGCAATCCCGACAGGTCCGAGCCCACTGCCGCCAGCGCAAGATCCACCCGTTGCCGTGCGGCGATGATCCGGTCGGAGGCCGAAGACGGATCGCGCGGGCCACCCCCGTCGACGCGCGGCGCGGTCCAGTCGGTCGAGAGCTGCGGCAGCATCTGTGCCGATGTGAGGTCGTGGCGCAGCCGCTCCCCCGCCGCGAAGGCGGCCGCATCGATCATCGGCTCGCCGTCGCGTCCGCGCCGGCGGGCCATCCACGCCAGAGGACTCTCGGCCGTGTCACGCAGCCGCTCCGCCTCGCCCGACCCTTCTCGTACAACCGCGAGATGCTGCATCCGGAAGCCGTCCGAGCCGCCCACCTCGGCGCGGCGCAGACGCGCCCGCCCGGCCGCGCCGATCACCAGCCGGTTGCGTCGCCCGTCGTCCCGCGAAGCGAGATCGGCCGCGACAAGCGTCGCGCCGGCCCGTGCGGAGAACCGCCCCGCGCCGAGCGACACGCCGCCACCGCCGCTGCGCACGATCAGCGTCTCCGGCGCACTCGGATCGGGAAAGGCATACGCACCCTCGGGCGCCAGCGCCGCCAGCAGGCGTTCGGCCTCGCGACCGAGAACGCCTGCTATGTTCATGTTTTGTTCTTTACTCATATTGCCACCCGAACCGGACCAATGTCAGGAGGCTAAGGGAAAATCGTCCTAATACAAGTCTTGACAGCGTCATGTGCTGCCTGAGGTTGCACCGTCACGCTGTTCAAATCCGCGTTTCAGCCGCGCGGCGGACGGGTCGGTGGCTGTTTCAGCACCTCGGTGATCTCGTCCACCGACTTGTCGCGCACCTCGTAGCCCATCCGCTCGAAGCGCTCGATCAATGCATCGCTCTCGCAGGCAGAGCGGGCGGCCCACTCTGCGAGAGCCGCGTTGGTCTTGGACAGTCGTTCGGAGAGGTCCTCGTCGCTCATGTCGAAGGAATGCAGCAACGGCTGCTGCGTTCCGCGACAAATTCATGACGAAGCTGTTGATAAGTCGATTCGATGCGGTCCGCGCACGCGGTCGGCCGCCCTGGGCTCAGCGGCCCGCGGCACCGCCGGAGCAGGGCGGCACCGCGGGTGCTGGGGGCTGAGAGAAATCAGGCGGCCGCGTCGTAGTCTGGGCGCACTTGGCCGAGACCGATGGCCTTGGCAAGATCCGAACGGGCCTTGGCGTAGTTCGGCGCCACCATCGGATAGTCGGGCGAGAGACCCCACTTGGCGCGGTACTGCTCGGGGGAGAGATTGTACTTGGCGCGCAGGTGCCGCTTCAGCGACTTGAAGGTCCGCCCGTCCTCCAGGCAGACGATGTAGTCGGGCTGGATCGACTTCTTGACCGGCACGGCCGGCTGCTGCGGTTCTTGGACGGCGGGCTGCGGTGCGGCGACGCGGCCGCTTCCGACTTGAATCAGGGCGCCGTGAATGCTGCCGATGAGGCCGGCGAGTTCAGCGGCCGGCACCGGGTTGTTGCTCACATAGGCGGTGACGATGTCGGCTGTGAGAGCGACGTAATCGACCGACGGATCGGTTTCGTTCATGATCTCGGTTGTCCCTTCGCGGTGCATCGCGCGCAATCGATCTAGCCCAGTGTCCAGCGGGAACCGGGCAGGCAAAGGACCGTCTTGTGCAATCGTGCCGCTTGTTTTCGGTTTGGAGTGACGCCCCCTCAGTCACGCGATCTACCTAGGACATCTACATTAGACCTGCAAGACAGGACGGGTATGCACAACTGAATGGGTCCAGGGCGTCCGGGACGTGCGCAATTTACCGTGAATGCTCCAGCTTCCTCCTCTCGGGCCGGCTGTATGGATGGGCTTTCCGTGACGTTCGATCGGGGTCGGGCCGCGTTGCTGGCGGCCTTGCGGGCCGCCTCGCGGCGCGGCACACCGCCTGTCATCCCGCATGATCACCTCTCACGCGTTCGACCGGAGTTCGGCGATGACTTTCGAACCGCCCGCCTTTTCCCTGCCGCCCGAGGCACCCGCGGCCGAGGCGCGCCCGCACGCCTTCGAACTCTTCGGCCGGCGCGTCGAGGATCCGTTCGCCTGGCTCAAGGCCGAGAACTGGCGCGCGGTGTTGAAGGATCCGTCGGCGCTGGCTCCCGATATCCGCGCCTACCTCGAGGCCGAGAACGCCTATGCCGAGGCGGCGCTCGGCGGCGCTACGGCTCTGCGCAAGGCCCTCGTCGCCGAGATGCGGGGGCGCATCCGCGAGGACGACGCCTCGGTCCCGGAGCCCGACGGCCCCTTTGCCTATTACTCCCGCCACCGCGAGGGCGGGCAGCACCCGCTGGTTTGCCGCCGCCCGCGCACCGTTCACCGCATCGCCGAGGAGCCGGAGGATGGCGAGATCGGCGAGCAGATCCTGCTCGACGGTGACAAGGAAGGCGAAGGGCTGGCCTTCTTCGAGATCGCCGGCGCGGCCCACTCCGACGATCACCGCCTGCTCGCCTGGGGCGTGGACACCAAGGGCTCTGAGCTCCACACCATCCGCGTGCGTGACCTCGACACCGGCGAGGATCGCCCGGAGCGCGTGGAATCGACCGCGGGCGACGCGGTCTGGAACGCGGCCGGCACCGCCTTCTTCTACGTGGCGCTCGACGAGAACCACCGCCCCGCCCGCGTGATGCGCCACCGCCTCGGCACGGATCAGGCCGAGGATACGCTCGTCTACGAGGAAGCCGATCCGGGCTTCTTCGTGAATATCGGCCGCACCCAATCGGGCACCTATCTCACCGTCACGGCGAGCGACCACGAGACGGCGGAGGTCTATCTGCTCGACCGCGCCGACGACGAGGGCGCGCTGGCTTGCGTCGCGCCTCGCGAGGAGCGGCTGATCTACTCCGTCGAGCACTGGGGCTCGTATCTCGTCATCCTGACGAACGCCGACGGCGCGGTCGACTTCAAGATCGTCACCTGCCCCCTCGACGCCACGGCGCG
This sequence comes from Methylorubrum sp. B1-46, assembly GCF_021117295.1. Lineage (NCBI taxonomy): Bacteria > Pseudomonadati > Pseudomonadota > Alphaproteobacteria > Hyphomicrobiales > Methylobacteriaceae > Methylorubrum > Methylorubrum sp. B1-46. The sequence goes on along the minus strand of NZ_CP088247.1, from coordinate 561,277 downwards.
GGAGAACTGGCGCGACGCGGTGCCCTACCGGCCCGGCGTGATGATCCGGCACCTGCACGTCCTCGGAAACCATCTCGTGCGGCTCGAACTGGAGAACGCGCTGCCGCGCATCGTCGTGCGCGACATGAAGGGCGAGGAGCACACGGTCTCCTTCGCGGAGGAGGCGTACTCCCTCGGGCTCCTGCCGGGCTATGAGTTCGAGACGGCGCGAATTCGCTTCACCTACTCGTCGATGACGACGCCGGCCGAGACCTACGACTACGATTGCGTCACCCGCGCCCGCATCCTGCGCAAGCGCCAGACCGTGCCGAGCGGCCACGAGCCTGCCGACTACGTTACCCGCCGCTTGTTCGCGACGGCGCCGGACGGGGAGAGCGTGCCGATCTCGCTGCTGCACCGCCGCGGGCTCGCACTCGATGGCTCGGCGCCGCTCCTGCTCTACGGCTACGGCTCCTACGGCACGCTGATGCCGGCGGCGTTTCGCACCAACCTGCTCAGCCTCGTCGATCGCGGCTTCGTCTACGCCATCGCCCATGTCCGCGGCGGCACGGAGAAGGGCTGGAACTGGTATCTTGAAGGTAAGCGCGAGAAGAAGCCCAACACCTTCACCGATTTCGTCGCCTGCGGCCGGGCGCTGATCGAGGCGGGCTATACCGCGCAGGGACGCATCGTCGCCCACGGCGGCAGCGCGGGCGGCATGCTGATGGGTGCCGCCGCCAACATCGCGCCGGAGCTCTTCGCCGGCATCGTCGCCGACGTGCCCTTCGTCGACGTGCTCAACACCATGCTCGACGCCGACCTGCCGCTGACCCCGCCGGAATGGCCGGAATGGGGCAACCCGGCTGAGAGCGAGGCGGCGTTCAGGACGATCCTGTCCTATTCGCCCTACGACAACGTCGCCGCGAAGGCCTATCCGGCGATCCTGGCGCTCGGCGGCCTCACCGATCCGCGCGTGACCTATTGGGAGCCGGCCAAATGGGTGGCCCGGCTGCGCGCCACCATGACCGGCGGCGGTCCCATCCTCTGCAAGATCAACATGGAGGCCGGGCATGGCGGCGCGGCCGGCCGCTTCGACCGCCTGGAAGAGGTCGGGCTGATCTACGCCTTTGCCCTGATGGCGGCGGCGCGCGCGGCGAAGCCCGCCTGAACAGGATCGGTGCCGGCCGGGAAAGGCCGCGCGGCCGGCGCTTCGACAAAGCGTCGCAAAAAGGGCAGAACGGCGCCCGCGCCTCTGCTGTGATGGTACAGCAGAGAATAAGATTAAAATAATAGTCGAACACGACGCCCAGGGAGAAACCCGATGAAGTACGTCGCGATCGCCGCCGCGATCCTGTTCGCGCTACCGCTCGCTGCGCAGGCTCAGGAGCCGGCGCCGAAGCCGGTCGCGCCCGAGGTCGGCGCGACCGCCCCAGAGGGGGCTCCGAAGGCGCCGCAGTCCGCCCAGGAGCGTCAGCAGGCGAATGCCGTGAAGCTCGCCGGGCTCGTGCGCTTCGTCGGCGAGTCCTGCAAGGAGGCGCAGCCCGATTACGAGCGGTTCAAGGCGGTGGTCGCCGCCATGGGGGTCGATCTCGACGCGATCTCCAAGGGTGAATTGCTGATGCGCAGCATGGGCTACACCGAAGCCTACCGGAAGAACGTCGATGAGAGCTGCCGGAAGGCGCAGGAAATGTTCGGCGAGAGGGGCACGGCGATCCCCGGCCTCGTCCTGCGCAAGGCCTCGTGAGGCAAGCCGCGCTTTAAGCACGCGTTCACCGCGCTGAGCGAGAGTGCCCGCACGAGTGGCGTTCGGCGCCCGGCCTCCGTCCGAGGTCAGGCGCCGCGAAGATGGCGGGCGTTTCGCGCGATGGGGGGACGGGCCGGTCAGGGAAAGCGGCTGCGTCCGGGCAGGATGTTGCTGCGCGCCGGCCTCGCCGCCGGCCTCTGCGCCTGGATTTCGGCGGCGGAGGCGGCCCGACTCGTCTCGGCCAAGGGCGCGCAGGCGCCGGAAGGCTACGGCCGCATCGTCCTGACCTTCGATGAGCCGGTCGCCGTCAAGGCGCGGGTGTCGGGCGCGATTCTCGTGCTCACCTTCGGCGAGGCGGTGACGGCCGGCCCCGAGCGGATCGCCGCCGGCATGCCGGACTATGTCACCGTGGTGCGGCGCGACCCCGACGGTTCGGCCCTGCGTCTGGCCCTGCAACGCCCCTATCGCCTCAACGTGCAGGATGCCGGCGAGCAGGTCTTCATCGATCTGCTGCCGGAGAATTGGAATGGTTTCCTTCCGCCGCTTCCCACCGAGGTGGTGGCCGATCTCGCCCGCCGGGCGGCCGCCGCCGAGGCGAGCCTGAAGGCCCGCAACCCGCCTCCCGTCCCACGTCCGCTGACCCTCGAACTCGCCCGCAACGAGGTGCGGACCCGTCTCTCGCTGCGCCTGCCGGAGGGCAGCGAGGCGGCCTTCGCGCCGACCGGAACAGGCACGCGCCTCACGCTGCCGGGCGCGTGGCGCATCGACGATCTCGCCCTGCGGGGGCGCCTCGCCCCGAACATCGGCCGCGTCGCCGTCGAGACGGAGGTGGGCGAGACCCGGATCGTCGCGAACCCGGCGGATGGTGTGACCCTCGCCACCGCGCGCGACGAGGATGTCGTCACCATCGATTTCCTCACCAAGCCGCCGTCGTCGGAGACCGCGCTGCCATCGGCGGCCCTTTCTGGAAGCGAAGCGAAGGAGGAAGTGAGGGACGCCGCAAAGGAGCCGCCCCGGCCCGCCGCCGCGCCGGCCGCCGACGCATCGCCGCGCCGTCCCGCGCCGCCCTCTTCCCCGATGACGCGCAAGGCGGGTTCGGGGCTCGTCTTCCCCTTCGCCAAGCGTGTGCCGGCGGCCCTGTTCGAGCGCGGAGGGGTCGTCACGCTCGTGTTCGCCACGACAGACCCGGTCGCCGTGCCTCCGCCCGGAGCCACGGGCCTCGTCGCGCTCTCGGCCCCGCAGCGCAGCGGCGCCTTCACCATTCTCCGCTTCACCGCACCCCCCGGACGGCTCGTTGATCTCCTGCCTGTCACCGAACCGGGAGGCTGGGAGCTGATGACCGGCGACAGCCTCTCACCGAGCGAGAGCCTGACCGCTCAGCGCATTCCGGCGGCGCAGGGGCGGCTCGGCGTGACCCTGCGCCTGCCCGCGGCCGGTCCCGTCGGCTGGCTCGATCTCGCTGGCGAGCGCATCGCCGTCGTCACTGCCGACGGCAGCCGTCCGGCGGGGGTGGTGAAGGCGCAGCGCTTCGTCGAGTTCGAACTCATCCCGAGCCGGCTCGGCCTCGCCGTGCTCGCGAACGCCGACGACCTCATCGTTCGGCCCGACCTCGACGGCGTCACGATCGGCCGTGAGGGCGGGAAAGAGGGGCGCGAGAGCGGTCTTGCGGTCTCCGGCGTCTCGCGTTCCGCCGATCCGCCGGTGGGCTCCGTCACGGAGCTGGTGATCGACCGCGAAGCCTGGGAAAAGGCGCAGCGCGGCGACGTGCGCGCGACACTGCGCGAGGGCTTGGCCGCCGCCGTCGAGGCGCAGCGCCGGGACCGCGGCGGCGCCCGCCTCGCTCTGGCCAGAGCGCTGATCGCCAACGACCTCGACGTCGAGGCGCTCGGCGCCCTGAACGCGGCCGCCGCCGAGGACGTCGTCATCGACGGCGACCGGCAGACGGTTCTGATGCGCGGCATTCTGCTCGCCCGGATCGGACGGGCCGAGGAGGCGCGCAAGCTCCTCTCGGACGAGCGGCTCGCCTCCAATCCCGAAGCTCGCCTCTGGCGCGGCTATGCCGAGGCGTTGACCGGTCGGTGGAGCGAGGCGGCGAGTGCCCTGCGCGCCGGCGAGTCGGTCTTGGAGCGCTACCCCGAGCCCCTCGCCTCGCTGTTCCACGCCGCCGCTGCCGAGGCCGCAGTCGAGACCGGGGATTGGGAGGCGGTCACGCGCGAAGCGATCGCAGCCACCCGTGCCGCCACCGAATACACGCGGGACCGGCTGACGCTGCTGCGGGCGAAGATGGACGAGGCGACGGGGCGCGGCGCGGCGGCGCTGGCGGCCTACGAGACGCTGCGGGATCAGGCGCCCTGGCCGCTGGCGGCGGAGGCGACGCTGCGTGCGGCCACCCTCGGCCACACACTCGGCAAGACGACCCTGCCCGACGCGATCGACCGGCTGGAGATCCTGGCCGTGACCTGGCACGGCGGCCCGACCGAGATCGGCACGCTCGGTGCGCTCGGCGGCCTCTACGAAGAGGCCGGGCGCTGGCGCAAGATCTTCACCACCGCGCGCCGGGCCAACACCCTCAACGCCCAGGCGCCGATCGCGCGCGCGCTGCACGAGCGCGCCATGACCGTCTTCGAGGACCTGTTCCTCGGCCCGCGCGGCGAAAAGCTCGGCGGCGTCGAGGCGCTGGCGCTGTACTTCGACTTCAAGGACTTCGCCCCCGCCGGCCGGCGGGCCGACGAGATCGTGCGTCGCTTGGCCGACCGTCTCGTCGCCCTCGACCTGCTCGATTCCGCCGACGAGCTGCTGCAGTACCAGATCGAGCACCGCCTGGAGGGCGCGGCCCGCTCCTCGGTTTCGGCACGGCTCGCCACGATTCGCCTGATGGAGGGCAAACCGCTCCAGGCGCTCCAGACGCTCGACGCGACCCACCTGCCCGAATTGCCGGAGGACGTCCGCCGCGCCCGCGCGCTGCTGCGGGCTCGCGCCCTGTCCGATCTGTCCCGCACCGATCTCGCCCTGGAGACGGTTGAGGGCGAGACCGGGGCCGATGCCGAACGGCTGCGCGCCGACATCCTTTGGGCCGCCCGCCGCTGGCGCGAAGCGGGCGAGGCGCACGAGATGATCCTCGGGCCGGCTTGGCGCTCCGGAAAGCCCCTCGACGACACGGCGCGCGCCGACGTGATCCGCGCCGGCATCGCCTATGGGCTCGCGGGCGAGGCGCTGGGCTTGGAGCGCTTGAAGGCGAAGTTCGCGGGGCCGATGGCCGAGGGCGCGGATGCCCGCACCTTCGCGATGCTGACGCGGCCGGATGCGCCCCGCTCCGCCGCCTTCCGCGACGCGGCCCTGCGCGCCACGAAGGCGGAAACGCTCGCCGCCTTCCTCTCGGAATATCGCAAGCGCTATCCGGACAGCGCCGTGCCGGAGCCCGGCAGCGCCGCGACGGGCAACCGCGCCGAGGCGCCGTCCCCGCCGCCGGGCTGACGCTCAGTACGTGCGGCGGCCGCGCTGCGCATCGAGGCTCCACGGGCCGGGGCCGGCGAAGGCGATGTAGAGGAAGACGAAGCAGAACAGGATTGCCGCATCACCCCCGTTGAGGGCCGGGAAGAAGCTCTTCGGCGCGTGGGCGATGAAGTAGGCGAAGGCCATCTGGCCGGAGAGGATGAAAGCGACCGGCCGGCTGAACAGCCCGACCACGAGCAGCGCGCCGCCGACGAGTTCGAGCAGGCCGGCGATTCCGGACAGCGATAGCAGTGGCGGGTTCATCGCGCTCGGCGGGAAACCGAGGATCTTCTGCGTGCCGTGCGCCATGAAGATCAGTGCCGAGACGATTCGCAGGACGCTCAGCATCCGCGGCGCCCATTGTGCGGTGATGCTCGTCAGATCCATGCCTCAACGTCCTCTCTACGCGTCGGCCCGCGCCCTCGAATCATCGTGCGGCGGGCCTCACCCTCCGTAGCTTTGAATGAGGGAGCCTGCCACCAACGTCCAACCGTCGACCAGAACGAAGAAGATCAGCTTGAACGGCAGCGCAACGGTGGCCGGCGGGAGCATCATCATACCCATCGCCATCAGCACCGAGGCGACCACGAGATCGATGATCAGGAAGGGGATGAACAGAAGGAAGCCGATCTCGAAGGCGCGGCGCAGCTCCGAGATCATGAAGGCGGGGGTGACGATTTCCAGGCCGATCGCTTCCGGACCCGCGGGGGCCGGCTGACGGGCCATGTCGAGGAAGAGCTTAAGATCCTTCTCGCGCACATTGCGCAGCATGAAGGTCTTGAACGGTGCGGAGGCCCGCTCGAAGGCCTGGGACTGGCTGATCTGGCCGGCCACCAGCGGCTCGACGCCGTTCCGATAGGCCTCCCGCGCCGTCGGTGCCATCACGAACGCCGTCAGGAACAGAGCGAGGCTGACCATCACCGTGTTGGGCGGGGCGGTCTGGGTGCCGAGCGCCGAGCGCAGGATCGACAGCACGACGACGATCCGGGTGAAGGAGGTCGCCATCACCAGGACGGACGGCGCGAGCGCCAGGACCGTGATCAGCGCGACGAGCTGGAGCGCCCGCTCGGTGGTGCCGCCCGCGCCGAGATCGAGGGTGACGCTCTGCGCCAGCGCCGCGCCCGAGCCCCCCACGAACAGCAGGACAGCCAGGACCGTCGTCCGAAGAGCGGGGCGCAGCACGGGTCGGCAGGGGGAGGGGGTCATCGCGGGCCGCACCCTGGGGCGTGATTCGGTCGCGCACAAGCGACGCGACGACACGCTGCAACGCCCTTGTCGTACCCTTGCCGCGCGATCACACGTCGTCGCCGACGACGCCCGCCTCGTCCTGGGCCTGAAGCACCGCCGGCCGCGGCATCGAGATGATGTTGTAGCCCGAATCGACGAAGTGGATCTCACCGGTCACGCCGGCGGAGAGATCGGAGAGGAGGTAGAGGGCGGAATTGCCGACATCCTCCAGCGTCACCGTGCGCCGCAGCGGCGCGTGCGCCTTTTGGTGATTGTACATCAGCCGGGCATCGGCGATGCCGGCGCCGGCCAGCGTGCGCATCGGACCGGCCGAGAGGGCGTTGACGCGGATTCCGTCCGGCCCGAGGTCGCTGGCGAGGTAGCGCACCGAGGCTTCGAGCGCGGCCTTGGCGACGCCCATGACGTTGTAGTTCGGCATCACGCGGGTCGAGCCTGCATAGGTCAGCGTCAAAAGCGATCCGCCCCGCGGCATGCGCGCGGCCGCGCGCTGGGCGATCTCGGTGAAGGAGAAGCAGGAGATCGTCATGGTGCGCGAAAAATTCGCGCGGGTCGTGACATCGACGTAGCGGCCCTTGAGCTGCGCCTTGTCCGAGAAGCCGATCGCGTGGACGATGAAGTCGATCCCGTCGGGGAAGCGCTCGTCGAGGGCGGCGAAGGCGGCATCGACGGTGCCGATGTCCTCGACGTCACAGGGCAGCACGATGTCGGAGCCGACCGAGGCGGCGAGCGGCGCGACGCGGCGGCCGAGCGCCTCGCCCTGATAGGTGAAGGCGAGTTCTGCGCCCTGCCGGTGTAGAGTCTTGGCGATGCCCCAGGCGATCGAATGATCGTTGGCGACCCCCATGATGAGGCCGCGCTTGCCCGCCATTAAACCCGTCATTCTCAAACCCGCACGCCTTCGGCCTGGCGCCGCGGCGCCCTGTGCGAGGCTTAGCCCGCCGGGCGACGGCCTGTCCACGCGTGGCGCTGAATTGCACACGGCGTCGCGCCACAGGCCCGGCACGAAAAAGCCCCGGCGCGGGTACGCTGGGGCCTCGAGATCGGTCAGGTAGGGAGGAAGGGTCTCAGAAGTAGCCGCGGGTTCCCGACTGTGCGTCGTCGATCAGGGCCTGCTTGGCCCGCACGGCCACGGTCGCGGCAACGGCGATGCCAATCACGGTGAGCAGAGCGAGGGCCATCAACATAATGCTAACCTGCTTATCGAAGCAGGAACGCGGGTGCAACTGGTCGGTTCCGCCGATCCATCAGACGAAGGATCGGCTTATGCTTGACCATTGCTTCGCAGTTGCGAAGGGTGCGGTGCCGCGTCGGCGAGATCCGGTGGTGACGCTCACGCGTCCGGGTGCTTGAGCACCAGCGTCGCATTGGTCCCGCCGAAGCCGAACGAGTTCGACATGACGTGGCCGAGCTGCACTCCGTCCCGGCGCTGGCGCAGGATCGGCATGTCGGCGAAAGCCGGGTCGAGCTCGTCGATATGCGCGCTCTCGCAGATGAAGCCGTTGTTCATCATCAGGAGCGCGTAGATCGCTTCCTGCACGCCGGTCGCCCCGAGCGAATGCCCGGTCAGCGACTTGGTGGCCGAGATCGGCGGGCAGGAATCGCCGGCACCGAACACCTCGCGAATCGCTTCGATCTCCTTGTCGTCGCCGACGGGCGTCGAGGTCGCGTGCGGGTTGATGTAGTCGATCCGGGCGCCCTTCAGGTCTTCCATCGCTTGGCGCATGCAGCGCACCGCGCCCTCGCCGGAGGGGGCGACCATGTCGTGCCCGTCGGAGGTGGCGCCGTAGCCGGCGACCTCGCCGTAGATCCGCGCGCCGCGTGCCTTGGCGTGCTCGTACTCTTCCAGCACCAGGACGCCGGCGCCGCCGGCAATGACGAAGCCGTCGCGGTTCACGTCGTAGGCGCGCGAGGCGCGGGCCGGCGTGTCGTTGTAGCGCGAGGACATGGCGCCCATGGCGTCGAACAGGACGGAGAGCGTCCAGTCCAACTCCTCGCAGCCGCCGGCGAAGATCACGTCCTGCCGGCCGCCGCGGATGATCTCGGCAGCGTTGCCGATGCAGTGATTCGACGTCGCGCAGGCCGACGAGATCGAATAGTTCACGCCGCGGATCTTGAACCACGTGGCGAGCGTGGCGGACGCGGTCGAGGACATCGCCTTCGGCACCGCGAACGGGCCGACCCGCTTCGGTCCCTTCTCGCGGGCGATGGCCGCGGATTCGACGATGGTGCGGGTCGAGGGACCGCCCGAGCCCATGATGATGCCGGTACGGTCGTTCGAGATCTCGCGCTCTTCGAGCCCCGCATCGCGGATCGCCTGATCCATGGCGATGTGGTTCCAGGCGGTGCCGCCGCCGTGGAAGCGCATGGCGCGGCGATCGACGACGCCTTCCGGATCGATCGTCGGCGCGCCTGCGACCTGGCTGCGGAAGCCGTGCGCGGCCTGCGCTTCGGCACGCGCGATCCCGGAACGGGCCTCGCGCAGGGAGGCCAGAACCTCCTGGGTATTGTTGCCGATGGACGAGACGATGCCCATCCCGGTGATGACGACACGCCGCATGATGGCTCGTGCTGCTTGGCGCCGCGGCTTGTGCGGCGTTTCCTCGGGGAGGTCAGTTAGGATGATGCGCGCCCAATCTCAACCGCGCTCGAAGGACTTGTTGCCGAACCGGCGGCCGGTTCGGCAGGAAAAATCCCTCTCATACGGGAGTGGCGGCGATCTCAGGACCGGAACAGCGCCACGCGCAGGTCGCTCGCCTCGTAGATGCGCTGACCGTCGGCCTCCAGCCAGCCGTCTGCGATGCCGAGCACGAGTTTGCCCTGGCGCACGCGCTTGATGTCGATGCCGTAGACGACCTGCTTGACCGTCGGCAGCACCTGGTCGCTGAACTTCACCTCGCCGACGCCGAGCGCCCGGCCGCGACCCGGCGCGCCGAGCCAGCCGAGATGGAAGCCGACGAGCTGCCACAGGGCGTCGAGCCCAAGGCAGCCCGGCATCACCGGGTCATCCTTGAAGTGACAGGGGAAGAACCAGAGGTCGGGCCGGATATCGAACTCGGCCAGCACGTGCCCCTTGCCGTGGGCGCCGCCCTCTGTCCCGATCGAGGTGATCCGATCGAACATCAGCATCGGCGGAAGCGGAAGCTGGGCGTTGCCCGCTCCGAACAGCTCACCGCGTCCGCAGGCCAGGAGATCCTCGTAGGAGTAGCTCGAAGCGCGCTGCGGAGAAGCGCCGTCGGGTTGCTGGTCGAGAGAGGCCATGGATGACGTACGGGTCCTCGGTGACGGACGGGTCCGATGCGTGAGAGCGGTCGGGGCGTGACGGAATGGGCGCCTCGTTAGCACAGCCTTCCCGCGCTCACAAAGCCGCCCGGCAGGGCCTTCCTTGCAAGGTCCTGGTGTTGGCTCAACGCGCGTCGGCGCGGGAAGAGCCATGCGTCTTCCACCTATCAAACCGGACCCGGAACCTGCACGGGTTGCCGCAGGGCTTCAACATCCGTATAATTTCGCTCGCTATACTCATTCTAAATAAGTGGGAATCGTTCCCAGCAATGTCCGATCTGATGCCACTCCAGGCCGTGCTGAACGCCCGGTCCCTTTCGCCGGTCGATGGTGCCGGCCGCCGGGGCTGCCCGCTCTCCGACCTGCGCGACCGCCTGCGCCGGGCCGGTCTGCGTCCGACGCGTCAGCGCCTGTCGCTGGGCTGGCTCCTGTTCGGCCGCGGCGATCGTCACCTGACGGCCGAAATGCTCTACGACGAGGCGATGCGCGCCAAGGTGCCGGTCTCTCTGGCGACCGTCTATAACACGCTGCATCAGTTCACCGAGGCGGGCCTGTTGCGCCAGCTCGCGCTGGACGGGTCGAAGGCCTATTTCGACACCAATCCGAGCGAGCACCACCACTTCTTCCTCGAGGAAGAGGGCGAGGTTCTCGACATGCCGGAATGCGGCATCTCGGTCGATTCGTTGCCCGAGGCGCCCGAGGGCATGGAGATCGCCGGCGTCGAGGTGATCGTCCGCCTGCGCCGCCGCAAGGCGTCCGGTCGCGCCTGATTCGGCTTCCTCAGAATACAAAATGAGAAGGGCCCGGATTTGCGGGCCCTTTTTCGTTGCTGCCGCTCTCGCCTATTCGACCCGCTCGTCGGGATAAACGCCCCAGAGCCGGCTCTGACGGATATAGCCGTCGACGTCGCCGCGCTTGTCCGGAAGCGGCACCACGAGACGGCACCACGAGCCGGTGCAGCTCTTCACGCTCCCGATCACGCCCGGCTGCAGCCGGGCCTGCTCGCCCGACTGCTCGTCGGCCCGGGCATTGAGCGGGACGGTGGCCTTGGCCGCATCGGCGCGCTCGCCGGAGGGCGGGATCACCACAGCGGTGCGCCGGCCCGAGAGCAGCGAGTGCAGCACCCAGCCTTCCGTCCCTTCCGAATCGCGGATGCGCCGCCAGGTCTCGAACTCGGCAACGATCTCGACCGGCAGGCCCTCGCGTTGGAACACCCACAGGGTGCGGTGATCTTTCGAGGGGCCCTCGCGCAGGTTGACGCGATTGGTCTTCAGGCTGGCGTAGCGCGGCAGGGGCAGCTTCGTCACCGGTCCCTTGCCGAGATCCGGCGCGGGGGTGGGAGGCGGAGCAGCCTCGGCGGACAGCGGCACGAGCAGGGCAAAAAGGGCCGCAAGCAGCGCGAGGCGGGCGGGGTTCGTCGGGGGCAGCTCAGGCGGGCGCATCGTGCCTCGTCTCCGATCCGTGGCTCCAAAGTCATTCGTCTGGCGACGTTTCGGCGTTGCGCCGGAAACGTCGGTGGGCCGGCGCTCGGTCGGCTCTCCGGCACTGATCCATCGGGGTCAGGGCCGCATTGTGTTCGCCGACCTCTCTGCTAGAGAGGCCAGACGTCCTGCGGCGGTCCGGATGCCCGGTCCGCCACCGCTCCATCTGGCCGCGCCATGGTTAAGGGAGCGTAAGCCGGCCCTCCGCGGCAGAGCGGAGGAGTCCGTCGGCGCAGGCACGGGAAAGCGGGCCGGCGTCGTCGGGAGGGAACATGTCGTCGTTGAAGCGCAAGCCGCTGGTGGTCGTCACCCGGCGCCTGCCGGACGCGGTCGAAACGCGTATGCGCGAATTGTTCGACACGCGCCTCAACCACGATGACGCGCCGCTGTCGCAGGAGGCGCTGGCCGCCGCGATCCGCGAGGCGGACGTGCTGGTGCCGACGGTGACCGACGAGATCGGCGCCGGTTTGCTGGCCCAGGCCGGGCCGAACCTGAGGCTGATCGCCAATTTCGGCAACGGCGTCGATCACATCGACGTCGCCGCAGCCCTGGAGCGGGGCATCACGGTCACCAACACGCCGGGCGTGCTGACCGAGGACACCGCCGACATGACCATGGCGCTGATCCTGGCGGTGGCCCGCCGGATCGCCGAGGGCGCCCGCATCATCCCCGATGACGACTGGACGACGGGCTGGTCACCGACCTGGATGCTCGGCCGGCGCATCACGGGCAAGCGCCTCGGTATCGTCGGCATGGGCCGCATCGGCCAGGCTCTGGCCCGCCGGGCCAAGGCGTTCGGCCTGTCGATCCACTACCACAACCGCCGCCGGGTGCCCGCGCATATCGAGGAATCGCTCGACGCGACCTACTGGGAATCGCTGGATCAGATGCTGGCGCGGGTGGACATCGTGTCGGTCAATTGTCCGCACACGCCCGCGACCTATCACCTGCTCTCGGCGCGCCGCCTCAAGCTGCTCAAGCCCGAGGCGATCGTCGTCAACACCGCCCGCGGCGAAGTGATCGACGAGAACGCGTTGGCGCGCCTGATCGAGGGCGGCGAGATCTCGGCGGCCGGCCTCGACGTGTTCGAGCAGGAGCCGGCGGTGAGCCCGCGCCTCGTGCGGCTCGCCCGCACCGGCAAGGTGGTCCTGCTGCCGCATATGGGCTCGGCGACGCACGAGAGCCGCACTGATATGGGCGAGAAGGTCATCATCAACATCAAGACCTTCATGGACGGCCACCGCCCGCCGGACCGGATCCTTCCGAGCATGCTCTGAGAGCACGCGAAAGCCGGTCGCCGGCCCTCGGGCCGGTTGCCCGTTCTCTCCGCTGACGGCGTACCGGCGGGTTCAGCCCAGCATCGACGGCACGCGGTCGGCGCGGATGGCCGCGTGGGCCCGCGCCGAATCGACATCCATCTGCGCGATCAGCGCCTCGGCGCTCGAAAACTTCTCCTCGCCGCGCAGATAGGCCAGCAGCTCGACCGCGACCTCCTGACCGTAGAGGTCGCCTGTGAAATCGAACAGGTGCACTTCGAGGAGCGGCGCCCCGTCGTCGAAGGTCGGGCGGCGGCCGTAGCTAGCCACGCCGTCATGGAGGCGGCCGTCGGCGAGGCGCACCCGCACCGCGTAGATGCCGTGGGCGAGCCCGCAGGAGTCGAGGGCGAGGTTGGCAGTCGGGTAGCCCAGCGTGCGCCCGCGCTTGTCGCCGTGGCGCACTCGCGCCAGCACGAACCAGCGATAGCCGAGAAGGTCGTTGGCGCGCGCTACATCGCCGGAGGCGAGGGCCGCGCGGATCGCGCTCGACGAGATCGGGGCATCGCCGGGTTCGGCCGAAACCGCCGGAACGATGCGGCAGGACAGGCCGGCCTCGGCGCAGAGTTCGGCGAGAATGCCCGGCGAGCCCTCCCGTCCGCGACCGAAATGGAAGTCGTGGCCGATCACTACGCCGGACAGCTCGAGCTCGTCGCGAAGCCAGCCTCGCACGAAGTCGCGCGCGCCGGTCCCGGCGAGCCGCGCATCGAAGCGACGGATGATCAACCCGTCGAGCCCGAGCCGCGCGAACACGATCTCCTTGGCCCGCGGGCCGGTCAGCCGAAACATCGGCTGGTTCGGTGCGAAGAAGGCGCGCGGATGCGGCTCGAAGGTCAGCACGACCGCTGGGCGCGATCCGGCCTCGTCGCGCACCGCATCGATCAGCGTCCTATGGCCGCGATGCACGCCGTCGAAATTTCCGAGCGCGGCGACGGCGCCCGTCAGGGCCGGAGGCACCGGATCGTCCTCACGGCAGACCGTGAAAGGTTTCGGGGAGGGAGGGAGGCCGGTCCCGGTGGGCAGCACGGCGTTCTCGTCGCCTGAGGGCATCGGCTCCTGCGATCGGATGTCTCTGTTGAGGCTCAAGGATATGTCGAGATGAGGATCTCGACGGAGAGTGCCGATTCGGCCGGGATCGTTCGTCCCCCTCTGCGGGGCCGGAGACTTGGCGAAATCAGTCTCCCCGGTCAAGCGAATCGGACGGCGGACCGGATTAACCGCTTCGCAATCCGGGCCGCCTATTGTTCGTCGGACGGAAGGCAGCTCCGCTCGCACGCGTCGATGCGACGTTGATCGCTCGAGAGGGCCGCGCGCCGCCAGTAAAGATCAGGGACACACGGAGCAAACGTCATATGGCCCTCGACCTCAGCATGCCTATCCTGGTGGTCGATGACTACCAGACCATGGTGCGCATCATCCGCAACCTTCTCAAGCAACTCGGCTTCGAGGACGTGGATGACGCCTCCGATGGGACCGCCGCCCTCGCGCGCCTGAAGGGCCGCAAGTACGGCCTCGTCATCTCCGACTGGAACATGGAGCCGATGACCGGCTACGAGCTTCTGCGCCATGTCCGCGCCGATGAGGGCCTGCGGACCACGCCGTTCATCATGGTCACCGCCGAGTCGAAGACCGAAAACGTCATCGCCGCCAAGAAGGCCGGGGTGAACAACTACATCGTCAAGCCGTTCAACGCCGCGACCCTGAAATCGAAGATCGAGGCGGTCTGCGGCGCCTGATCGTCCGAGCCGCCGATGTCGCCTCTCGCGGGAGGCGACCGATCGGCGGAGCGGAGTGTCAGGATGACGTGGCGTGCGCCGACCCCGAACGCCTTGTCGTCGGGGCCGGTCGCCGGAGGAACGGACGCCCGCGCGAGCGGCCGACCTCGAACCGGTCGAAACCAGATCGTCGCGAGAAATCGCCATAGAGATCGACCATGGGAATGACGTTCACGGCACGCGACGTCCGGTCGCAGACTTCGAACCCTTCGGCGATGGTGAAGGAACTTCTCGACATCGCCGATTACATCGCCAGCTTGCGGGACGCGATCGCGCTCCTGCGGGCCAACGAGCTGACGCGCGATCGTCTGCCGATGGTGCACGAGGAGCTGAGCGAAGTGGTGGCGGCGACCGCCGGCGCGACCAACTCGATCATGAACACCGCCGAAGCCATCCTCGCGCTTCCCGAGGGGAAGGGCTACCGTGATGCGGTCGAGGCGAAGATCTACGACATCTTCGAGGCCTGCACCTTCCAGGACATTACCGGCCAACGCATCGCCAAGGTGGCGGAGGCGATGAGCCAGCTCGAAGGCCGGCTGGCGCGTTTCACCGCCGCCGTGAAGGCCCGCGACGCCGCCGGCATCGACGAAACGGAAGCCGACCGCCGCAAGCGGAATGAATCGCTTCTGCTGAACGGCCCGCAGATGGGTGGTCCGGCGACGGCGCAGGACGCGATCGACGCGCTCTTCGCCTGATCCGGTCCGTTTTTGAAGATCGCGGGGCGGCGCCTTCCGACAACGTCTGCATTCTGACGCCCGGCCGGTACCGATATCAGCTTGTGCTTACGGCCAAGCTGCCTTGATCCGACCATCGCGCCTACGAAAAACTGTCAAGGTCATCCTCGAAAAAGGACGCGAAATCCGCAACCGGGATTCCGCAGGGGCTGGACCATGGCGAACTTCGATCTGCGGCCGGATCGCGCATCCGGTGACGCCCTCGACCGCGCCCGCGCACAGGGGCAGTTGCACCACTCCATCGCGACGACGCTGCTCGTGATCGCCGCCGCCCGCGCCGAGCGCGCAGCGCCGCCGGTCTCCGCCGCGCGCCGGCGCCTCGCTCAGGTCTACGGCGCCACGCGCCTGCGCAAGCGTTTGGAGCGCGAGGCGCAGGCCTGACGTCTTCTCCCAGCCGCAATCAGCCGGCCCGGCGCAGGAAGTCCCGGAATGGGCGGCGCTGCGGCGGCGGACTCGGGGGCGGCTCGGGGGATGGCGGCGGCGGAGGCGGTGCCGCGTCGGGCGAAGCCGAGAGCACCTCGGCGCGCACGGCGCGGGGCGCGGCGAAGACGCTGCCCTGCGCCAGCGGCACGTCGAGGTCGATGAGGTCCGGCACCTCCGTCTCGGTCTCCACGCCGGTCGCGACGAGCCGGATCCCGACGCGGGACAGGGATGCCACCAGATCCTCCAGCGCGATCTCGGGCATCGCCGCCCGGTCGAGCGGGCGCAGCAGCAGCGCGGCGGCGACCTTGACCTGGGCGATGCCGCGCTCAGCCAGCGCGTTCGGATCGAAGCGCAGGTCGATCGGGCGATCCATCACGAAACCGATCCGTCCGCGCAGACCTGCGAGCAAGGCTGCCTGCTCGGCATCCAGGCTGCGCCAGCTCGCCTGCGGCAGGGCGATGACGACCCGGCCCGCGAGTTCCGGCCCCTCGGCGACCAGACGGCCGAGGGAGCGCAGGAAGCCCGGCTCGAACAGCGAGTGCGGGGTCAGGCTGTAGCTGACCGAGGCGGGGCTGCCGCGCCCCTGGAGGTGGCGTGCGATCGTGGCGACGCGCTGGAGCATCCGCCGGTCCAAAGCCGTGGTCCGGCCGTGCCGCTCCAGCACCGGCAGGAAGGTCTCCGGTGCGTAGACCGCATCGCCGACCTTGAGCCGCGCCAGCGCCTCGTAGGCGACGACCTTGCGCTGCGGCAGGGTCACGACCGGCTGCAGGTAGACCTCCAGCCCCTCGCCGTCGAAGGCCTCGATCAGCGGCACCTCATCCCCGGCCGCCGCGAACGGATCGGAGGGGCGTGCCGGGGGAGGGGTCGTCCGTGGGACGAGCCGCATCGGCGGCGCCACCGGCTCGGGGTCGGGCAGGATGGTTGCGGCAGGCGCCGGACGCGGTTGGATCGACTCCACGGCGTGGACGCGGGGAGGCGGCTCGGGCGGCTGTGCCTTCAGGCGAGCGATATCGCCGTCCTGTGCCGAGACCACCGCCGCGAGTTCCCGAACGATCCCGCTGAGGATACCGATCTCGGCCGTCACCTCTTCGATGCCGGAGACGAGCCGCCCATCGAGGGCCTTGAGCGCTTCGTCGCTCGCCGGGGCCGAGAGTTCGGGAGCCGCCACGCCCTGCATCCGAGTCTGAACCAGAGCCGCCGCGACGGCCTCGAGCTTGACGAGGCGCTGGGACAGGACGCCGATCTCCTTCGAGACGACCTCCTGCGCAGTGGTGAGGGCGGAGAGCCGCCGCCACAGCAGGGCACCGCCGACGATGGCGAGGCCGGACACGGCGGCCACCGCCGCGAGCGGCACGAGCAACGCCAGCGGAACGAGGATCAGGACGCCGACGAGGCCGAGGATCCAGGGGGTGCCGCGCGGGCGGATCGTACGGGGTTTCGGT
Source organism: Methylorubrum sp. B1-46 (assembly GCF_021117295.1). Classification (NCBI taxonomy): domain Bacteria; kingdom Pseudomonadati; phylum Pseudomonadota; class Alphaproteobacteria; order Hyphomicrobiales; family Methylobacteriaceae; genus Methylorubrum; species Methylorubrum sp. B1-46. The sequence goes on along the minus strand of NZ_CP088247.1, from coordinate 544,367 downwards.
GTTCTCACCGTCGATCGACGCGCTTCTGTCTGGCGGCCACGGCCGGGCTTCTCTTTCACGGTGCGGGACGAGCGCCCGCAGGACGTGTGGCTGAAACGCGCCGGCTGGCGTGGGGTGACGCGCCCGGCTCGTCGTAACCCTAATGTCGCCGAGGCCGTTCCCCGCCGCAAGGCGGCGCACCCGCTTCTCCCGTGCATTCGGGGCGCCGGAGGTTCTGCGCTTGCCGAGCGCGCTCCCCGAGCCACATGTGCGAGGGCCGAGATGCGGCCCGAGAGCAGGCAGGAGTGGCTGGCAATGGATCCGAGCCCAATCGAGCTGACGATGCGCGTGGACGGCATGACTTGCGAGGGCTGCGCCGAGGCCGTGCGACGCACGATCCGCCGCCTCGACCCGCAGGCGGAGGTCGCGGTCGACGTCGGCCTCGGCCGGGTGACGGCGACGACCGTCGCGCAGAGCCTCGACGTGGCACAGGCGCTGACCAAGGCGGGCTATACCGCCACCGCGATGACGGGCTGAGGTCGGAGCGAAATGTTGCCGTCCTCTGAAGAAACTTAACGGTCCGGGTCAAAAAAATCCAAGACGCTTTTCTTCGCCGTTTCGCTCACACTGCGGCAATCTGTTTATCGTGGCCGTTTCGTCCGCTACCACGGAGACACGTGGACTGACCGCGCGCCGGGCGGCGGCTCGGCACGCCGCGAGCCCAGGTCACAAGAAAAGACGGTGAGAGAAATGCCCTCAGACATCGAGATCGCCCGCGCGGCGACGCTGAAGCCCATCGCCCAGGTCGCCGAGAAACTCGGCGTGCCGGATGAGGCGTTGCACAATTACGGCAAGCACATCGCCAAGATCGATCACGGCTTCATCAAGTCGCTGGAAGGCAAGCCCGAGGGCAAGCTGGTGCTCGTCACCGCGATCTCGCCGACGCCCGCGGGCGAGGGCAAGACCACGACGACGGTCGGCCTCGGCGACGCGCTCAACCGCATCGGAAAGCGGGCAGTGATGTGCCTGCGCGAGCCCTCGCTCGGCCCCTGCTTCGGCATGAAGGGCGGTGCGGCCGGCGGCGGCAAGGCGCAGGTCGTGCCGATGGAGCAGATCAACCTGCACTTCACCGGCGACTTCCACGCCATCACCTCGGCGCACTCGCTCGCCGCCGCCCTGATCGACAACCACGTCTACTGGGCGAACGAGCTCAACATCGACGTGCGCCGCATCCACTGGCGGCGCGTGGTCGACATGAACGACCGGGCGCTGCGCGCCATCAACCAGTCGCTCGGCGGCGTCGCCAACGGCTTTCCGCGCGAGGACGGGTTCGACATCACCGTGGCCTCCGAGGTCATGGCCGTGTTCTGCCTCGCGCGTGATCTGGCCGACCTCGAAGAGCGCCTCGGCCGCATCGTCATCGCCGAGACCCGCGACCGCAAGCCGGTGACGCTCGCCGACGTGAAGGCGACCGGCGCCATGACCGTGCTCCTGAAGGACGCGCTGCAGCCGAACCTCGTGCAGACGCTGGAGGGCAATCCGGCCCTGATCCATGGCGGTCCGTTCGCCAACATCGCGCATGGCTGCAACTCGGTGATCGCCACCCAGACCGGCTTGCGACTGGCCGACTACGTCGTGACCGAAGCGGGCTTCGGCGCCGATCTCGGTGCGGAGAAGTTCATCGACATCAAGTGCCGCCAGACCGGCCTCAAGCCCTCGGCGGTGGTGATCGTCGCGACCGTCCGCGCCCTGAAGATGCATGGCGGCGTCAACAAGAAGGATCTCGCGGGCGAGAACCTGGATGCGCTGGAGAAGGGCTTCGCCAACCTCGAACGCCACGTGAAGAACGTGCGGGCCTTCGGCCTGCCGGTGGTGGTGGGCGTGAACCACTTCTTCCAGGACACGGATGCCGAACATGCCCGGCTGAAGGAACTCTGCCGCGACCGTCTTCAGGTCGAGGCGATCACCTGCAAGCACTGGGCGGAGGGCGGCGCCGGCGCCGAGGCGCTGGCGCAGGCCGTGGTGAAGCTCGCCGAGGGCGAGCAGCAGCCGCTGACCTTCGCCTACGAGACCGAGACCAAGCTCACCGACAAGATCAAGGCGATTGCGACCAAGCTCTACGGCGCGGCCGACATCCAGATCGAGTCGAAGGCCGCCACCAAGCTCGCCGGCTTCGAGAAGGATGGCTACGGCGGGCTGCCGATCTGCATGGCCAAGACGCAGTACTCGTTCTCGACCGATCCGACCCTGATGGGCGCGCCCTCTGGCCACCTCGTCTCGGTGCGCGACGTGCGCCTCTCGGCGGGCGCCGGCTTCGTCGTGGTGATCTGCGGTGAGATCATGACCATGCCGGGCCTGCCCAAGGTGCCGGCGGCGGACAACATCCGGCTGGACGCCAACGGGCAGATCGACGGCCTCTTCTAAGAGCCTGTCTTCGGTCCTCTACTGTCCGCTCCCATCTGTCTCGCGTGCAAGCACAAATTCCGCTTGGCGAGGCAGGCTGGCGAGCCGATGTGGATGGATCGACATCGGGCGCGTCAGGAGGCGCGCCTGAAGGATAGGGTGCTGCAGGCGGGCCTGGATGAGGCCGCCTGCTTTCTGGAGCGGGCAGATCCGCTGGGCCGCCCGAACGCATGGCTGGTGCGGTTGGTGGCGGCGATAGAGCTTCGTCCTGTATATCGGATCCGGGGCGAAGCTTTATCTCGCTGTTTATCCATCGTCTTCTTTCGAAAGCCGGCAATCACCTTTCGGGGCGGCGGCGTCCTGCATGCCGATCTTATTGGCCAGCTGTCCCAGGCTCACGGACGAAATCCGGCCGGCCGCTCGACCAGCGCCGGCGCTGCCACACATCGAGATGGGTGAAGGTGTCGTAGAGACCGATGCCGCCCTCGGAGAAGAATGAGGCGGCGAGTGCGACCGCGCGCGGCGGGTAGCCCCGCACCTGCACGTCTGCCGCGTAGCCGTAGAGGTGCATCGACGTGCGGGCGGCGTTCTCCAGGGCTGCGTTATGCCGGGGCGTGCGGTAGCCGCTCGTCACCACCAGGGGAAGCGCGGAACCGTGCACCGCCGACATGCTCGCCTGAACGCCGGCCAGGATGTCGAACAGGCGCGGCTCCATCCAGACCGCGCGGTCGTCGTCGTGGATGTCGCGCATGAACCACGACAGGAGGAGCATCTGCGGCCGGTCGTAGCCCTCCGCAGTGCGGAAGCGGCTCGATACCTCCGTGCCGTCCGGCCGCATCAGCCAGAGGCGGTCACGGCCAGCGGGTGCATCCCGCAACGGCTCGGAAGCCCCCGCCACGGCCTGGTCGAGCCCCAAGACGAGACCGAGGCCCGCGAGGCATGTGCGGCGTGTGAGGCCGCCGCTCCGGCCGCTCACCGGAAGGCGGCCGGCGGTGCCGCCCGAAACGTCGGGCTGACTATCAGGCTGATCGTCCGCTCGCCGACGAAGGCACGCTCGCCACCGGACGCGACGCGGACGCCGCGGGCGGTGCGCGCGACCACCGGCAGGCTCACCGCACCGCTCCGGGCGAGATCGTGGTAGCGGTTCATACCGGCGAAGTCCCGGTCGAGCCGGTTGAAGTTGGTCGTAAAACTGGCGCGGGCCTCGGCGATCCCGACTGCGAGCCCTGATTCAAGCGCGACGCCCCAAACGCCTTCCTCGGATGTGTCCTCCGGCCGGATTTCGGCGACCGGGCTCGAGGAAGCCGGCGGTACGCGGGTGCTGTAGAGGTAGTCGCGCCAGTTCGGCGGCCTGAGCGCGAGGCGGGCCGGGCGGACGATCTCGAAGGCCCCGAGCGTCAGGTAGAGTCGGCGGTCGCCCGCCCGCTCGGCGAGCTTGTTGATCTCGGTGATCACCGGCGGCACCAGGGTGCGGTCGATCATCAGCGGCGCGAAATCGTAGCGGCGGTCGAGTTCGGCCCCGTAGGCGCCGTCGAGCTCCGCGTTGAGCCGGGCGGTCTCCTCGGCGAAGCCCTGCCGGACGCCGACGCCGCGGGCGGCCTGGGCCAGCACCTGCTGGCGGATGTCGCCGTTCTTCCCGGTATGCCCTCAACAGCTCCAGTGGTGCCCGATGCGCCGCGGCCGGACGTGTCGTGGTGGCAAGGCGGCGCCCTATTTGAGCTTTGGGAAATGAAGTTCCCTAGGAAAGAGGGGGGTGTCGATGGCAAAACCGCGGCTCAAGAGCAGGGATCCTATAAAGATATTGCTAAAGATCAGAGCCGCCCGGGACGAAAGGCTGTAAAGCTTAGAGAAATAGATGTTGCAGAGGATTGCGAATGTGACAGGAAGCAATAAGGACGTGAATCATGATTGAAATTCCTGAATATGTCATGTGGCAGTCTCAGCGCGATCCAAAAAAAATTGAAACGCAATTGCTTCTTCGCTCGCCCAAGATGCGAAAAATTGTTTCTCGAGTTGGTGGGATACTATCTTTGTATTTTATTGATGGCAGCTCATCCGGCAAGCGACAAGCGATGAAAGATACAATCAATGAATATATTGAGACATTCAAAAATGAAATTACACATTACAAGATCGGCAACAATCGATCATACAAACCAATAGATTACAACTTCCTTGATGGTCATCTCAAAACATTAGTAGGAAAAGGGAAAAATGAAGATTTTTATTGTTCTGTTTCTGGATTTAACCCCAAAGAAGATGAAGATCCATCTTTGTATAGAATGATCGCATTTGGTTTTAATGAAAACAATGAAGGTCGCCGCTTATCCGGCATCAAATTTCATTTTCCTCCGATGTTTATTCTAGATGATCTTGATAATTTTGTTGAAATGGCGCGTTGTTGGTCTGAACGGCTTGCCGTCGTGCATGGATCGGGAGGACTTGGTGTGCTGACTGAGCCTGGGCGTGAGATGGTTGGCAAAGTATATTATTATCCACTGATGCAAAAGTATCCTGCTCTCGAGTACGACGCGATGGGGGACTATTGGTCAGAGACGCGTCACGGGGGCTATGAACTGCCAAGGTCTTCAAACTGGCTCACCTTCTTGGGCGACGTCAATATTGCGCTTCTGGGTGGGGAGGACGCGGTGCGTGCCCAACTTACATCCGAGATGAGCCTGCTAAGATATTCCGGCGGATGCGTGATCCGCGCGGGTGAGCGACCGATCATCGATAGCAATGGAATCGGGGGCATTCCTGAAGTTTATAAGGATGTTGCTCGAATCATCAAACCGATACGATTCGAAGGGTATGAATACGGGATCATCGAGGTGCCGGAAGAGCGCGACAGCCTCGAAGAAACGATGAAGTGGATCCGCCGCTTCGATTGAAGAGGCAGATGCGCGATTGTTGGCCGTAATGCGATCCACACCCGATCCTCGAAGGCGGGGAACTGAACGAACCTGAGCCGGCAGCGCGCGTCCCTCTCACCTGGGCCGCGGACGTGTGCCTGACGCCGCGGGGCTCGGTTCTTGTGCCGGTGCCGTACCCGATCGTCGACTACGCCGACCACTTCGACGGCTACGCCCACACGGTCCGGTTCACGGGGCAGAAGGCGATGGTCCTGCGCTCGCGCACGACGCACGTGCACGGCGACGAGGCCGGCACGGCGGGGGGCGTAAGGTCGGGCACGCACTGGGACATCACCGAGCCGATCGGGCATGCGCCGCAGGTCCGGGCGGAGGGCTCGCCGGTGATCCGCCACCTCGACCGGTTCTGGATGAACCGGCGCAACACGGTGGGCGAGGCGGTCTACGTCAAGGACCAGCAGGCGCGCCAAGCACCGAAGGACACCGATCCCGTGCCCGGCAGCTTGCGCCGGGAGCCCTGAGGATGCTTCCCCGCGCCGCTCGCGGGGCCAGATCGGACGGATCCCCACCATGGCAGAGGCCGCAGCAGGCGCGCAGCAGTGGTCGCGCCCACCGCCTTCGTTGCCCGCGACGCCGAAGCTCACGCGTCTGAGACAGTGGGGGCGATGGCTGTTCAAGGGTGGGGGACCGGTCGGTCGCGCCGCCACGGCCCTGTTCGACGCCTCGCCGACGGCGATGCCGTGGTTCGACGAGATGCCGCGGGACGACTTCGAGCGAGCGCTGTTTGCCAAGGTGCGCAAACTCGAAGCACAAGGTGTCGATAAGGGCGAGATCCTGGAATAGTTTAACAGAATGGGAACGGATTGCTTGTGCAGGTGTCTCTGAGTATGGCTCGCCCCCTGATGCCCGATAATCACTGGCGCGAGATCGCTCCGCTTCTGCCGCGGCCGCGGTCCCGTCCGACGGGCGGGCGTGGTCCGATTAAGGACCGGGCGGCGCTGATCGGCATTCTGCTCGTGCTGCGCTCGGGATTGCCCTGGGAGATGCGACCCGCCGAGATGGGCGGCTGCGGGATGAGTTGGGGGGCCCCCAGTGCGATCTGGCGCGAGTGGACTTCAGCGCTATCACCGCGCCGATGCACTCGAACAGAACCTCGGTTCCGTCTGCCAGCGCCCTGGGCCTATGTCCTCGGTAACGCTGCATGAGGAGCCAACGTTGAGATAAGACCCGGCCCGAGCCCACCCCTCTTTTTGCGGGGGAGGGCACTGCTTGGCTTATGCCGCCAGTCCGCGCTTCTTCAGCAGCGGCTCGATGCTCGGCAGCCTTCCGCGGAATGCCGTGTAGGCTTCGCGCGGATCGCGCAGGTTGCCGGCACCGTAGATCGTCCGGCGCAGACGCTGCGCCGTCTCCGGGTGGAAGATGTCGCCGGCCTCGCGGAACGCGTCGAAGGCGTCGGCGTCGAGTACCTCGGACCAGAGATAGCTGTAGTAGCCGGCCGCATAGCCGTCGCCGGAGAAGATGTGCGCGAAGTGCGGCGCCCGGTGCCGCGCGGTGATCTCGGCCGGCATGGCGATGCGGCGCAGCGCATCCGCTTCGAAGGCGACGACGTCGAGCCCGTCCTCGCCTGCCGCGGAGAGATGGAGCGTCATGTCGACGATGGCCGAGGCGGCGTACTCCACCGTGGCGAAGCCCTGGTTGAAGGTCGCCGCCGCCAGCAGGCGCCCGAGCAGTGCGTCGGGCATCGGCTCGCCGGTCTCGACGTGGCGGGCATGGGCGCGGAGTACCTCCGGCTGCTGCAGCCAGTGCTCGTAGAGCTGCGAGGGCAGTTCCACGAAGTCGCGCGAGACCGCGGTGCCGGACAGGAGCGGATAGGTCACGTCGGAAAGAAGGCCGTGCAGGCCGTGTCCGAATTCGTGGAACAGGGTGCGGGCGTCGTCGAAGGAGAGCAGGGTCGGCTCCCCCCGCGGCGCGCGGGCGAAGTTCATCACGTTGACGATGATCGGCTTGATGTCGCCGTTGAGCCGTTCCTGCGAGCGGAAGGCGCTCATCCAGGCGCCCGAGCGCTTCGAGGGCCGGGCGAAGTAGTCGCCGAGGAACAGACCGACCTCCGAACCGTCGGCGTCGCGCACGAGCCAGGTCCGCACGTCCGGGTGATAGCGCGGCACGTCGCGCAACTCCTCGAAGCTCAGCCCGAACAGCTTCGAGGCGGTGTCGAAGGCCGCGCGGATCATGCCCTCCAGCGGCAGGTACGGCTTGATCTCGGACTCGTCGAGGTCGTGCTCGGCCCGCCGCAGTTTTTCGGAGTAATGGCGCCAGTCATGCGCTTCGAGGGCGAAGCCGTGACCCTCCGCCCGCACCAGCGCCTGAAGCCCCTCGCGCTCCTCCGCGGCGCGCTGGAGCGCCGGCTTCCACACGTTGCGCAGCAGATCCATCGCCGCGTCGGGCGAGCCGGCCATGGTGTCGTCGAGCTTGAGGTGGGCGAAGCTGTCGAATCCGAGGAGCCGCGCCCGCTCGGCGCGCAGGCGCACGATCTCGGCGATGATGGCGCGGTTGTCGGTCGTGCCGCCGGTCTCGCCGCGCCGGGTCCAGGCCGCGTAGGCGAGCGCCCGCAGATCGCGGCGGGTGGAGAAGACCAGGAACGGCTCGATCAGCGAGCGCGACAGGGTGATGACGTGGCTGTGCTCGGAACCCCGTTCCTTGGCGGCTTCCGCGGCGGCATCGCGCAGGAAGGGGGGCAGGCCGGCAAGGTCGTCGGCGCCGTCGAGCGGCAGGAGGAAGTCGCGCTCGTCGGCGAGCACGTTCTGGGCGAATTGCGTACCGAGTTCGGCCAGCCGGATCGCGATCTCGGCGATGCGGGCCTTGGCCTCCGGCGCCAGTCCGGCGCCGGCCCTTTGAAACCGGCTGCGGTAGCGGTCGAGCACGCGGCGCTCCTCCGCCCCCAGATCCTCCGCGTCGGCATCGATCGCCGAGAGGCGGTCCCAAAGCTGCGGGTTGAGGGTGACGGCGCTCGAATGCCGGGCGAGCTGTGGCGCGACCGCCCGCTCGATCGCCTGCAGCTCCGGACCGGTGTTGCTGCCCGTCAGGTTGAAGAACACGTTGGCCACCCGGTCGAGGGCCGCGCCCGCCCGCTCCATCGCCGCGACGGTGTTGTCGAAGGTTGGTGCCGCCTGGTTCCCGGCGATGGCCGCGATCTCGGCCTCATGCGCCTTCAGCGCGTGCGCGAAGGCCGGCACGTAATGCTCGGGCCGGATCGCCTCGAAATCCGGCAGGCCGAAGGGGGTCGACCATTCCAAGGCGTCGAACGGGTTCGCTGCCGCGGTGGCGCTGCCGGGCTCCCGCCCCTCGGTCAGATCGCGTGCGGTGTCGGCGGTCATGGACAAGAACCTTCGAGAAAATGTCGTGCGGCGATGCGCTGAACATAGGTTTGTGGGCCGAACCGCGCAAAGGCATCGCGGCCGATCCGGGCTTGCGGCAGGATTTGGCCGAGCGTGGCGGCGGCGTCCTTGCCGTGCATGGCCCCGGCGGCGGATGAGAGGTCGGGATGCGCGGTCGATTGAGCGGGACATACGCGGCATGAATTCTTTCACCGTCGCCTGCCTGCTGGCTGCCGGCCTCCTCCTGCCGCCGGGCCCGGCGCGATCCGATCCGGCCAATCCGCCCGCGACGGTGCCGCTGCCGCCGCCCCAACCGCCCGCGCGGCCGGAGGGCCTCCTGCCGCCCGAGCCGCAGGTCACGCCGCTGCCGCCCGAGCGCCCGGCCGAACTCGCCACCGGAGCGGGCAAGGAGGTCGGCCAAGAGACCGGCAAAGAGACCGAAAAGAAGATGGAGGAGCCGCAACCCGAGACGTCCTCCAAAGCGAAGGATCCTCCGAAGGACGGGGCTGTCGTGCTCCCCGCGACGCCGCTTCCGCCGGAGCGGCCGCCGGAACTGTCGGGTGAGCAGGCGCTGGCCCTCACGGTGTCGGCACCCGAGGACACCGCCTGCCTGCGTCGGCTGGAGCGGCTCGGCGCCCGCTTCGAGGCCATGGCGCCGCTCGGAAACGGCCAGTGCATCGCGCCGCGCCCGCTGAACGTCACTGCGCTCGCCGACGGTGTCGCGCTGGAGCCGGCCGCGACCCTGACCTGCCGGGCGGCGGAGGCGCTGGCGCGCTGGACGAGCGAGGTCCAGGTCGCCGCGCAGAAGCAGTTCGGCGACAGTCTGAAGAGCCTCGCCCTTGGCGGAACCTATGTCTGTCGCGGGCAGAACCACGACACGGACGCCAAGCTCAGCGAGCACAGCTTCGCCAACGCCATCGACGTCATGGGCTACGGTTTCGCCAAGCGCCCGAGCCTCAAGGTGACGGCGGCGACGGAAGGCACGCCCGAGGCGGCGTTCCTGGCCTCGGTGCGAATGGGCGCCTGCGGTTTCTTCCGCACGGTGCTCGGGCCGGGCAGCGATGCGGCGCACGGCAATCACCTGCATCTCGACCTGCGCGAGCGCAACGCGGGCCACCGCCTCTGCCAGTAGGCGGCCCCCTCGAACGAATTCTCGAACAAGCGCGCTTCGCCGCGGGAACGCCGAGGCTGGGCTATCGCTTCCTTCCCGTCATGATTTGAGGAGCGCGGGCAGGCGATGGGACGGGCGTGGATGCGGGGGGCGCTGGCGGCGCTCGGCATGTGGTCGGCAGCCGCGCAGGCCGCCGGGACCGAGGCACCGGACCTGACCCGCGAGGCGATCGAGAACGCGACGTTCCGGGAGCCGCAGGACGGGGCGAAGCCGGACAAGGCTTCCAAATCGGCGAAGAAGCCGAAGAAGGAGGCGGAGAAGAAGCCCGACCCGCTTTTGGTGAAGGTGCAGGTGCTGCTCGACCGGGCCCGCTTCTCGCCCGGTGCCATCGACGGACGCGACGGCGAGAATCTGCGCGGCGCGCTCAAGGCCTTCGCCGCGGCGCAGGGGCTGCCCGAGGGCGACCGGCTCACCCGCGAGCTGTTCGACCGGCTCCAGGCAACGGCCAAGGACCCGGTCGTGACGTCCTACACGATCACGGAGGAGGATGTGAAAGGCCCCTTCGTCGAGCGGATGCCGCCCAAGATGCAGGACCAGGCCGAAGTCGGGCCGATGCGCTACACCAACACCCGCGAGATGCTGGCCGAGCGCTTCCACATGCAGCGCGACCTGCTCTCCGCCCTCAACCCGAACGTGCCCCTCGACAAGGCGGGCGGCACGCTGATCGTCGCGGCGGTGCCGCCGCTCGGGGAGGGCAAGGTCGAGGGCGCGCCGGTGGCGCCCAAGGTCACCCGCATCGAGGTCGACAAGCGCACCAAGCGGGTGCGCGCCTTCGGGGAGGACGGGAAGCTGACCGCGGACTATCCCGCCTCGATCGGCAGTTCGGAGAAGCCGGCGCCGGACGGATCGGCGAAGGTGAAGGCCGTCGCCTTCGATCCCTGGTACACCTACAACCCGAAATACCGGTTCGAGGGCGTGACGGCCAAGAAGAAGTTCTCGATCCATCCGGGCCCGAACAACCCCGTCGGCGTCGTCTGGATCGACCTCTCGATCCCTTCCTACGGCATCCACGGCACGCCGGATCCGGAGAAGGTCGGCAAGACCGAGTCGCATGGCTGCATCCGCATGACGAATTGGGACGCGCGCGACCTCGCGAGCCATACCGAGAAGGGCGCCAAGGTCGAGTTTCTCGACAAATAGGTTCGCTCAAGCGGGGATCTGCTTGCGGTCCGCTCGGATCCATCCCCCGATCGCGAGCAGCAGCCCGTCGCCGAGGAAGGCCAGAGCCGCGGTCGCGAGCGCGCCCTGGAGCATCGCCGCCACGTTCTGGTTTTGAAGCCCGGCGACGATCGGCGTGCCGAGGGTCGAGGCGCCGGCGAGCGCCCCGACCGTGGTCACCGAGACGGCGAGGACCAGGGTCGTGCGCAGGGTCTCCACCAGACCTGTCGCGGCGAGCGGGAGTTCGACATAGGCAAGCACCTGTGCCGGCGTCAGGCCGATTGCTCGCGCCGATTCACGCGCCTCGCGGGACACCGAATCGAGGGCGCCGACCGTGCCCCGCAGGGTCGGCATGATCCCGTAGGCGACGAGTGCCAGCAGGGTGGGCGGTCCGCCGAAGCCGAGGACCGGCAGCGCCAAAGCGACGACGACCACTGGCGGCACCGCCTGGGCGAAAGCGGCGAGTGTGTCGATGCTGCCGCGGAATGCTGCGAACCGCGCCCGCGTGGCGATCAGGCCGAGCCCGACACCAAGAACGGCGACGACGGCCAGTCCGGTTGCGGCGAGCAGGAGGTGGTTCAGTACCAGCTCCGCCAAGCGCCCGATCGCAAGCGGCCGGTTCGCCCCTCCAACGCCGACGAGGGCGGTCACGCCCGGATGGCTTGCGGCGGCGAGCGCAAGTCCGAGAACGAGCGGCCCGAGGCCCGGTGAGAGGCGCCTCATCGCGGCCAATGCCGACGAAGGGCCGCCTCGAGACTGCCGAGGGCCGCCTCCGTGGCGAGCGAGAGCGCGATGATAGGAAGTGCGCCGAGCAGGATCAGGTCCGGCGCGAACTGGGCCATGCCGTCGAACACGAGGGTGCCGAGGCCGCCCGCTCCGACCAGGGCGCCGAGCGTGGCAAGACCGAGCGCCTGGACCGCGGCGACCCGCAGCCCGCCGACGAGCAGCGGGGCGCCGAGCGGCAGGCGGATCGTCGCCAGGATCTGGCGGCGGGAAAGCCCGAGGGCATCGGCCGCGGCGAGATGGGCCGGGCTCGCGGCGCGCCGTGCCGCCTGCTGGCCGCGCCAAAGCGGCAGCAGCAGGTAGGCGGCGATGCCGATCAGGGCGGGGAGACCGCCGAGCGCCGAGAGTCCGTAGGCGCGCAAGGCAGGCACGGCCGCGAGCAGCGCCGAGAGGACGGCGACCAGGCCGCCGAGCAAGGCCACCGCCGGAACGACCTGGATACCGCTGACGGCGAGTTCGACCGTACCGCGCCCGCGCCGCCACAGCGCGAGCGCTACGGTGAGGCTGGCTGCGAGCCCCAGCGCGCCGAGGGTGAGGACGAGGTGATCGAGTAGGGCCGCGCCCAGCATATCGGACCGCGCGCGCAACTCGACAGCGAGTGAGAGCGCGTCGAGACCGCCCGAGATCCAGAGACAGGCCAGCAATCCCGCCACGGCCGCGGACGCCGTAATGCCCCCGCCCGGCAGGCGAGCGCGCCGCGCGGCGAGGGCGAGCGCTGCGACCAGCACGACCATTCCGGTCCAGGCTCCGGAGCCGAGCCGTGCCCGCGTCGCGAAAGGCTTGCCAGCGGTCAGCTCGGCGGCGCCGGCGCCGAGTCCGGCCAGCAACAGGGCCAGGGCGCCGAGGCAGGCAAGGCCGGCGAGGCCGGCCGTGACCTTGTCGCGAGCCGCAGCGAGCAGGCCGGGCCCGAGGGCGGCGAGTGACAGACACGGCCAGAGCCAGGCGCCGAGGGCCTCGGCGGCAGCGATGGGAACTCCCGTCACGAGGCGGTTCGGCGCGAGGTGCAGCAGGGGCAGCAGCAGCAACGCGGCCGGGAGCAGGGCCGCGGCGCAGAGGCCGGCAAGCCAGCGGGAAATCACGGGTGGCTTGCCTCTCCGGCCAGCCACGCGCCGGCCACCGCGGCGGCGGTGCGCCCTTCCACCGTGATCGCCGCGTTGAGCCGCCGCAGGGTGTCGGCGTCGAGGCGGGCGAAGATTCGGTCGAGGGCGCGGCGGATCTCCGGGTTGCGTTCGAGCGTCGCGGCGCGGATCACGGGCGCCGGCTCGTAGACGATCTGCGCGCCCTTCGGATCGCTCATCACAGCGAGGTCGAGGGCCGCGAGTGCGCCATCCGTGCCGTAGACCATGCCGGCATTGAGCCCGCTGATTCCCTCGGCCGCGGCGCGCGCCGTCACCGCCGTGTCGCCGCCGGGGAGGCTGATGATGCGCGAGCGCGGCAGGGTGAAGCCGTAGGCGGCCTCGAAGGAGGGAAGGGCGGCGGGGCTTTCCACGAATTCCGTCGAGGCGGCGAGCCGGATCAGGTCGGCCCTTACGGCGCCCGCGAAGTCCAGCATGGTCGCGAGCCTGTGCGCGCGGGCCAAGCGGCCCTGCACCGCGATCAGCCAGGTGTTGTTGGCCGGTGCCCGGCCGAGCCAGACGAGCCCCCGCGCGGCGTCGAGCCGCAGGGCGCGATCGTAGGCGCTCGCCGACGACTTCCAGACAGGATCGGTCTCCGTCCCTGTGAAGAAGGCGACGTTGCCGGTATATTCGGGATAGAGATCGATCTCGCCAGCCAGCAATGCGGAGCGAACGATCAGCGTCGGGCCGAGCCCGAGGCGGCGCTCGACGGTGAGGCCCAGCCGTTCCAGAACAGCGGAAATGAGGTTTCCAAGAAGCGCTCCTTCCGTGTCGCTCTTCGAGCCGATCACGATGGGACGAGCGGGGGCGGCATAAGTGTATCCTGAGAGCATGGCTCCGGACATCGCTGCGAGGACGCCGCGCCGACTCACGGTTGAGCCGGCTCTGAGCCGGCTCGCGGTTGTCGCTTCGCTACGACAACGCGAAAGAAATGTTTCACCGAATAACATCGCGAGCAACAGCATAGCATGGCCGAGGCTTTCCGGCGCTTGACACGCTCAGCTTTACGGGCGACGGCTCAGGGTGCCGGGCAGCGTTTTCCGGGTGGGGCACTCGCTTTCGAAGTGTAACGAGAGCCTCCTCCGGAGCGTTCGAAGCGCAACCGGTCCGCCACAGACAGCGTTCCGGATCGGGAACGGATCGATAGGGAAGACGACCCGGCGTGAGTGTGGATTCGAACGAGGATCGTCTGTCCGGCGCGCGGGTGCTCGTCGTCGAGGACGAGGCGGCGATCTCGATGCTTCTCGAGGATATGCTGCTCGATTTCGGTTGCGAGATCGTCGGGCCGGCAGCCCGGCTCGCCACGGCTCTGGAGATGGCCCGCAATGAGAGCTTCACCGTCGCCATTCTCGACGTGAACGTGGCGGGTGAACCGATCTACCCGGTGGCCGAAGCCATCGCCGAGCGCAACCTGCCCATCGTCTTCTCGACCGGTTACGGCGGAGCGGGCATCCGCGAGCCGTTCCGCAACCGGCCGGTGGTGCAGAAGCCGTTCAGTCAAGCCGACCTCAAGCGCACCCTCGCCGCGGCCATCGCCGGCGCCGAGGGCTGACGCGGCCTGCGCTTCACAAGCCTTCGATCTCGAACGCGTTCACCAGGTGGCGCGGCCAGCGGCGCGGTGCCACGAACACCGCATCCGCCCGCAGGGTCGTGTCCGCCGGCAACGGATGACGCCCGAGCCAAGTCCGCGCAGCCCGTGACAGGCGCGCCCGCTTGCGGGCGTCGATGGCGATGGCCGCGGCATCGAAGGTTGCGCGAGCCTTGACCTCGACGAAGGCCACCGTCCGCCCGCGTCGCACGATCAGGTCGATTTCTCCGCCTGAAGCCGCGAAGCGGCGGGCGAGCGGCCGGTAGCCCTTGAGCATCAAGGCCAGGAGGGCCCACGTCTCGGCCGAGAGACCGCGGCCATAGGTGGCGCGACGGCGCGCCTCCCGATCAGGCGGAGGTCTCATCGTCCGACCGGCGGGCGAGCGCCAGAGCCCGGGCATAGACGACCCGCTTGGGCTGGCCGGTCTCGTCAGCGACGAGCGCCGCCGCATCCTTGATCGAGTGGCGGGCGAGCGCCGCTTCGATCCGCGCATCGAGCCCGGTGTCGGTCTCCCGCGCCGCGGCGTCCTCGGGCGCGGCGCCGATCACCACCACGACTTCGCCCTTCGGCGGTCCTTCCTCCGCGAAGATCGCGGCCAGACCGCCGAGGCTGTCGCGGCGGATCGTCTCGTAGAGCTTGGTCAATTCGCGCGCGACCGCCGCCGGCCGCTCGGGACCGAGGGTAGCGGCGGCATCCGCCAGCATCTCGGGGAGGCGGTGCGGCGACTCGAACACCACCAGGGTGCCGGGGATGGCGGCGAGCGCCTCCAGCCGGTTGCGCCGGGCGCCCGACTTCTGCGGCAGGAACCCTTCGAAGAAGAAGCGGTCGGTCGGCAGGCCGGCGGCGACGATGGCCGTCATGACCGCCGAGGGGCCGGGAATCGGCGTCACCGGGATGCCGGCGGCAATCGCCGCCTGGACCAGCTTGAAGCCGGGATCCGAGACCAGCGGCGTGCCGGCATCGGAGACGAGCGCCAGGGTCTCGCCGGCCTTGAGGCGCATCACCATCCGCTCGCGCACCGCCTCGTTCGAGTGCTCGTGATAGGACACGAGCGGCGTCGTGATCCCGTAATGCATCAGCAGGGTGCGGGTGACGCGAGTATCCTCGGCCAGCACCGCGTCGGCGGCGGCGAGCGTCGCCAGGGCGCGAAACGAGACGTCGCGCAGGTTACCAATCGGGGTGGCCACCACGTAGAGCCCCGGCGAAAGGGATTCCGCCTCGGCGGCGAGGCCGAAGGCAGTGAAGGTGGCGGGGCCGCGGGGCTTTCCCTCGGGGCGCTTGTCGAGTCGCTGTGTCATCGCCGCGACAATGCCACGGCCGAAGGCCTTTGGAGACCGGGGAAAGGCACGGCCTCACATTTACTTTTCACCGGCCCCTCCGCATCGTGACCCTGGATTGCGCTCGGCAAGGGGATCGCGATGACGCGACGCGGCGGACGGTGGGCGGTTCGCGCGGGAGCGGCGCTGCTCGGCCTCGGGCTCACCCTCGCGGGCTGCATCGGCGTTCCGGACGCGCCGCGACCCGCCGCACAGGTGCCGGCGGGCGAGCCCGGTCCGGCTGTGACAGGCGGCACCATCATCGGCACGGGCTCGGTGAAGGTCGCTCTGATCGTTCCGTTGAGCGGTCAGGGCGCCGCCGTCGGCACCGCCCTGCGCAACGCCGCAGAACTGGCCTACGAGGATTTCCAGAAGCCCAACCTCCAGATCCTCGTGAAGGATGATCGTGGCACGCCGGACGGCGCGCGCGAAGCCGCGCAGGCGGCCTTCGCCGAGGGCGCCGAGATGGTACTGGGCCCGCTCTTTGCCGGCAGCGTCCAGGCGGCGGGGAGCGCGGCGCGCGCGGCGGGCAAGCCGGTCATCGCCTTCTCGACCGATGCGGCGGTGGCGGCTCGCGGCGTCTACCTCATCAGCTTCCTGCCGCAATCGGAGGTGGATCGCATCGTCGACGAGGCGATCGCGGGCGGGCGCCGCTCCTTCGCTGCCCTGATCCCTGAGACGACCTACGGCAACGCCGTCGAGGCGCAGTTCCGCGAGGCGGTCGCCCGGCGGAATGCGCGGCTCGTCGGCATCGAGCGCTATCCCCCCGGCAATCCCGGCGCCGCGGTGGAGCGGTTGCGCCGGGTGATCGCCGGCGGCGGCGCCCAGGCCGATGCGCTGTTCGTGCCCGACACCGCCGAAGGATTGCTGACCGTGGCGCCGGCGCTCACGAAGGTCGGGTTCACGCCGGCCCGCGTGCGCCCGCTGGGCCTCGCCCTGTGGAACGACCCACGCGTCACCGCGCAGCCGGCTTTTCAGGGCGCGCGTTTCGCCGCGCCCGACATGGCGGGCTTTTCCAACTTCGCGCAGCGCTACCAGGCGCGGTTCGGGGCGGCGCCGCCTCGCACCGCCTCGCTCGGCTACGATGCCGTCTCGCTCACCGTCGCCTTGGTGCGCCAGTACGGCTCGCAGCGCTTCGCCGATGCGACGCTGACCAATCCGGCGGGCTTCTCCGGCCTCGACGGCACCTTCCGCTTCTCGTCCGAGGGCGTCAGCGAGCGGACGCTGGCGGTCTACGAGATCCGCGACAACGCGGCGATGTTGGTCAGTCCGGCGCCGAAGGTGCTCGGGCCGTCGGGGATCTGAGGGTTCCGGCAAGGGTCGCTTACATCGGATTGATCGGTCGTCGCGCCGCATGTCGGATCGTAGCGACTCCGATCGCGTCGGCGGCTTCATCGATCCGATAGTAGATCAGGTAGGGCAGGCGCGGGACGGCGATACGGCGTAACCCGCGACCCACAGGTCGCCCGGCTCTCGGATGATTTAGGAGCCCACGCAGAGCTGCGGCGAGTTGCTGCTCGACGCGGCGGGAGGCCTGCGGATCGCGCGCTTCCAGATAGGCCGCGATCCCTTCGAGATCGTCAGTCGCCCGTGCAGAGAGGCGTAGTTTCACGGGACGCTGCGTCGAAACGCGGCGGCGACGAGACCTTCGGGTTCACCCTCGCTGTAGGCACCGCGTTCGATTTGCGCGAGCCCTTCCAGGACGGCTGGAAGATGCTCCGGGTCGACGTCGAGCGGGATCTCGTTATCTGCAACCGTGAGAATGGCTTGCGCCAGACTCTCCCGCTCGCCTGCCGGCATCCGACGCAGGGCTTCCATGGCACGATCCAAGATATCGACCATGAAGATCCTCCTCGATCGAGAGCGTCGTCATGTTCCGAAAGCCGGTGACTACCTTCCGGGACGATGCGTTCGGTCTAGCACGAACGGCATCCGCCGAAGAGTCAGGATCAGCCCGCCAGCTCTGCCACCACCGCGTTGAGCACCGGCGCGCCGCGGGCGGTCGCGGCGATGCGGCCGTCGGCGCGTCGCGCGACGAGGCCGTCCGCCACCAGCGCGTCGAGGCGCCCGGCCTCGAGCGGCCGGCCCTTCAGCGCCGCGTAGCGGGCGGGGTCGATGCCCTCGGCGAGGCGCAGGCCCATCATCAGGAACTCGTCGCCCTGGTCCTCGGCGGACAGCGCTTCCGTCTCGACGATGCCGTGGCCCTCGCGCTCGACGTGGGCGAGCCAGCCTTCCGGCGCCTTCTCGGTCAGCGTGCCGGTGCGGCCCTGCGGCAGGACGAGGCGGCCGTGGGCGCCGGGGCCGATCCCGGCATATTCGCCGTAGCGCCAGTAGAGCAGGTTGTGGCGCGATTGCGCGCCGGAGCGGGCGTGGTTCGAGATCTCGTAGGCGGGCAGACCCGCGGCCTCGCAGATCTCCTGTGTCACGTCGTAGAGGGCGCGGGAGATGTCGTCGTCGGGCGGCACGAGGCGGCCGGCCTGGGCGAGGCCGAAGAACGGCGTGCCGGGCTCGATCGTGAGCTGGTAGAGCGAGAGGTGCTCGGCGGCGTGATCGATCGCCCGCCGCAACTCGGCGGCCCAGGCATCCGGCGTCTGTTCGGGCCGGGCGTAGATCAGGTCGAAGGAGAAGCGCTCGAAATGCGCCGCGGCGGTGCGCACCGCCGCCATCGCCTCCGCCACGCTGTGCAGCCGCCCGAGCCGCTTGAGGTCGCCGTCATCGAGCGCCTGGACGCCGAGCGACACGCGGTTGACGCCAGCCGATCGGTAGCCGCGAAAGCGCGTCGCCTCGACGCTGGTGGGGTTGGCCTCCAGCGTCACCTCGGCATCCGGCGCGATCGCCCAGGCGCCGGCCACGGCGTCGAGCAGGCCGGCCACCGTTTCCGGCGCCATCAGCGAGGGCGTGCCGCCGCCGAGAAAGATGCTGGTGACGGTCCGCCCCGGGGCCAGCGCTGCGGCGTGGGCGATCTCGCGGCGGAAGGCGGCGAGATAGCGCGGCTGATCCACGCCGGCATGGCGGACATGGCTGTTGAAGTCGCAATAGGGGCACTTCGCGGCGCAGAACGGCCAGTGAAGGTAGATCCCGAACCCCGCATCGCGGGTCGGATGGTCGGGCGGTGTCGCGGGGAGCATCGGCCTGTCTTGTGTGATCGAGCCGCTCGGGCGGTGCGGCCGTCTGATCCGCTGCCCTCATCCCGAGGTGCGAAGCGGGAGTGAAGCTTCGAAGGATCCTCCAGGGATCGCGCGAAGACTGGAGGATCCTTCGAGGCCGCTTCGCGGCACCTCCGGATGAGGGTGCAAGTGGGATCGGCGCCGTGCGACCGGCGCGCACTTCGTCCTATCAGCCGGATGTAAGCACGTTGGACCGCGTGCGAAAGCTCAACCCGGCCGGCGCAGACACGCCTTCGCCAGCAGGACGAACGCCCGCGCCCGGTGCGACAGCGCGTTGCCGCTCTGCCAATCGACGCCGTGCTTCTCCTCGGACGAGATCTCGCCGAAGGTCCGATCCATGCCCTCCGGGCGGAACATCGGATCGTAGCCGAAGCCGAGCGCGCCGCGCGGCGCGACGAGGTCGCCGAAGACGCGGCCCTCGAACAGCTCGGTATGCCCGTCCGGCCAAGCGAGGACGAGGGCGGAGACGAAGTGGGCGCGCCGGTCGCTCGCGCCGCGCCGGTCGAGCTCGTCGGCGATCCGCGCCATGGCGCCGTTGAAGTCCTTGTTCGGGCCGGCCCAGCGGGCGGAGAACAGGCCCGGCGCCCCGTCGAGCGCGTTGACGCAGAGCCCGGAATCGTCTGCGAAGGCCGGCAGCCCTGAGGCCTTGGCGGCGGCGTGCGCCTTGATCGCCGCGTTCTCGGCGAACATCGTTCCGGTCTCGTCGGGCTCGGACAGCCCGAGTTCGCCGGCCGAGACCGCCTCGACGCCGAACGGGGCTAGCAACTCGCGCATCTCCACGAGCTTGCCGGCATTGTGGGTCGCGATGACGACCTTGCCGGAGAGGATGCGATGCCCACTCACGCGATGGCCTTCCGCTGCAGCTCGACGAGTTGCGCCACCCCGCCCTTGGCGAGCCGCAGCAATTCGAGGAATTGCTCGTCCGTGAACGGCTCCATCTCGGCGGTGCCCTGCACCTCGACGATGCCGCCCTTTCCGGTAACGACGAAGTTCGCGTCCGTCTCGGCGGCCGAATCCTCGGCATAGTCGAGGTCGAGCACCGGCTGGCCCTTGTAGATACCGCAGGAGACCGCCGCGACGTGGTCCTTCAGAGGATCGACCGAGATGATCGAGCGGGCACGCATCCAGGCCAGGCAATCGTGCAGCGCCACCCAGGCGCCGGTGATCGAGGCGGTGCGGGTGCCGCCATCGGCCTGGATCACGTCGCAATCGATGGTGATCTGGCGCTCGCCGAGCGCGGGCAGGTTGGTGACGGCCCGAAGCGAGCGGCCGATCAGCCGCTGGATCTCCTGCGTGCGGCCCGACGGCTTGCCGGAATTGACCTCGCGGCGGGTCCGCTCGTGGGTGGCGCGGGGCAGCATGGCGTATTCCGCCGTGACCCACCCCTTGCCGGAGCCGCGCAGCCAGGGCGGGCCGCGCTCTTCCAGAGAGGCGGTGCAGAGCACACGGGTGTTGCCGAAGGTGACGAGGCAGGAACCTTCCGCGTAGCGGGCGACCGCCCGCTCCAGCGTGACGTCGCGCATCGCGTCCGCCGCGCGCTTCGAGGGACGCATCCGTTCAGCTCCGTGTCGAAATTCGAAGCCCGGCCTCTTAGGCGCTGGCGGCCGTCGCGGCAACCGCCCGATGGTCTCAGTCCATTCGGAAGCGAAAAGGGCTGCCGTCTCGCGACGGCAGCCCCTCCATGCTCAGCCCTGCCGGCCGGTCACCAGCGGCGGTGATGGTGATAGCGGCGGTGGTGATGATGGCGCGGATGGTGGAAGCGGTGGTGGCGGTGCATGTGGCGGCGGTGGTGATAATGCCGGCGGTAGTGGCGGTGCGGGCGGTACTGCACCTGCTCGATGGCATCCCCTGCCGTGGCCGCCTCGGTCTGAATCGGGAGCGGAGCGGCCTGTGCGGCGCGGGGCGCCGAGGCGAGCCCGAGGCCGGTCACCGCGATCGCCAGGGCGGCGGCCTTGACCATGGTCTTTCGTGCGCCTGTAAGCACTGTCGGGAGCTCCATTTTCGCTTGAATGACGGGTAGGCGGGTTCGCGCTCGAAAGCGCGGCCCTGACCGAGAAACGACCTGAGAGCACCGAATGATCCCTCGTCCGGTCACGTTTGCCGACTAAACGCGTTCGGTATCCCCTGCCGTCGTGTCGCGAAGCGCGAGGATTGATCGGCGGCCCGCAAGCGCCCACAATCATTCGTCAGGTTTTTCGTGTCCTTGGTCGAAACCGTTCAGCCGATCGTGCAACCGCAGCCCCAAGCGCTCTCCGCCCTCAACGAGCGCGCCCGCGAAATCTTCCGGCAGATCGTCGAGAGCTACGTGACCACCGGCGAGCCGGTGGGATCGCGCAACCTCGCGCGGATCCTGCCGATGAGCCTGTCCCCGGCCTCGATCCGCAACGTCATGGCGGATCTGGAGCATTCGGGGCTCATCTTCGCGCCCCACACCTCCGCCGGCCGCCTGCCGACGGAACTCGGCCTGCGCTTCTTCGTGGATGCGATGATGGAGATCGGCGATGTCGATCTCGCCGAGAAGGCGCGGATCGAGGCGCAGATGCAGGCAGCGGCCTCGCGCCACACCTTCGATTCGGCGCTCGCCGAGGCCTCCTCGCTGCTGTCGGGGATCTCGCGGGGGGCGGGCGTGGTGCTGACCACCAAGGTCGATGCCGGGCTCAAGCATGTCGAGTTCGTCCGCCTCGACGCCGACCGGGCGCTGGTGGTGCTGGTCTCGATCGACGGCACCGTGGAGAACCGGCTGGTCGATCTGCCACCCGGTCTCCCGGCGGGCGCGCTGCAGGAGGCGTCGAACTTCCTCAACGCTCGTCTGCGCGGCCGCACGTTGGACGCCCTGCGCGCCGACATTGAGGCTGGCCGTACGGCGATGAAGCGGGAACTCGACGCGCTGACCGAGCGGCTGGTCGATGCCGGGCTCGCCACCACGGTCGGCCCCTCCGAGGCGCGCCAGCTCATCGTGCGGGGCCAAGCCAACCTCCTGGATGATCTGCGCGCGGCCGAGGACCTGGAGCGCATCCGCCTGCTGTTCAACGACCTGGAGACGCAGAAGGACGTGATCGAGCTGCTGGCGCGGGCCGAGCAAGGTGACGGCGTGCGCATCTTCATCGGCTCGGAGAACAAGCTGTTCTCGCTCTCCGGCTCGTCGATGATCGCCGCCCCCTTCCGCGACGGCGCGCAGAAGATCGTCGGCGTCGTCGGCGTGATCGGCCCGACGCGGCTGAACTATTCCCGCATCGTGCCGATGGTGGACTACACCGCCCGGGTGGTCTCGGGATTGCTCGACCGGTCTCGATGAGGATCGCGGCCCATCGGCCTTAGAACGGGATTCGAGAGCAGGAATCGGGAGGCGGCTCATCCGGGGGACGCCGTAGGCAGGGCGTGACTACACCTGCCGGAGTCCTCGATGTCGCCCGCCGTCAACCGTCCGATGTCCGCCACTCAATGGGCGATGCTGCTCGCCCTATCCGTGCTCTGGGGTGGATCGTTCTTCTTCACCGGCGTGGCTCTCTCCGCTCTGCCGCCCCTGACACTCGTCGTCCTGCGCGTCGGGATCGCGGCGCTGATCCTCAACCTCGTCCTGCCGCTGGCCGGCCTCGATCGACCGCGCGGTCGCGCGGTCTGGGGTGCATTCGTTGGCATGGGTCTGCTCAACAACGTCGTGCCGTTCCTCCTCATCGTCTGGGGTCAGACGCAGATTGCTTCCGGCCTAGCGGCGATTCTCAACGCGACGAGCCCGCTCTTCACCGTCCTCGTCGCCCACTGGTTCACGACCGATGAGCGCATGACCGTCAGCAAGTTCGCGGGCATGCTGATCGGTTTCGCCGGTGTCGTCGTGATGGTCGGATCCTCCGCTATCTCCGGGACGGAGAGTCACCTCGCGTCACAGATCGCGGTGCTCGCCGCGGCTCTGTCCTATGCCTGCGCCGGGGTGTTCGGACGACGCTTCCGCCGTCTCGGGGTGCCGCCGCTCGCGACCGCCGCGGGACAGGTCACGGCGTCCACGCTCCTGCTCCTGCCCGTCGCGCTGGTGGTGGACCGGCCGTGGACGCTGGCGATGCCGAGCGCGTCGGTCTGGGCCGCCGTGGTCGGCATCGCGATCCTGTCGACCGCTTTGGCCTACCTTCTGTACTTTCGCCTTCTGGCGAGCGCCGGAGCCACGAATCTTCTGCTCGTCACCTTCCTGATCCCGGTTTCCGCCATCCTGCTCGGCGCATTCGTGCTGGATGAGCGCCTGGAGATGCTTCACTATGCCGGGATGGTCCTCATCGGCTGCGGCCTCGCGGCGATCGACGGACGCCTCCTCCGGCGGGCTCGGAGTCCGCGCATCGACGCCCCTGAGATTTATCAGGGCCGGGACATCTGATGCGACCGCGGCTTGATCGCATTCGCTCGCGATGACGGAGATGAGACAAATCCCGAAGTGACCAACCGGAAAGGGTGTGAGGACGCCCGACGGGGTCATCCTCGAAAGACGACCGGCCGGCTCGTGCAAGGGGGCGGTGCACGGGCCGGCCGGTCATCGCGCGCTCAGGGGAGCGGTGCGATGGCGAGGCGCCTCACGATTGGGCGCGATGAGGATCGGGCTGCCGCGCTAGCGGTGCGTCGCGGCAACCGGGACGGGGCCGTCCTCCGGCTCGTCGCGGGGTCCGACGAAGCGGCCGAGCCCGCGCCCGATCCCGTTGCCGAGGCTGTCCATCAGCAGGAACACCGCCGGCACGAAGACCAGCGAGAGCAGCGTCGAGACGATTAGTCCGGCGATCACCGCCACCGCCATCGGCGCACGGAACTCGCCACCGATGCCGAGCGCCAGCGCCGAGGGCACCATGCCGGCGGCCATGGCGATGGTGGTCATCACGATGGGCCGCGCCCGCTTGCGCCCGGCATCGACGATGGCCGTGACACGATCGACCCCGGAGCGCATCTCCTCGACCGCGAAGTCCACGAGCATGATCGCGTTCTTCGTCACCAGACCCATCAGCATCAGGATGCCGATGACGACCGGCATCGAGATCGGCATCTGGCAGATCAGCAGGCCGAGGATGGCGCCGCCGATGGAGAGCGGCAGCGAGAACAGGATGGTGAGCGGCTGCAGGAATGAGCCGAACAGCAGCACCAGCACGGCGTAGACCATCATGATGCCGGCGCCCATCGCCAGAAGGAAGCCGGAGAACACCTCCTGCATGATCTCGGCGTCGCCGGTCTGCTTAATGGTGACGCCCGGCGGCAGGTTCCTCGCCGTCGGCGTGGCGAGCGCCTGCTCGATCAGCGAGCCGAGCGCGTCGGAGCCTTCCATATTGGCCTCGACCGCCACGCGCACGGCGCGATCGTAGCGCTCGATCGCGCCGGGGCCCTGGTCGAGTTCGATGTCAGCCACCGCCGCGAGCGGCACCGCCGTGCCGTTCTTGGCCGGCACCTTGAGGTTCTCGAGCCGCGCCACCGCGCCGCGGGCGCTCTCCGGGAGCTGGACCCGGATCGGTACCTGCCGGTCCTTGGCGTTGAACTTGGCGAGGTTGATGCCGATGTCGCCGATGGTGCCGACGCGTACGGTTTCGGCGATGACGTCGGTCGAGACGCCGAGATCGGCCGCCGCGCCTTCTTTCGGGCGGATGCGCACCTCGGTGCGGTTCAGGGGCGCCGTCGACATCACCGAGACGAGGTGCGGAATCGCCGCCATGTCGCGCTGGAGCCGGGCGGCGACGTCCGTCACCACGTCCACGTCAGGGCCGCTGACGACGAGGGCGAGGTCGCGCTGGCCGCTGTCGCGCAGGGTCCAGGAGCGGATGTCGGGCTCCTGCGCCAGCAGTCCGGCGATCTCGGACTCGATGGTCCATTGCCGCTTCGCGCGCTCGCTCTTCGGGCTCAGGTTCACGATCAGCGTGGCGAGCCGCGTCTCCTTCTTGCCGCCGGCCTGTCGCCCGCCATCGACGAAGACCGAGGTGACCTCGGGCAGGGCGCGGATGCGCGCGACCACGCGGTCGGCCACTGCGATGGTGTCGGGCAGGCGGGCGCCCGGCGCCAGCTCGATCATGAACAGGGTGCGGGCGTTGTCCTGCTTCGGAATGAAGCCCGAGGGCAGGAGCTTGGTCGAGACGATCGAGCCGGCAAACAGTGCCAGCCCCGCCATCAGGGTGATCCACTTGTGGCGCACCGACCAGCCGACGAGGCGGGTATAGGCGCGCATGATCGGACCCTCCCGCTCCTCAGCGTGGCCGTGGTCGCGCAGGAAGTAGGCGGCGAGCAGCGGCGTGATGAGGCGGGCCACCAGCAGCGACATGAACACGGAGACGGCGATGGTCAGGCCGAACTGGATGAAGTAGCGCCCGGCAATGCCGCCCATGAACGAGACCGGGGCGAACACCGCAATCAGGGTCGCGGTGATGGCGATGACTGCGAGCCCGATCTCGTCGGCGCCCTCGATCGAAGCACGATAGGGCGATTTGCCCATCCGCATATGGCGCACGACGTTCTCGATCTCGACGATGGCGTCGTCGACGAGGATACCGGTCACGAGCGTGATCGCGAGCAGGCTGATGCCGTTGAGGGTGAAGCCCATCGCGTCCATCGCCCAGAAAGTCGGCAGCACCGAGAGCGGCAGCGCCACCGCCGCGATCAGCGTGGCACGCCAATCGCGCAGGAAGAAGAACACGACGATGACGGCGAGCGCGGCGCCCTCCATCAGCGTGTGCATCGCCGAGGCGTAGCTGCCCCGCGTCGCCGCGACCGAGGAGTCGATCTCTTGGAACTGGATGTCGGGATAGTTCTGGGCGAACTCGGCGATCTTCTTCTCGACGCCCGCCGCGACCTCGGCATCGCTCGCGCCCGAGCCGCGGGAGACCGAGAAGGCGACGACGGACTCGCCGTTGAAGCGAGCGAAGGTGCGCGGCTCCTCGATCGAATCCTCGACCGTGGCGAGGTCGTCGAGGCGCACCTTGCGCCCGCCGGGCAGGACGATCGAGGTGGCTTTCAGGTCGCGGATGGTGCGCGAGGCGGCCAGCGTCCGGATCGACTGCTCGCGTCCGCCGACCTCGCCGCGCCCGCCGGCCAGATCGGCGGAGGTGACGCGCACTTGGCGGTTGACGTCGGCCGCGGTGATGCCGAGCGCCAGCAGCCGGTCGGGCAGGGGCGTGATGCGGATCTCGCGGGCGACACCGCCGACACGCTCGACGCCGCCGACGCCCTTCACGCCCTGCAAAGTGCGGGCGACCTTGTCCTCGACGAACCACGACAGGTCGGCCGGCGTCATCGCGGGCGACTTCACGCCGTAGATCAGGATCGGCAGGCCGGTGATCTCGACGCGCTGGATGACCGGCTCGTCGATGGTGCGGGGCAGGTTGATGCGGATCTTCGAGATCGCATCCTTGACGTCGTTGACGGCCCGGTCGGTGTTCACCTCAAGCCGGAACTCAACCGTGGTGACGGAGGAGCCTTCCGTGATCGCCGAGGTGATGTGCTTGACGCCGCGCACGCCCGCGATCGAGTCCTCGACCCATTTCGTTACCTGGGTCTGAAGCTCGGACGGGGCGGCACCGCTCTGCGTGATCGCCACCGAGACGATCGGCACGTCCACATTCGGCATGCGGGTGACCGCAAGTCCCTGGAAGCTGACGAGGCCGAGCACCATCAGCACGAGGAACAGGACGAGGGGTGCGATCGGATTGCGGATCGCCCAGGCGGAGATGTTCAAGCGCATCGGGGCAACCGGTTAGAAGGATAATCGAGGGGGCCGAGGGAGTGATTCAGTCACCGCTTGATCAAAGCGGGGATCGGATCGGCAAGCCCGCGCGGCGCTTGAGCGACAGCCAAATCCGCAATCCCGAAGGGATCAACCGGATTTGGTATGATGCCTCAGCGCGCGCCGGCGTCGGCGGTGGCTCGCGGCGAGGGCGCGGCGGAGATTGCGGCCGGTGTCTGGCCCTGCCGGGCGAGGGGAACCGGACGGACGCGGTCGCCGTCGCGAAGGAAGCTGCCGGCACGGGCCACGACCCGCTCGCCCTCGGTCAGACCGGAGCGGATCTCGATGTCGTCCTCGTCCGACAGGCCGGTGCGGACCTCGCGGGACTCGACCCGGTCGTCGGCGACGACGAGGACAGAGCTGCGCTTGCCGCCGCCGTAGAGGACGGAAGCCTGGGGCACCGTGACGCCGCGGGTGCGGGCAAGTTCGACGGCGCCGCGGGCGAAGGTGCCGATGCGCAGGCGCGGATCGGGATCGAGGCGCACCCGGACCTTGCCGAGGCGGCTGGCCTTCTCGACTTCCGGGTAGACCGCGCGGACGCTGCCCGAAACGCGCTCGCCGTCGCCGATCTCGATGAAGGCGGGGGCGCCCTCGCGCAGCAGCGGCAGCTTGGTCTCAATGACCTCAGCCTCCAGCTCGATCTCGCCGCGGGCGATCAGCCGGAACAGCGGCTCAGCCGACGAAGAGGTCGCCATGCCGACCCGCGCCGTGCGGCGGCTGACGATGCCGGCTTCCGGCGCGCGGATCTCGGTGCGGGCGAGCCGCAATTCGAGTTCGTCGCGCACGGCCTTGGCCTGCGCCAGCTCGGCCTTGGCCATGGCGAGGCCGTTACGGGCGAAGGCAAGTTTACCCTCCGCCTGCCGCAGGGCGGCGGTGCGATTCTCCATGACAGCCGCGGTGGTGATGCCGGTCTGGACCAGCTGCTTGGCGCGATCATAGGCGAGGCGCGCTTCGAGTTCGGCGGCCTCCGCCTGCTCGATGCTGCTCTGGGCCTGAGGCACGGCGGCCGACACCTTGTCGATCAGCGCGTTCTGCTGGGCGAGTTGGCGGTCGATCAGGTCGCGGTTGAGGCGGGCGAGCACCTGACCCTTCTCGACGCGCATGCCCTCCTCAGTCAGCAGCTCGACGAGGCGATAGCCGTCGATCTCCGGCGTCACCAGGATCTCGTCGCGGGGCACCAGCGTCCCGGTGACGACGACGCTCTCGACGATCTCGCGCCGCTCGGCCTCGACCACGCTGACGACGGGCGCCGGTGCGGTCTGTGCGGGCGGTGGCGCGGTCTCCGCTCGCGCCGGCACCAGCGCCGAGGCGGCGAGCAGGAGGGCGGGGAGGGTGAGGTGCCGGACGGCTCTCATCGGCCGGTCTCCTGCTCGGAGCGGGGGAGGGGAAGCATGCCGGACAGGCCCGCATCGATCGCGGCCTGGAGCTGGGTCACGGCGGGGCCGGCATCGTAGTCGGCACTGAGCGCGCGACTGACGATGATGCCCTTCATCAACGGTGCCACCGCGTCGAACAGGGCGACCGGATCGCAATCCGGCGAGGTCTTGATCGCGTCGAACATCTCGATGAGCCAGAGGCGGCCGTCCTCGTCGCCGCGCTCGACCATCGTTCCGATGGCAGGGTTGCGGGTCGATTCCGCCCAGACGTCAAGGCGCAGGATCGCCGCCTCGCGGGTGATGTCGAGGAAGAAGCGGGCGAGCACGCCCATCAGCGCGGCGCGCTTGTCGCCCGACCGCTCCATCGCCTCCACAAGGACGGCGCCGCGCTCGCGGTCGCGCTCGGCCAGTCCGAGGACGACCGCCTCCTTGGAATCGAAGTAGCGATAGATATTGCCCGGACTCATCGAAGCCTCGCGGGCGAGATCCTGCATCGTGGTACGGTGAAACCCGTTGCGGACGAAGCAGGCCTCGGCCGCATCGAGGATATGCTCGCGCCGGGCCGCCTGTCCGTTGCGGGCGTCGATGACGGCGCCGGCCGCTGCACTCATGATGAGGTTCCTACGGTGCCGAGCGAAGCGGTGCGATCCGCATCGACGTTCAGTCGAACGGCGGCGCAGGCCCGCGGCTGAAGGTCGAGATCGGCGCAAAGCCGAGCCTGCCAGCCGTCCGGCCCGGCACCGGTCCAGCCAATCAGCGCGAACCAGCCGAAGGCCACGACGGCGCAGACGAGCAGATTGGCGGGCGTGCAGACCGCCCGGAGGAGCCGCAGCGGGCTAAAGCCTTCCTGCGACACGGCGAGATCGCCACCGAGCCCGTGAGGGGAAGACGCCCGATCTCCGAAAACCATGCCCATGGCCCGACTCCAACGCTGCCCGGAGTTGATAGTGAACGTTCATTCTCATGTCAATGAACGTTCATTCTCATCGCGGGCTGCAGAGGATGATGCTTCAGAGGTGAGGCAGCAGGGCCACGCTCTGGAACGGGCTCCGTCCCGTTAACGATCCGCTTACCATGCACGAATAGCGCATTGGCCAAGACCGGCTCCGTTCCACGCTCGGTCGGCACTGCTTTCGCCAAGCTTTCACCGCGCCGCGAAGCAAGAAGCAAGAACAAGCCTCAACGGAACGATCGCCGAAACGAATAACGGACGCGTCGTTCGAGTCCCCCATCATGTCCCCCGTAGATTTCGCCCCCCTCGCGTGGAATGCCGCGCGTGAACACCTCGACCTGTTTGGAAGCCTGGGGCTCTGCCTCGGCTTCGTCGGCGGGATGATGCCGCGGCGAAGTCTGATCCTGCTCACCTCGGCGGCCTGCTCGGCCTGCTTCGCGCTGCACTTCCTGCGGCTCGGCGCGCAAACCGGCACGGCGATGTGCCTGGTTTCGGTGATGCAGAGCGTGGTGGCGGCCCGGTGGATCGGCCCGGACTTCCGCGCGCCCTGGGTCGCTCCGCTGTTCGTGGCGAGCAGCCTCGTCGCGCTCTGCCTGACGCTCGCCACCTGGAACGGCTGGCCCTCGGCCTGCGCCGGCCTCGGATCGCTGCTCGCGACGACGGCGCGGCTTCAGGGCGATGCGCAGACCATGCGCCGCGTCTTCCTCGGCGCGTCCTCGTGCTGGGTGCTCCACAACCTGCTGGTCGGCTCTGTTTTCGGCCTGACCTGTGATCTGCTGACGATCGCGGCTCTGGTGATCGCGCTAATCCGCGGCGCGGCCAAGCCGGCCGTTGCCGCAAGACCGGCGGCACCGCTTCCGGGCGCCGCTTGAGGGCCGCCATTTCGCTGGGCGCTCCGGATGCGGCCACGCTCCGTCATCGCGAGGCGGAGCCGAAGCGATCCACCCCGCGAGACCTCCGGAGTATGCGGAGTCCTGGTTTGCCACGGCTTCGCCGCGCAATGACAAGGGGAGACACCGAAGCCGTCAAGCGGGTGCCGTATGATGAGGGAGGGACGGAGCCGAAAGGCTCCGCCGTCTATTCGCGTTACTGCTGGAAGAACTTCAAATCGAGCGCCGAGAGCGCGAGCAGTGGCGGCGGCATGACGACGCCTGCGGTCCGCATGGAGCGCGCCGCCTCCCGGCAGGCGGCGAGATCGTTGGCGCTGGCCGCGGCCTCGATTTTCTCGATGGTCGCCGGGTCGGGCTTCGGAGCCGGAGCGGGCGTCGCCGGAGGAGGGGGATTCTTCGCCTCGGCATTCGCCTTGGCATGCGGATTCGTGGCAGGGTTACCGGAGGGATTGGCGGACGGATTGTTGGTCTGCTTGCCTGGCGCGGGACCATTGCCGGTCTCGCTGACGGCGCCGCTGAGGCCCGAAGACTTCTGAGGCTCGCCGCCATCCGAAGGCTTGCCGCCCTCGGTCTTGCCGGAGGGGTTCGAGACCGCAGTGGCCTGTTGCGGGGGTGTCGTGGCCGCCTTGTTGGCGGGCTCCGGCTGCTTCACGAAGGCAACCAGTTCCTGGCAGAGATTGGCCGGCTTGCCCGCAGCGACTTGAGGGGCAGCGGCCGGAGCCGGGTTCTGCGCCGCGTCCTGCGCCGCGGCTGCGCCGATGAGGAGCGCGGATGCCGCGAGGCCGCCGGCCAGATGGCGGGTGAAGGACGAGGGCTTCATCGGGTCACTCCGTCGATTGTCCGCTCTTCGTGTCGGTTCACGCTCAGGAGCGCTTCGGATGGGAGGCCGTTCCCTCGGCCTTGCCGTGCGGTTCCGCCTCGGAGCCGTACTCGTCCGGAGCCGGGTCGCCGTTCCAGCGCGGTCCGACGAGGTTGGTACCGGGCTCAGAGACGCGGGCGCCAGAGGTGGCGAAGGCCTGATAGGCGAACTTTTGGTTGCTCGTGAGCGCAAACATCGCCAGCACCCCGAGGGCGATTGCGGCGATGATGGCGGCGATGAAGGCTTTCATGGTCGTGGCGTCCTTTGAGGCCTGGGGCCTCGGTCAGCGCAGGTAATGTTGCCCAGAGACGGCAACCGGCAAACGCCGCCGGTCGCCTTTGTCTTTACTCCGCGGGAGCCGGATGGCCCTTGAGCTGCGGGCCGCTGCCGGTGCGCGCCTGCTCCTGCTCGACCCAGAGGTCGTGGTGCGCGCGCGCCCAGGCGAGATCGACCTTGCCGCTGCCCATGGCGTCGTAGGCGCCCTCCATGCCGAGCGTGCCGATATAGATGTGGGCGAGGATGCCGGCGATGAAGACGATGCCGATCACCGAGTGGATCACCTGCATCACCTGCATTCCGTTGATGTCGGTGAGCGCGAACGGGAATAGCATCATCAGGCCGGTGACGGCCATCGCCGCGCCGAAGCCGGCAACCATCCAGAACACGCCCTTCTGGCCGGCATTGAAGCGGCCGGCATGAGGGTGACCCTTGCCGATCAGGCCACCGCCAGCCTTGATCCAAGCCCAGTCGACCTTGCTCGGGATGTTGTCCTTGATCCAGAGCACGAACATGAAGGCGACGCCGAGCATGAACGGCCACGCGAGGTAGACGTGGCTGTACTTCGCCCACTGGGCGATGGCGCCGAACGCCTCCGGGCCGATCAACGGCATCAGCAGGCGCTTGCCGAAGATGTAGTTCAGACCCGACAGCGACAGGATGATGAAGCACACCGCCGTCATCCAGTGGGTGAAGCGCTCGAAGGCGTTGAAGCGCAGGATCTTCTTCCCCGATTCCTGGCTGTGCTCCATCACGATCCGGCCGCGGAACAGGAAGAATACGCCGAGCGCGGCCACCATGCCGAGGATGGCGATGGCGCCGATCCAGGGCAGCCAGCGCTCGCGGAAGTTCTGGTACTCGCGGCCCTGCGGCTGGATCAGATTGGCCGATTTGCCGTCGGGGATCGAGACGCGGCCGCGGATCTTGGATTCCTGCTTGAACAGGAACTCCTCGTTGACGGAGTCCGCGGTCGGCCGGGCCCCCATCGGGTTCTGGCCGTCGGCCTGGATCGGATTCTGCGCCTGGGCCGGGCCAAAGGCACCGGGCACCGCGAGGAGCATTACCGCCAGGAAAAAGGTGCTGAGGAAGGTCGTCGCCCGCCGCATCGGCGTTCCTTTCGAAGGGTCGTCACAGCTCGCGGGTGCGGGACCGGAGGCCCGCACCCGACACCGGATCAGATCGCGACGGTCTCGCGGTAGGCCGTCTTCCAGCCCCAGGCGCCGGAGCCGTAGCCGCGCTTGATCACGCGCTGCTTGTAGATCTCGGCGATCATCTCGCCGTCGCCCGCGAGCAGCGCCTTGGTCGAGCACATCTCGGCGCAGAGCGGCAGCTTGCCTTCCGCCAGACGGTTCGAGCCGTACTTCTCGTACTCGGCGGTCGAGAAGTCGGGCTCAGGGCCGCCCGAGCAGTAGGTGCACTTGTCCATCTTGCCGCGCGAACCGAAGTTCCCGACTCGCGGATATTGCGGCGCGCCGAACGGGCAGGCGTAGAAGCAGTAGCCGCAGCCGATGCAGATGTCCTTGGAGTGCAGCACAACGGCATCCGCCGTCGTGTAGAAGCAGTTCACCGGGCACACCGCCGCGCAGGGCGCGTCGGTGCAGTGCATGCAGGCCATCGAGACCGAGCGCTCGCCGGGCTTGCCGTCGTTGAGGGTGACGACGCGGCGGCGATTGATGCCCCACGGCACCTCGTGCTCGTTCTTGCAGGCGGTGACGCAGGCGTTGCACTCGATGCAGCGGTCCGCGTCGCAGAGGAACTTCATCCGGGCCATAGTTCGGGTCGCTCCTCTCAGGCCGCTGCGATCTGGCACAGGGTGCACTTCGTTTCCTGCATGCCCGTCACAGGATCGAAGCCGTAGGTGGTCACGGTGTTCACGCTCTCGCCGAGCACCACCGGGTCGGTGCCCTTCGGGTAGTAGTCGCGCATGTCCTTGCCCTGGTACCAACCGGAGAAGTGGAAGGGCATGAAGGCCACGCCCTTGCCGACGCGGTCGGTCACGAGTGCCTTGACCTTGGTCTTGGCCGAGTTCTCAGGCCCCGAGACCCAGACCCACTGACCGTCCTTGATGCCGCGATCGGCAGCATCCCCGGTGTTGATCTCGACGAACATGTCCTGCTGCAATTCGGCGAGCCACGGGTTCGACCGGGTCTCTTCGCCGCCGCCCTCGTACTCGACGAGCCGGCCCGAGGTGAGGATGATCGGGAAGTCCTTGGCCACGCCGCGATCGACCACCGACTTCTGCACCGAGAAGCCGATATTGGGCATGCGCAGCTGCCGCTCGTCGGGCCGCGTCGGGTACTTCGCCACGAGGTCGGGCCGGGGCGAGTAGACCGGCTCGCGATGGACCGGCACCGGGTCCGGCAGGTTCCAGGCATTCGCCCGGGCCTTGCCGTTGCCGAACGGCGAGACACCGTGTTCGAGGCAGACGCGCTGGATGCCGCCCGAGAGGTCGGTCGCCCAGCTCACCGTATCCGGCTTCTCGCCGCCGATCTTGAGGATCGTCGCGAGTTCCTCCGGCGTCAGGTCCTTGTCCCAGCCGAGCTTCTTGAACACCCCGAAGGTGAATTCAGGATAGCCGTCGGTCAGGTCCGAGCCCTTCGAGAAGGAGTTCTCGGCGAGCAGCGTCTGGCCGTTGCGCTCCGTGCCGAACCGCGCACGGAAGCCACCGCCACCGTCCTTCACGTGGAGATTGGTGTTGTAGAGGATGGCCGAGCCGGGATGGCGGATCTCGGGCTTGCCCCAGCACGGCCAGGGCAGTCCGTAATAGTCGCCGCCGACCTCCGGATCGTCCTTGGGCGCGCGCAGCGTCACGAGGTCGAACTTGTGCTGGTTGCGCATATGCGCCTTCAGCCGCTCCGGCGACTGGCCGCAATAGCCCGTCGACCAGCCTCCGCGGTTGATCTCGCGCAGGATGTCCTCGGCCTCCGGAATGCCGTTGACGACCTTAATGTTCTTGCAGAGCTTGTCGGCGAAGCCGAGCTTTTCCGCGAGCCGGTAGAGGACCTCATAGTCGTTCTTCGATTCGAAGGCCGGCTTCACGATCTGCTCGCCCCATTGCAGCGAGCGGTTCGAGGCCGTACGCGAGCCGTCCATCTCCAGCGAGGTGCAGATCGGCAGGAGGTAGGTGTTGTCCTGCCGGGCGTCGAGCGCGGCGAAGGTGGTCGGGTGCGGGTCGGCGACGACCAGCAGCTCGAGCTTGTTCATGCCCTCGATCGCCTCGGGCATGCGGGTCACGGTGTTGCCGCCGTGGCCGAACACCATGAACGCCTTGACCGGGCTCTTCTGATCGATCTGCTCCGGCGGCAGGTTCACGGCATCGAACCAGCGGGTCGAGGTGATGCCGGGCGATTCCATGTTCTCCTTGCGGGTGCGGGCCTTGCGGCCGCCCTTCGCCGGAACCTCATCGAAGCGCGATTGCAGCCACTCGTACTCGACCTCCCAGACGCGGGCCCAATGGCGCCAACCGCCCTCGACGAGGCCGTAATAGAGCGGCAGCGACGTCACATCGAGGCCGAGATCGGTTGCACCCTGCACGTTGGTGTGGCCGCGGAAGATGTTGGCGCCCGTACCCGGCTTGCCGACGTTGCCGGTGGCCAGGCACAGGATGCACAGCGCGCGCACGTTGGCCGTGCCGACCGTGTGCTGGGTCGTACCCATGCACCAGATCAGGGTGGCGGGCTTCTCCTTGGCGAACTTCTCCGCCACGCGACGAAGCTGCTCGCCGGGCACGCCGGAGACGCGCTCGACCTCGTCGGGCGTCCACTTGGCGACTTCCTTGCGCACGTCGTCCATCGCGTAGACGCGCTGGGCAATGAACTCCTTGTCCTCCCAGCCATTCTGGAAGATGTGCCAGAGGATGCCCCACACCACCGGGATGTCGGTGCCAGAGCGGATGCGCACGTATTCGGTCGCGTGCGCGGCGGTGCGGGTGAAGCGCGGATCGATGACGATCATGTTCGCGCGGTTGATCTCCTTGCCGGACAGCAGGTGCTGCATGGAGATCGGGTGCGCCTCGGCCGGATTGCCGCCGAGGATGATCATCGTCTTGGCGTTGCGAATGTCGTTGTACGAGTTGGTCTGGGCGCCGTAGCCCCAGGTGTTGGCCACGCCCGCCACCGTGGTCGAGTGGCAGATGCGCGCCTGATGGTCGATCGAGTTCGTACCCCACAGGGCCGCGAACTTGCGCATCAGGTAGGAGGCCTCGTTGGTGAACTTGGCCGAACCGAGCCAGTAGACCGAATCCGCGCCGTTCTTCTCGCGGATCTGGATCAGCTTGTCGCCGATCTCCTGGTAGGCCTGGTCCCACGAGATCCGCTTCCACTGCCCGCCTTCGAGCTTCATCGGATACTTGAGGCGGCGGTCGGAGGAGACCAGTTCGCGGATCGCCGCGCCCTTGGCGCAGTGGGTGCCGCGGTTGATCGGGCTCGCCCAGGACGGCTCCTGGCCGACCCAGACGCCGTTGACGACCTCGGCCGTCACCGTGCAGCCCACCGAGCAGTGAGTGCAGACGTTCTTCTTGATGACGGTGTCCGGTCCGACGGCGGAGGAGCCGGCAGCCTGCGCCTTGCGCACCGAACCGAGCTGGATCGTGCCGGCGGCGGCGAGCGCGCCGGCGGTCAGCCCGGATTTGCGGAGGAAGGCGCGGCGGTCGAGCACGCCGGCGGCGAGCCCGGCGGCGACGGCCTGGTGCTTAGTGCGAGCAGCCTCGCCGCTCTTGCGCTTGATCAGCATGGCAGCCTCACTTCGGACCGGTCGACGCCGGATCGGTGTTCTTCTTGAGGGTCTCGTAGCCGTTGGTGCGGTAGAACGCCTTCACGTGGTCGCTCTCCCGGTACCGGGCCTTGGTCTCGTCGTTGCCGGGATCGTAGGCTTGCGCCTCGGTCGCCCCCATCGGCGAGGCGACGGCAGCGGCGGCGGCCACTGTGCTGCCGCCGAGCGCCCGAAAGAACTGGCGACGACCGAGCGTCTTCGGATCCTGTCGCATCACCCTCGTCTCCTCCGGCGGATGCCTGCACTGGGGCAACGCGCCTCAAACCTGATTGTCACGACCGCGAAACCCTCAGCCTTCCATGGCGAAGGCTTCCGCCTCGATCTCGATGAAGGCGCGGCCGAGTCCCCCGACCGCGCGGTAGAACTGCCCGGCCTTCGCGTTCTCCAGATCGGTGAAGAAGCGCTCGGCCCAGGGTTCGATGTGGCGGGCGAAGAAGCGGGCCTGCATGCCGGGTTCCGCATCGAACCGGCCCGCCGCCAGCCCGGCCATCACCTCCAGAAGGATCGCGAGGTGATCCTCCGGCTCACACATGGCCTCGCTCCGCTCGATGCCGAGCGCGGCGAAATCCTCGCGGACCCGTGCGAGCGGACGCTCGTTGAGGAAGCCGGTGAGGTAGTAGGAGGCGTAAGGTAGAAGCTCGCCGCGACCGACGCCGATGAACAGTGCGAAATACTCGCGCTCGACCGCGTCCGATCCGGTCTCGGACGCCGCGCGGCGCAGCGCCGCGACCTGCCGGCCGAGAACGCCGTCACCATCCTTCAGCGCGGCGAGCGCAGCGAGCAGCGATGCGTCCGGCGCACGCCCGAGCAGGGCGGCCAGGAGATCGTATTGCTCCGCGCGCAGGAGATCGATGTCGTCCGGCAGGCCGCCGACCCCAGACACCTCATCTCCCGGAAGTGCCACCACCGACGCAACCGAACCCATCATGTCCCTCGGACCCATCAGAAGGGCCGCCTTGTTTGGATCGATAATAAAAAGCGTTTGAGACGGCCGCAATCGAAATACGCGTGAATTACGAGGGCATCGCGCCTCCATGGCGCCGCAGGCGGGGCCGTTGAGGGGCCGGTTGTACCGCTTCGAGACGCTTGTCCGGCAAACTGACGTCCAGAGGCTGCGGATCGACGGCGGGCGATCTTGCCGCCTCGGATTGCGTGATTGCCGCGAGTTCCGGACTGTCCGCGCCGGTCGGAGCCGCCGGATCTTCCTCGGATGCCGTCGCGACCTCGTCCGTTTCGGCTTCCGGTTCCTCCGCCTCCTTGACGGGAATGCCGTCGATGACGCGCTTCAGCATCGCCTTCACATCGTCGGTCGGCAGAAGCGGACCCATGCCCGGCACGCCGCCCGGCGTGTTCCAATCGTAGGCGTATTCCCTGGCCTCGCTGACGAAATCCCGGATCGCCGGGTCGAGCGACCACATCCGCCGAAGGGCCGCGTTGCGCAGGGCCGTCGGAACGCCGGCCTGGAGGAAGGCGGTGAGATCGGTCTCCGGCGTCAGATCGTCGAGCGACGGGAGGCGTGCCAGGAGATCCTCGGGCGCGCTCGCGGGCTCGCTGCCGGCGTCGGCTTCGGCCACCATCGGGGGCGCGGTCTCATCCGACAGCGCGGCAGCGAGAGCCGCGCCGGTCGCGGCTGTGTCCGACACGACCGGCAACTCCGATTGTTCGGCGGCGCGCACCGCCTCCTTGCGGCGGGCCCAGCGGGAGAGGAAGGTCCCGCTCATTCCGGCTTCCCCGGCGTGCCTGGCACGCGGCGGGCCAGGGCCTCGGGATCGGCGCGGTCGCGCTTGCGCTTCTCGAACTTCCGCTCGATGTGGAACGCCTCGAAGAAGGCGAGGAGCTTCGCCTGCACTTCGGGCGGCATCGGCACGGCCTCGACGATCTCGCCGATCCCCTCGGCCATCGACTCCCCCTCGTAGGGGTCGGCGGTGACGCTGGCGACCTCGTAGGTGTCGTCTGCCGTGGCGTGCAGCGTGACCCAGAGGGAGGGACGGCCGGAGACGAGGTTGTCGCGGTAATGTGCCGTCTCGGCGATGTGCAGGGACACTTCATGGGCGCCGGCGTAGAAGGTCGCCTCGTCCTCGGTTTCCGAGAGCTTCGTCCAGGGCGCGGCCTGGGGCGCGGCCGGCAAGGCCGCGACCGGCAGCCAGGCGTGGCTCGCCCAAGGACCCTTCAGGCGGCGCCGCGCCACGATGATGCCGACCTCGATACGGTCTTCCGGCAATCCTTGCGGCAGGCTCTGTCTCGTATTGTCCGGTGTCATGGTGCGCCTCACGCGGCGGCCCGGTCGGCTGCCAGCGGCAATCCGACGATAAGGTTCTGGGGCTTGAGCTGCACGGTCTTGTCGGGGGACATGGCAAGCAGGAGGTAGACGGGCCGCTCGCCGACCCGTGGATCGACCTCGGCCGGATCGGCGAAGGTGAGGCTGAAGACGGCAATCACCCGCTCGCGGGCGGCGTCGTCCAGCGCCTCGCTGCGCCACAGCGCGTTGCCGATCCGCGTGCCCTCGGCGTCCAGCCCGACGAACCAGCGCCAGTCGGGATCCTCCAACTGGGCCAGCGGCGCCACTGCAACCTCGGCGTGGAGCAGGTGGCGCACGAAGGCCTCGATCGCCCGCGCCAGCCCCTCCCGGCTTCGGGCACTGGAGCCGAGATTGAGCGCCATGGTGAAGGCGTCCGACCGGCTCCAATAGGTCCAGGCATTCTCCTCGTTGAGCACGTCGAGTTCGCTCGCTGCCTCCTTGCCAAGCATCGACACGAGCGGCGAGAGCGGCGCACCCCCCTCCCGCGCCTCGATCACCTCGGCATCGGCGAGCAGCACCGCGCCCTCGTGCAGGCTCACCCGCTGCGGGCGGAAGAACAGCTCGGCGGCGCGCAGTATGAACGGGTCCTCGCAGCCATCGAGTGCGTTGCGCAGGATCAAGTGGACGAGTTGGGTCAGGAACAGTCCCGGCACGCCCTGCAATCCGCCGCGCACCAGCGCGAGATAGGCCGCCTCGACCGAGCGGGCCGTGAGAAGCCGCTCGCGGAAGGCGAGCATCACCTCCCAGTTCTCCCGTGCATCCGCGTCCGCGATGCATTCGATTTCACCATCCGTGACGGTCCGCCGCGGGTCGGCGAGCAGGCTCGCATGCAAGGCCCGCTCGGCCGCGCAGGCCTCCTCCGGCGGCACCAGTTCGGGGCGCGCCAGATAGGCGAGGATCAACTCGTCGGTGACGGCAAGCCCGCCGCCCTCGGTGCGCTGTGTCAGGTGGTGGCCGCTCGATACCCAGAACTCGGTCATGCTCTCTCAGCCCCCGTGGAGGCGCCGTTCAGAAGTCCGACGAGGTCGGCCTGTTCCTCAGGTCCGTCCTCGTCGGTCTCGACGAAGTGGAAGGCGCGCCCGTGCAGCGGGTCGGCCCCGGGGGGGCGCTGGTGGAGGGTGCGGAACTCCTCCCGGATCTCGCCGTTGCGCTCGCTCCGGTGCATGGCGATCACGCTACCGACGGGGAGGTTGCACAGGGAGGCCGCAACCTCGATCTCCTCGCGCGCGGCGGCACGAGCGGCCTCTCGATCCGGCGCGCCGAAGCGCTCGTGAATGTGGCGGGCCAGTGCCTCGATCGCCGCCTCGCGTTCCACCGCGCTCGCCTCGCTGACGACGACCAGGGTAGAAAAACCGAGGGAGTCGACGCCGACGAAGCCGGATCGGAACGCCGCCCGCTCCTTGCCGGCCAGCGCGGCAAGATCGGTATCGAAGAACAGGAACGAGCCGGTCACCGCCCACTCGCCGGACTCGGCGGCGTGCGCGAAGACGAAGGTGTCGGAAGGGTCGAGCCGCAGGGTGCGCGGTAGCTTGGCCGCAGTCACAGCCGCACCGTGCCGGTGGCCGGATCGCGCCAGGACGGGGTGACAAGGCTTGGCAGCAACAGCAGGGTCTCGACGCGGCCGTCGGCATGGATGAGCCGGGCATCCCCGTCCGGTTCGATCGTCGCGCGCGCTCCCGGCGGCAGTGCGAGGCGGGCGAGGTAGCGCCCGGTCGAGCGGGCGGCCCCGTCCTCGCTCCAGATCTCGAACGCCTTGGTGAGATGGCGGGCAAAGCTCTCCACGAGCGGCTCGCGCAGGTCCATGGGGAACCCTTCGTCCTCCAGCGAGGTGGACTCGGGCGTGAGGCCGGGATCGCCCGCATCCCGCTTCGAGGCGATCAGCATCGCCGAGAACACGAGCCAATCCGGCGTGTCGGCCTCGCCGCAGCCCTCCGGCCAGTGCAGGGCGCCGCCGCCGAGGCGGGCTCCGTTGAAGGTCAAGGTGTCGGGCCACACGAAGGTCACCGGGATCTCCGGCGGCCCGAAGGTGCCGACCGCGTCGGCCAGAGCCTGCATCCCGACGAAGAAAGCCCGCCGCGCCGTGGCGAGCGGCTCATCCGGTTCCAGCACCACGGCGAACGCGATCACGTCGTCGCGCTCCTCCATGAGAAGCGTGCCAGCGTTCGCCTCGCCGGTTCCGGCCAGCCGGCAGGCCTGTCCGGCCGCGCCGGCCGCGACGAGCCCGGTGAAGGCCGGCGGCAGAACGAGGGGAGCGGGGCGCAGGCCCGGTGGTTCGGTGTCGAGAGGGAAGGTCATGAGCCGTGTCGGGCGCAGGCGCCTGCGCCCGCATGTCCGTTCGTCGTTTTAGAATGATGCGAGTATATGGAAGCCGGGCCCCCGCGCGAAGGGCCCTCCCGCTCTCCCAATCGTCTCAGGTTCCATCGTGTCCGATCGTCTCGTGTTCGCCTGTTCCTGCGAGAAGACGATGCCGCTCGATGTCGCGGCCCTCGAAAAGGGCTGCGGCGGCCGGGTGCGCACCGCCGACCAGCTCTGCGGCCGCGAACTCGACCGCTACCGCGAAGCCCTCGCGACCGGTGTGCCGATCACCGTCTCCTGCACGCTGCAGGCGCCGCTCTTCGAGGAGGTCGCGGCCGAGCTGGAGGCGGAGGAGCGCGTCACCTTCGCCAAGATCCGCGAGACGGCTGGCTGGTCGTCGCAGGCCGACAAGTCAGGGCCGAAGATGGCCGCACTGCTCGCTGCCGCGGCCGAGGCGGTCCCTGTGGCCGGCACGGTGCCGCTGGAGAGCCGGGGCGTCGCCCTGATCTACGGGCGCGACGAGGCCGCGATCGAGGCCGGGCGGCGGTTGGCCGAGCATCTCGACGTCACCGTGCTCCTGAGCCGGCCCGGCGAGGTCGCGCCGCTCCACCGCAACGAGTTTCCGGTGCTCCGCGGCACGGTGCGCGGGGCGACCGGCCATCTCGGCGCGTTCGAGCTTCGCATCGACGACTACGCCCTGCCGGCGCCGTCCTCGCGCACGCATCTCGTGTTCGGCACGGGTCGCGACGGGGCGGTCTCGTCCTGCGACCTGATCCTCGATCTCACCGGCGGTACGCCGCTCTTTCCCGCGCACGAGCTGCGCAGCGGCTACCTGCGCGCCGACCCGCGCGATCCGGCGGCGGTCGAGCGCGCGGTGATGGCGGCCTCCCACCTCGTCGGCGAGTTCGACAAGACCCGCTTCATCGATTTCCGCGGCGAACTCTGCGCCCATTCCCGCTCGCGCATCACCGGCTGCACCCGCTGCCTCGATGTCTGCCCGACCGGGGCGATCGCGCCGGCCGGCGACACGGTGGCGATAGACCCCTATGTCTGCGCCGGCTGCGGAAGCTGCGCCGCGGTCTGTCCCACGGGCGCGGCGAACTACGCCCTGCCGCCCGCCGACGCGCTGATGCGGCGCCTGCGCACTCTGATGCGCGCCTACCGGGCCGCGGGGGGGGCGGATGCGGTGGTGCTGTTCCACGACGGCGACCACGGCGAGCCGCTGATCGATGCACTGGGACGCTACGGCGAGGGCCTGCCGGCCCATGTCTTGCCGGTGCGGGTCAACGAGGTGACACAGTTCGGCCCCGAGGTTGTTGCGGCCCTGTTCGCCTACGGCGCGGCCGGTGTGCGTGTGCTCGTGCGTGCGCGCCCGAAGCACGACCTCGACAGCCTGCACCGCAGCGTGGCGCTCGGCCGGACGCTCGCCGACGTCCTCGGCTACGGCGCCGGCACGGAGGCGCCGACGGTGGCCCTGATCGAGACCGACGACCCCGACGCGCTTGGCATAGCGCTCCGGTCGGCGACGCCCGGCCGCGCCACGGCGACGCCGGCCGGCTTCGTGCCCGTCGGCGGCAAGCGCGAGATGCTGCGCCTCGCCTTCCGCGAGATGCACGCCGCCGCGCCCACGCCGGTGGCCGCCGTGCCGCTGGCGGCCGGAGCGCCGTTCGGCGGACTGAACGTCCGCACGGAGGATTGCACCCTCTGCCTCTCCTGCGTCGGCGCCTGCCCGACCCATGCCCTGTCCGACAGCGCCGAGCGGCCGCTGCTCGCCTTCGAGGAGAGCCTGTGCGTGCAGTGCGGCCTGTGCGCGGCCACCTGCCCGGAGGACGTCATCAGCCTGAAGCCGCAGATCGATTTCGAGGCTTGGAGCCAGCCGCGCCGGATCGTGAAGGAGGAGGAGCCGTTCTGCTGCATCACCTGCGCCAAGCCGTTCGGCACCCGCTCCACCATCGAGCGGGTGATCGGCAAGCTGCGGGAGCGGCACTGGATGTTCTCGGGCGAGGCCGGCGAGCAGCGCATCCGCTCGTTGATGATGTGCGACGATTGCCGCGTCGAGGCGGCGCTCAACCAGGGTTTCGACCCCCACGCCGTTCCGCCGGCCAAGCCGCGCACCACCGAGGATTACCTGCGCGAACGAGAGGCCGCGGAGCGGCTGCAGAGCTGACCACAAAAAACGACCCGCCGTCTCGTTGAGGGCAGGTCGGGTCAGGGGTCGTTTGTCGCAGGAGAACAGTTCGACAAACCTCGGCGCGGTGCCCGGTTCCGCGAGGTGTGCCGGAACACTTGGGGAATCGCCGGAAAATGTAACCGGCGACCGCCCGCTTCACCGCCTCGGTCGCCGTGGTATAGGGCGGCCCCCATCCGCCATTCCCGAGCCCCGATGTCACCGATCGTCTCGATCGCGAACCTGTCGAAGGTCTACGCGTCGGGGTTGCACGCTCTGCGCGAAGTCAACCTCGATATCGCCAAAGGCGAGATCTTCGCGCTTCTGGGGCCGAACGGCGCCGGCAAGTCGACCCTCATCAACATCGTCTGCGGCATCGTCACGCCGGGTAGCGGCCAGATCCGCGTCGGCGGCCACGACATCCTCAGCGACTACCGTGCCGCGCGCCGGATGATTGGGCTCGTGCCGCAGGAGCTCACCACCGACGCCTTCGAGAAGGTGTGGGACACGGTGAGCTTCAGCCGCGGCCTGTTCGGGCTCGCCAGGGACCCGGCCCATATCGAGCGGGTGCTGAGGGACCTCTCCCTCTACGACAAGCGCGAGAGCCGCATCATGCAGCTCTCTGGAGGCATGAAGCGCCGGGTGCTGATCGCCAAGGCGCTCGCCCACGAGCCCCAGGTGCTGTTCCTCGACGAGCCGACGGCGGGCGTCGATGTCGAGCTGCGTCAGGACATGTGGCGCCTCGTGCGCCGTCTGCGCGAGCAGGGCGTCACGGTGATCCTCACCACCCACTATATCGAGGAGGCCGAGGAGATGGCCGACCGGGTGGGCGTGATCCGCAAGGGCGAGATCATCCTCGTTGAGGACAAGGTCGAGCTGATGCGCAAGCTCGGCAAGAAGCAGCTCATCCTGCACCTGCGCGAGCCGGTCGCGGCCTTGCCGGAGAACCTTGCGCGTCACGACCTCCACCTCGGCGAGGGCGGGCGCACGCTCGTCTACACCTACGACACGCGGCGCGAGCGCACCGGCATCACCGGCCTGCTCGGCGAGTTGGCCGATGCCGGCATCGCCTTCACCGATCTCGATACCAGCCAGAGTTCGCTCGAAGACATCTTCGTCGATCTCGTCCGCGAGCGCGCATGAAGGCCGTGTCCATGCTGAACGTCCCGGCGATCCGTGCCATCTACCGCTTCGAGATGGCCCGGTTCTGGCGCACGGCCCTCCAAAGTATCGTCGCGCCGGTGATCTCCACCTCGCTCTATTTCGTGGTCTTCGGCGCCGCGATCGGCTCGCGCATGCAGACGGTGGACGGCGTGCCCTACGGCGCCTTCATCGTGCCGGGGCTGATGATGCTCTCACTCCTGACGCAGAGCGTGTCGAACGCCTCGTTCGGCATCTACTTCCCGCGCTTCGCCGGCACGATCTACGAGATCCTGTCAGCGCCGATCTCGCCCTTGGAGGTCGTGCTCGGCTTTGTCGGTGCGGCGGCGACGAAAGCGATCATCATCGGCCTCACCATTCTCGCCACTGCCGCCCTGTTCGTGCCGTTGCACATCGAGCACCCTTTCTGGATGGTGTTCTTCCTGCTTTTGACGGCGGTCACCTTCAGCCTGTTCGGCTTCGTCATCGGACTGTGGGCGGACGGGTTCGAGAAGCTGCAACTGGTGCCGCTCCTCATCGTCACGCCGCTGACATTCCTTGGTGGCAGCTTCTACTCCATCGACATGCTGCCGCCATTCTGGCGGACGGTCAGCCTATTCAACCCGGTCGTCTACCTCGTCAGCGGCTTCCGCTGGGCCTTCTTCGGCAAGGGCGATGTGGCGGTCGGGATCAGCATCGCGGCGACCTTGGCCTTCCTCGTGCT
This sequence comes from Methylorubrum sp. B1-46, assembly GCF_021117295.1. Taxonomy (NCBI): domain Bacteria; kingdom Pseudomonadati; phylum Pseudomonadota; class Alphaproteobacteria; order Hyphomicrobiales; family Methylobacteriaceae; genus Methylorubrum; species Methylorubrum sp. B1-46. The sequence goes on along the minus strand of NZ_CP088247.1, from coordinate 499,963 downwards.
GTGCCTCGGGCTCGTGACCTACATCTTCCGCACGGGATATCGGCTGAAGAGCTGACGGGACGACAGGGGAGGGCAGGTGGCGCGGGATCCCTACATCGTCAGGACCGAGACTCTTCTGTCGGCCTTCCCCCCGGGACACGAGCCGCCCCGGCTACTCCGCGATTTCGCCGATTGGCTCGACGGGCGGCCCTGGGGCAGCTTCGGCTGCTTCCGGCTGCAGGGGACGCTCACCGACGAGGCGCCGATCGTCGACGGCAGCGCCCTGCGCCGGGAATTCTCGCTGTTCCTCTACCTGCCCGACGGCTCGCTCGTCGGTTTCTGGCACCCGGACGGCGTGCCGACGCCGTCGAGCCCCGTCGTCGGTCTCGGCTCCGAAGGGGATGCGGCGGTCCTCGCGGGCTCACTCGAAGGCTTCCTCGCCAAACTCGCCCGCGACGCCTTCTCGGGTACCGCTTGGAGCGATCTCGCCGCCGAGGAAGACGAAGACGAGAAAGAAGACGAGGAGGACTTGGCGCGGGCCGCGGATGGCGACGCGCGCGATGCCTTTGCGAAATGGCTCGCGGGGCGAATCGGACCGGAGCGCCTGGACGCTCTGGCCGGCGAGATCTGCGATTCGACGGCGTTCGCGGCGCGGATGGATGCCTGGATGCACGAGCGTGAGGCCTACTGGGCCGGGCATTCGATCCTGACCGAGATCGGGCGCGCCTTGGCCGCCCACCGCCCGCCTGGCAAGACGCCCTGGGACAGGACGCAGCTCAGGGCCGCCATCGTTGGGACGCTGTGCGAGGTGCAGGTCTACCGCGCCGGGCCGCAGCCGGTCCCAGAGATTGCACAGGTGGAGCCGCTGCTACGTGCCCTGCGGGACGAGCAGCACCGAGCCGATCCCGATCTCGGCCTCTGGTTCGAGGCGCATCTGGCGCTCGATGCGAAGGGCTGCATCCTGCCCTGCTTCGATTATCAGACCCGCCCGATCCTCGGCGGCGCGCCGGCGCCCGTCGAGCAGGCACGGTCGGATCTCTCACGGGCACCGCGCCCGGCGCGATGGGTGCCGGACTGGCTCGCCGATCCGCGCGCGTGAACCTCCCCCGCTCGGATCAGAGCGGCCGCACGGCGTCGAGCGTCAACTGCCGCGCTGCCGCCCCGCATCCGAGCACGCGAAGCGCGACCGGTCGGCCGACCGTCAGGATCGTTTCGAGAGCGTGCTTGACCGAAGAGTTGGTGGCCGCGTCGAGGTTGCGGTAGCCGTCCTCGACGTTGATGAACGTCCGCTGGCCGGTTTTCTCCTCGACGATGACGCTTTGGAGATAGAGGCCGTCGCGGCCGAACTCCCGCTTCACGACACGGCCCGTCATCTTGGCCGGGAGGCAGCCTTCGTCCGTGGACAGGTTGCTCAGGCCGACGACTTTTCCCGCGGCATGGCTGAGTTTGGGTGCTGCCAGGGCGACGCCTCCGAGCACAAGCAGCAGAATCGCGAGGGCAATCAGGACGGTGGCGAACGCATCCGCCACGACCGAGCGGAGAACGCCGTCCGCGGCACTGTGTGACGTTTGACCCGGCATGGCACAATCCCCAAGCGTGCCAGCACCTTATGAGCGAGGCGGAGGCCGGGAACAGTCCGTCAAACGATCTACCACCGATAGGTCATAAGGATCGACCGGTAGCGAGGTCACGGCCGTCGCGCGAAGCCGCTTGAGCCGAGCGCAAGCCTGAGCTCGCGGAGGCGGGGCCAGAGACGGAGGCCAGCAAGAAACCGGGATCATCGCCTTTCGGGCGATGGCCCTGCGGCTACGGCCGCTGTGCGAGGAACTCCAGCACGCCCGTGCGGTGCTGCCGATCGCCGACGGCGGTCGAATGGTCGCGGTTCGGCAGTTCCAGCGCGCGGGCGTTCGGCATCAGCTTCGCCAGTTCCGGCCCGGAGCCCGCCACGGTGTCGAGGGTGCCGACGGTAACCAGGGTCGGGGTGTCGATCGCCGAGAGTTCGGCCCGCGACAGGGTCTGGCGCGAGCAGCGGATGCAGGCGGCGAGCGCCCGCAGGTCGCTCTTGGTCTGCTCCGCGAAGGTGCGGAAGGTCGCTGCGGTCGGGTTCGGCGCGGGCGTGCCGGGGGGCGCTTCCAGCGCCTCGGCGATGCCCTGCGGCAGCCCGTGCCCGTCCACGAGATGGAAGCCCATGCCGCCGAGAAGCAGCGAGCGGACCTCGTCGGGATAATCGAGCGCCATGTGCGCGCCGATGCGCGCGCCCATGGAATAGCCCATCACGTCCGCCCGTTCGATACCGAGGTGGCGCAGCAGCCGCACCGCGTCGCCCGCCATCCGGTCGGAGGTGTAGGCGGTGGGTTCGTAGAGCTTCTCGCTCTGGCCGTGGCCGCGATTGTCATGGGCGATGACCCGGTAGCCGGCCTCGGTCAGATACCGGACCCAGAGCGTATTGACCCAGTTCACCGCATGATTCGAGGCGAAGCCATGAATCAGCAGGATCGGGTCGCCGCCGCCAGGCGCCCCGTCCTTGGCCGGCACGTCGATATAGGCGATCTGCACGCCGTCGGAATCGAAGCTCTGCATCCGCGTGTCTTCGGGCGCCGCGGCGCCGATGTCAAAGGCCGCGTGAAGGCTCCTTGCGACATCCCGCAGGATTTGGCGCCGTGCCACCCGGTCTCGCCGGACACCGCCCGACTTGCCGCCGCCACAACGGGCTGGCATCACCCCGGCACGATGACCGACTCCTCGCCCTACGGCACCTACGCCCCCACCGGCCTTGTCGCGCGGATCGCCGAGCGCACCCAGCGGCTCCCCGAGCAGTCCTGGCGCGCCCGCCGCCTGGCGATGTTCCTGCGGCGCCTCGCGATCTCGATGCTGCGTGGGCGCCCGCTCGACGTCGAGCGCTACGGTGCGCGGATGCGGTTGCACCCCTACAACAACAACTGCGAGAAGAAGGTGCTTTTCACCCCGCAGTTCTTCGACCCACAGGAGCGTGCGCTGCTCAAGCAGCGCCTGAGTGACGACGCGGTGTTCCTCGACATCGGCGCCAATATCGGCGCCTACGCGCTGTTCGTGGCGGCCTTCACGGGCCCGCGCGCCCGCATCCTCGCGGTGGAGCCGCAGCCCGATGTGTTCGACCGGCTGACCTTCAACATCGGCCAGAACCCGTTCGGCACGGTCAAAGCCATCGCCTGCGCGGTCGCCGACAAGGGCGGCGAGCTGACCCTGTTCATCGATCCGCGCAACCGCGGCGAATCGAGCGTGAAGATCGTCGGCACCCACAAGAACGCGACCGTGCGCGTGCCCGCCGTCACGCTGGTGGATCTCTGCCGCTCGGAGCGGATCGAGCGCATCGACGCGATCAAGCTCGACGTCGAAGGCGCGGAGGATCTGATCCTGGAGCCGTTCCTGCGCGACGCGCCGGCCTCGCTGCTGCCGTCGCTGCTCATCATCGAGAACGGCGCCGACCAGTGGCAGATCGACCTGCCGAGCCTGCTCCACAAATACGGCTACCGCCAGATCGCCCGCACCCGCCTGAACCTCATGTTCGAGCGGGCGGATTCTTCGCGCCCGGCGTGAGGATCGGCACGGGCGCCTCAATCGCAACGCTCTCCGGCCCGATCGCGCAGGTATAGGCATAGGCCTCGACGCCCGCCGCCAGCGCCGCTCGAAGCGCGCGGTCGAAAGCCGGATCGATGTCGCGGGCGACGTCGAAGGCTGCCGCCCGCATCTGGATCACTACGATCAGCATCGCCCGGCCGCCCGAGGCGACGACGCCGGCCAATTCCTCCATGTGGCGGGCCGAGCGAGCGGCCTTGCAATCGGGAAATTCGGCGAGCCCCGCCTGCCGCATCAGGTGGCAGTTCTTTACCTCGACATGGCAGGGCGGCAGGCCACCGCCGCTCGCGAGGAAATCGACGCGGCTCGCCTTGCCGTAGGCGACCTCCGGCCGGAGCGTCTCGTAGCCCGCCAGCGGCGCGAGCCGACCCTCGCGAAACGCCTCCGCGACGAGAGCGTTCGGCCGTGCCGTGTTGATACCGACCCATTGCGGCCCGCCGGGCAGCTCCGCCTCCACCAGCTCCCACGAGAACCCGAGCTTTCGCGCCGGATTGGTCGAGGGAGAGAGCAGCACGCGGAACCCTTCCGCGTTGAGCCCGAGCATCGCGCCGGGATTGGCACAATGCGCCGTCACCTGCGTGCCGTCTGCGAGCGTCACGTCGGCGAGGAAGCGCTTGTAACGCCGCACGAGGCGCCCTTCGAGCAAGGGAGTGGGGAAACGCATCGTAACCTGGAGAAGCGGAAGGAGTTTTCGCTTTCGCGCATCCGCGCCCTAGCTTCCACCCGTTTCCCCGCCCCCGAGGCTCCATGTCCCAGAGTTCCGACCCCCAGACTTCCCACACACAAGGTTCCGAGGTGACGGCCGCCATCCTCATCATCGGCGACGAGATCCTCTCGGGACGCACCAAGGACAAGAACATCGGCACCATCGCCGACATGCTGACCGAGATCGGCGTGGACCTGCGCGAGGTGCGCATCGTGCCGGACGTGAAGGCGGAGATCGTGGCCGCGGTGAACGCCCTGCGGGCGCGCTACACCTATCTCTTTACTTCGGGCGGCATCGGCCCGACCCACGACGACATCACCGCCGACAGCGTGGCGGCAGCCTTCGGCGTCAGTATCGATGTCGATCCGCGCGCCCGCGCCATGCTGCTGGAGCGGCACCGGCCGGAGGATCTCAACGAGGCCCGCCTGCGCATGGCCCGCATCCCCGACGGGGCCGACCTGATCGCCAACCCGGTCTCGAAGGCACCGGGCTTTCGCATCGGCAACGTCTTCGTCATGGCCGGCGTGCCGCAGATCATGGCGGCGATGCTCGACGAGATCCGCCCGACGCTGACGGGCAACGCGCCGGTCCTCTCCGAGACGATCGAGGCGGGCGCGATCCCCGAGGGCAACTTCGCCGGCGGCCTTTCCGAGATCGCCGCAGCGCATGGAAGCCTATCGATCGGTTCCTATCCCTCGATGACGCCGGACGGGTTTCGCAACCGCATCGTCGTGCGCGGTCGCGACGCGGCGGCGGTCGCGGCGGCGCGGGCGGCGATCGAGAAATTGCTGGAGGAACTCCAGGGTTAAGCAGTTCTTTGCCGGTATCGCCCTCGGTCTCCTGAAATAAATTTCTGGACGCTGGGAGCGGGCAAGCGCTGCCATACGTTTGCCTGCGACGAGATGACCGCCGAGGGCTGCATGTCCCACGATTCCCGCAGGCCCGGCGAAGACAAGTCGCAGAAGGCGCAGACCCGAGAGAGGGACGACGCCCAAGTCGAGAAGGCTCATCGCCCGGACGCGCTGATCCTGCACGAGATCATCCGGCGTGAGGGCGAAGAGGAGATGCGGCGCACCGCGCTGGCGCTCTCGCTCTCGGGGTTCTCTGCCGGGCTCACCATGGGATTTTCGCTCATCGTCCCCGGCGTCCTGAAGGGCCATCTGCCGCACGAGCCCTGGGCCGACCTCGTCGTGAGTATGGGCTACTCGATCGGCTTTCTCATCGTCGTGCTCGGGCGCCAGCAACTCTTCACCGAAAACACCGTGACGCCGATCCTGCCGCTCCTCACCGAACGCACCTTCGGCGCCTTCCTGCGGGTGGTTCGTTTGTGGAGCATCGTGCTCGTGGCCAACATCCTGGCGACCATCGTTATCGCCTCGGTGCTGGCCCACACCGATGCCTTTAAGCCGGAGGTGCGGGAGGCCTTCGCCGAGATTAGCCGCCACACCATCAAGGACCCGTTCTGGACCACCGTGATCAAGGCAGTGTTCGCGGGCTGGCTGATCGCGCTGATGGTGTGGATCCTGCCGGCCACGGGGTCGGCGGCGCCTTTCATCATCATCCTGATGACGTGGCTCGTTTCGATGTGTGGGCTTGCCCACATCGTCGCCGGCTCGGTCGATGCCTACTACCTCGTCGCCACCGGCGAGATCGATTTCGCAAAGTATGTGACCGGCTTCTTCGTGCCGACCCTGCTCGGCAACGTGGTCGGCGGGGTGACTCTGGTCTCGGTGCTCAACTTCGGGCAGGTCGCGCCGGATATGGAGGGACAGGATCGCGTCGGCGTCTGAGGGCCTATCTTTCCGGCTCCGCGATCATTGGGCCGACGACCGCTTGCCGACCGACAGTGTTCCATCGTCCATGAAGGAGAAAACGACGCCGTGCTCGCGCAGGGCCGCGACCGCGCACTGACGGGCCCGGCCGGACACGTTGACATCCTCTTCCTCGAGTCGGCGGATGGTGGAGAAGGAAAGCTTGGCGGCGGCGGCGAGCTGCTGCATCGACCAGCCGAGCAGGGCGCGCGCCGCCCGCAAGTGCGGGCCCTGAATGAAGTGCTCAAGGCTGTCGCGCAGGGCGCCGGGCACCGCTCCGCCGAAGTGGAGCGGCGCGACGTAGTTCATCCAGCCCTCAATGCCGCCGTCACCACTTCGAATCGGCACCATGACCATGCGGTAGGGCACGGTCTCGCCGCTCGCCAGGATCAGGCGCGGCTGGACGTTGACGACCTGCCGAGTGAGATACAGTTCGCGGCCATGGTCGCGCCATCGCGTGCGCTCCTCCTTCAGGACCGGGAGTGTCGGCTCATCGAGAAGGGCCTGTTTCGACTTGCCGACGAGTTCGAGCCATTCGGGCGAGAAGTCGGTATAGGGGTAGACGGGCGTGATGGAGGTGAAGCTCCCCGTCTGCTCGAACACGGTTCGCCGGCGCCGCCGCTCCGCGGCCTGCGCCCGTGCCAGCATCTCACGGTCGCTCACGTCGATCAGCACGCCCATCGCCTGGATCGGGCGCCCATCCGGTGCCAGGATCACCTCGCCGCGGCTCATCACGGTGCGCAGCGTCCCGTCCGGGCGAATGACGCGGAAGGTCTGCTGCGTCATCTGCCCGGTCTGCAGCAGGTCGGCCGTCGAGGTGACGTTGTCCCGGTCCTCGGGGTGAACGAGAGCCAGCATCAGGCCGTACTCCGCCCGTGCCGTTCCAGGTTCGAGCCCGAGGATCCGGAACAGACCCGGCGACCAGACATGCTCGTCGCCCGCGAAGGTCCAGGACCAAGTGCCCGTCAGGCCGAAGCCTTCGACCATCCGCAGGATGTTGTCAGGTTGAAGCGTCCGCGCGATGTCGATCATGTTTCGCTGCAGAGAGGCAACGCGGCCAGGAGCGAGTAGTCTTACGATTTTTCGTTTGCATTGTTTGCAGGGTGAAGTTCTGAGATTGTGATTTCCAGAAATTTTGGCGTCGGCTTTGGATCGTTTGTAACCCGATTGGGAATGGGAAGGGTTCATCGCTCGAAAAGCGTGGGTTCTGTCCATCCTCTGGAGAGATCGCCCTGCGGAGTGTGTGATACGGCTTCCGGTCGATCGCCCCGGCCTGCGTCTCACGCCGTCATCGCGCGTCTCCAGCCGACGCAATTCCAGGGCGCGACCTTTCCGGATCATGCGGAGTCCTCGATTGCCACGGCTTCGCCTTGCAAGGACTGAATGGATCAACTCGAAGCCGTATCGGAGGCGCCAGCACGACGGCTCGGACATTGAGTTGAGACGAGCCGAGGTCTGCGAGGCGATCGCCGGCCGGTGAGGCTCGCTTAAGATCGATCGTTTCAGATGATCGCCGAGCAATAGACCACCGCTATCACCGCGTTCGGACCTTCGCAGAGGTCGGCCGATTGCAGCTCGCCCCTATCGCAGCATGAACCGATCGGCCTTCGGTGGTTCGCGTCCGGTCTCGCCGAGTGCGTCGAGGATTGCCGCGTCGGCGGCGTGCAGCAGGGCATCGAGGGGCAGGTCGTTGGCGTCGGTGCCGAACGGCTCCTCCAACTCGTCGCCGAGCGCGTCGAGGCCGAAGAAGGCGTAGGCCACGAGCGCGGCGATGATCGGCGTCGACCAGCCGAGCGAACCGGCGAGCCCGAACGGCAGCAGCAGGCAGTAGAGCCAGGCGGTGCGGTAGAGCAGCAGCGTGTAGGCGAAGGGCAGGGGCGTGCCGTGGATGCGCTCACAGGTGGCCTGGATCGCGGACAGGTTGGCGATCTTGTGTTCGAGGCTGGCGAACAGGATGTCGCTCAGGGCGCCGGTCTTTGTCGCCAGGGCAAGATCGCGCGTCAGACCCGTGAGCGCCGCGTCGGCCCCGCTCGGCCGCCGCTCGAGCCCGGCGAGATCCTCCGGCGGCAGCCAGGGCGCGAGCGCCTGCGTTTCGTCGAGTCCGCGCAGGCGGGCGTGGAGCGCGTGGGCGAAGCCGGCGGCCCGTCGCAGGGAGCGGCGGCGCAGGGCCTCGTGCTCGGGCTCCGGCAGCAGGGCCGGCAGGAGCCGCGCGAGGCCGCGCATCTCGACGATCAGGCCGCCCCAGGCCCGACGGGCCTCCCACCAGCGGTCGTAGCAGGCACCATTGCGAAAACTCAGGAAGATCGAGAGCGCAAGGCCGACCAGGGTGAAGGGACCGATGCCCGCGGTGACGGGAAACCACTCGGCGTGCCGCTGCTCGATCGCGACGACGAGGAAGGAGAGCGCGGCGATCACGATCACCTGCGGCGCGACCTTGGGTAGGATCGAGCCGCGCAGGGCGAACAGGATCGTCAGCAGGCCGGGACGAGGACGGACGATCATGGCAACGGCGTCAGCGGGCGCAGGTCTCGACCAACCGGCGCATGAAGGCCTCGCCGCGGGCGAGTTCGTCGAGGGTGATGAACTCGTCCGGCTGGTGCGCCTGATCGATCGAGCCGGGGCCGCACACCACCGTCGGGAGAACCGCGCGCTGGAAGCGCCCGGCCTCGGTGGCGTAGGGCACGGTGATGGTGGCGTTGCGACCGGCAAGCCGCAGGGCCAGCCGCTCGGCTTCCGATCCTGGATCGGGCGCGAGCCCCGGCACCGACACCTCCTCAACCGTCTCGATGTGCCCGTAATCGCCGTATCGGTTGAGACGTTCCCGCATGACCCGCTCGCAGGCTGCGGCGAACAGGGTGGGGATCTCGGCCATGTCGAGATCGGGCAGGCCGCGAAATTCCCACAGGAAAGTGCAGAGCTTCGGCAGGATGTTGCGCGCGGTCCCGCCCTCGATCACGCCGACATGGACCGTGGTGTTCGGCGGATCGAACCGGCCGGAGGCGTCTCCGCGGACGACCATGGCGTCGGCGATGCGGTTCAACTCGGCAATCAGGTCGGCAGCAGCCATCACCGCGTTGGCGCCGAGCCCCGGCTTGGCCGAATGCGCGGCGTGGCCGTGCACGGTGGTGTTGTAGGTCACGACGCTCTTATGCGCGTCGGCGACCTGCATCCCGGTCGGCTCGCCGACGATCACCGCACCCGGCCGGGGCAAGTCGGCGCCGAAGCGGGCGATGGTGTCGCTCACCCCCAGGCAGGTGGTCTCCTCGTCGTAGGAGAGCAGGATGTGAATCGGTCGTGTCAGCTCGGCTTCCAACGCCGCGGGCACCAGGGCCAGCGCCAGGGCGTCGAACCCCTTCATATCGACGGCGCCCCGGCCGTAGGCGCGGCCTTCGGCGACGCGCAAGGCGAACGGATCGGAGGTCCAGGCCTGTCCCGTCACCGGAACCACGTCGGTATGGCCGGAGAGCACGATGCCGCCGTCCCGCATCGGTCCGAGGGTGGCGAACAGGGCGGCCTTGTCGCCGGTCGCGTTCGGCACCCGGACATGGGGCACGCCCCAGCCGTCGAGATAGCCGGCCACGAAATCGATCAGCGCGAGGTTCGATTTCGAACTCTCGGTGTCGAACGCGACGAGCCGCTCCAGAAGCTCCAGCGGCGAGAATCGGGTGCCGCGTGACGGCGCCGTCAATGGACGACGCGGCGCATGTGCGGCGAGTCCAGCGAGAAGGCCGGGATCTCCGCCTCGAAGCTCTCGCCGCCCATCGTCGACATCGTGTAGCTGCCGGCCATCAGGCCGTCGGGCGTGGTGAGCGGGCAGCCGCTGGTGTAGCTGAACGACTCGCCCGGCTCGAGCACAGGCTGCTTGCCGACGACGCCCGCCCCGCGCACCTCCTGACAGGCGCCGCGCCCGTCGATGATCCGCCAATGGCGCGAGCGGAGCTGGACCTGCTCGCTGCCATTGTTCACGATCTCGACCGTGTAGGCGAAGAAGTAGCGGCTCTCTCCCGGCGAGGACTCCTCCTCGACGAAGCGGGGCTCCACCGTCACCGTGATGCCGCGCGTCTCGGCCTTGTACATCGGGTGAAAGCATCTCCGTGGACGGCACGCAGGCCGGATCGCGACATCTGCGACGCGCCGTGGTACGTGGCGCCAGAAACCTCGTCAATCACGGTATCCTACGGTGGGCGGAGGCCGGAGACCACGTGCCGAACGCGTCGCACCGGGGAGAATTCGAGGGAGCCGCGGCACCCGCGCGGGCTGATCGCCCGGCGAGCGCAGTGGGTCCGGCACTCGGCACCGTTCTGACCCTCGCGCTCGCCCTCGTCTTCGCGTGGTGGGACCCGGCGCAGAACCGGTGGCCGGCGCTCGCGCTGGTGGTGGCGCTCGGTCTCGACGCTGTGGCGCGGATCGTGGCCCGGCTGGTTCGTCAGCGCACGGGCGTCGAGACCGAGTTCCGAGGCCTGCGCTCGCCGATGCTGGTGCTCGGCAACGCGATGGGGATCGGCGCTGCGGTGGTAGCCGTCGCGGCGGGCTTTCGCCCCGACCTGTTCCCGCTGCTCGCGAGCGCGCTGGCCGGCCTCGTCGCAATGGGGGCCTGCGCCCGGCTGGCGCTGGCGCGGATGGTGATCGCGATCGAGGCGGCGGAGCGCGCGGCCGCCGAGGCCAAGAAAGCCGAGGCGACCAAAAGAGGCGAGGGGACGGGACGATGAGCGGAGACGTGCCGGCAGCATCCGGCATCCTGCCGGCGCAGGCCATCACGGCGCTGACGGAGGCCGGGGCGATCCGCCCTGCGACCGCCTACGCCACCGACCAGATCCAGCCGGCGAGCCTCGACCTGCGGCTCGGCACGCGCGCCTACCGCGTGCGCACGAGTTTTCTGCCCGGCGGCGGGCGGACGGTGGCGGCCTGCGTCGAGGCCTTCGCGCTGCACGAGATCGACCTGACCCAGGGCGCCGTGCTGGAGACGGGCTGCGTCTACATCGCCGAATTGCAGGAGGCCCTGGCGCTGCCTCGCGACCTCAGCGCCAGCGCCAACCCGAAGAGCTCGACCGGGCGCATCGATGTGTTCACCCGCGTCATCACCGATCGCGCCAGCGCCTTCGATCAGATCGAGGCGGGCTATGCCGGCCAGCTCTACGCCGAGATCTCGCCGCGTACCTTCCCCGTCCGGGTGCGCACCGGCTCGCGTCTCTCGCAGATCCGCTTTCGCCGGGGCGATCCGCGCCTGCGGGAGGCCGAACTCGCCGCGCTCCATGCCAGCGACCCGTTGATCGATGCGGCGACGCCCTCACTCCAGGGTGGCGTGCCGGTCTCGGTCGATCTCGCAGGCTTCGACGGGCTGATCGGCTACCGGGCCAAGCGCCATACCGGCCTGATCGACGTGGACCGCCCGCGCGGCCACCGCACCCGCGACTTCTGGGAGCCGCTGCCGGCCGACGGCAGCCGCACGCTAATCCTCGATCCCGGACAGTTCTACATTCTGGCGTCAAAAGAGGCGGTGCGGGTGCCGGCCGATCATGCGGCGGAGATGGTGCCGTTCGATCCCCTCGTCGGCGAGTTCCGCGTTCATTATGCCGGCTTCTTCGATCCCGGCTTCGGTCTCAGCGAGGCGGGCGGCGCCGGTGCCCGCGCCGTCTTGGAGGTGCGTTCCCGTGACGTGCCGTTCCTTCTGGAGGACGGTCAGATCGTCGGGCGCCTCGTCTACGAGCGCATGCTGGAGCGGCCCGCGACCCTCTACGGTGCGGGGGCGGGCTCGAACTACCAGGCGCAGGGCCTCAAGCTCTCGAAGCACTTCGCCAACGAGCCCGAGCCGCCGCCAGCGGGTTGAGCCGGCTTTCGTTCGTACGGCGCGGTCCCGCGGGTTTGAGCCACATCAAAGCCGATGGCGGTGCCACATCCTAGCCCTGCGACCGAGAAGGGGTGGGACGGGCCGCCCCTGTGAAGCGGGGTCGGCGCGGATGCGGGAGGAGTTGAAGGCACTCTACGGAGACGAGCGGCTTCCCCGCTACACGAGCTATCCGGCCAGCCCGCATTTTACCGGCGCCGTCGACTCGGCGACTTATGCCGGGTGGTTGCAGGCGCTTCCGGCGGACAAGACCGCCTCGCTCTATCTGCACGTGCCGTTCTGCCGCTCGATGTGCTGGTATTGCGGGTGCCACACGCACATCACCCGCCACGACGCGCCGATTGCCGATTACCTCGCGACACTGCGGCGCGAGGTAGATTGGGTGGCCGGGCATCTCCACCATCGGCCGCTGGTGCGTCACGTCCATTTCGGCGGCGGCACACCGACCCTCATGGCGCCGGACGCGTTCCGCGCTCTCGTCGCGTTCCTGCGTGACCGGTTCCCCTTCGCTGCCGATGCGGAGATCGCCGTCGAGATCGATCCGCGCACCCTGGCGCCCGCGATGATGGGCGCGCTCGGTGCAGCCGGCGTCACGCGGGCGAGCCTCGGCGTTCAGAGCTTCGACCCGATCGTGCAGGAGGCCATCGGACGCCGCCAGGACCTTCCCGTGACGGAAGCCGCCGTCACCGGGCTGAGAGCGGCCGGGATCCGCGGGATCAATCTCGACCTGATCTACGGCCTGCCGCATCAGAGCGTCGAATCCTGCATCGAGACGGTGCGGCAATGCTTGGCACTCCGGCCCGACCGCCTCGCGGTGTTCGGCTATGCCCATGTGCCGAGCTTCAAGAAGCATCAACGCCGGATCGACGAGGCCATGCTGCCGGACGGCGCCGCCCGGCGGGCCCAGGCGGAGGTGATCGCCGAGACGCTGTCGCGGGCCGGTTACCGGAGGATCGGCCTCGATCACTATGCCCGTCCGGATGACGCGATGGCGGTCGCTCGCGTCGAGGGCGAATTGCGGCGCAATTTCCAGGGCTACACGACGGATGCCAGCGACGTCCTGATCGGCTTCGGCGCCTCGGCCATCGGGCGGCTGCCGCAGGGCTACGTGCAGAACGACCCGGTGCTTCGCAGCTACGGCGAACGCATCGACCGCGGCGATCTCGCCACGCTCAAGGGCTGCGCGCTGACGCGGGACGACCGGCTGCGGGCGACGCTGATCGAGCGGATCATGTGCGATTTCGCCGTCGATGTCGGGCAGGTCTGCCGCTGGCATGGCCACGACCCCGACGCTCTTCTCGCCTCCCTTCCCCGATTGCGCATTCTCGTGGAGCACGGTGTGGTCAGGCTCGAGGGCCATACGCTGAGCATTCCGGAGGATGCCAAGCCCTTCGTTCGCAACGTCGCGGCGCTCTTCGACGCGCATCTCGGGACATCCGCCGCCCTGCACAGCCGCGCCGCGTGATCGGGCCGCCGAAGACGCCGTCCCGGCCGGTCCCGGAAATGTCGTGCCCTGCAGCGCCCCCTGTCGCTCGCAATGACGGCGGGAGGCGAGACCTGTGGCGATCAAACGGAAACGGTGTACCTTCCGGGCGTCGCGTCACGGCCTATGCCAGCCGGCCGAGCCCCTCAGCTCAGAACGGGCGCTTCGGCGAAGGAATAGGGCGCCGACTCATCGGACGCGATGATTGTGCCTCAGCGGCCCGACCGTCTGATGAACTGCGATTTCCCGGCCGCCTGTCCCGTCTCCGAGATCAGCACATCCAATGACCGGCGGACGATTTCGATCGGCTCCACGCCCTTCTCGATCGCCTCACGCTCGACCTCGGCCCGTTCCATCGGACCCAAGCCTTCGAAGATCGCGCGGGCGACAGCCGGTGACGCGTCCTTGTGGTGCTCGCTCATCCAAGCCTCAAATTGCGAATCGGGATGCAAGGGAAGGCGCGATCAATCTCAATCCATCACGCCGCAAGCAAGCACCTCGTCGGCACCATGCTGATTGACTTGTGATGAAGAGAATGGGTGGCGGAGACGGAGGGATTCGAACCCTCGATACCCTTATTAGGGGTATGCTCATTTAGCAAACGAGTGCCTTCAGCCTCTCGGCCACGTCTCCCCGCCGCTTGGCTGTAGAAGCTCCGGGGCGGCGGGTCAACCCGGTCGGCGCGGGGTTGTGACGCGGCGCTCGTAATGCTTGGCCACGCGTAGATGGCGGGAGATCGCGTAGTTCATCGCCGTGAGGAAACCGTAGGCGCCGCGGACGAAGTGGCGGCGCCCGAGATAGGCCTTCAGGAAGTTGCCCGGCAGCTCCACGTAGAGGCGCCAAGCCGGAATCGTAACGCCGCGCGCATCGAGATCGTCGGCCTGCTGGTCGGAGTAGCGGTTGAGCTTGTCGAGCTGGTCGCCGAGCGAGCGCACCGAGAAATGGTGGATGCGTCCCTTGATCTGCCCGACGGTGACGCCCGGGCCCAACACCACCCGGTCATGAACCGGCGAGGTGGAGTAGGTGCTCAAGTCCCGACGGTAGAGCCGCACCGGGGTCAGCACGTAGGCCCAGGGGTGAGGACGCGTCTCGCCGGGGAAGATCTCGGCGATGGCGATGCTCCAGGCAGCGTGCGTCGGCTCCCCGTTGGCGAAAACGGCCCGGATCCGCTCGGCGAGGTCGGGCGGCACCACCTCGTCGGCATCGAGGTTGAGCACCCAGTCGTGCCGGCACTGCCCTTCGGCGAAGCGCTTCTGCCGGCCGTAGCCCGGCCAGTCGTTGTGCATCACCCGGGCGCCGAGCGAGGCCGCGAGCGCCTGTGTCCCGTCGGTCGAGCCGGAATCGACCACGACGATGTCGTCAGCGAGGTCCCGCACCGCCGCGAGGGTGGCGCCGATGCGGTCGGCCTCGTTCTTGACGATGATGAAGACGGAAATCGGGAGCGGGGCCATGGGTCTCGTCGCGCGCGGCACCCCCGCTCTACCGGCCGGATTCCACGCGAACAAGCACGAGGCTCGGTCCTCGCCATGTCGCGCCTCCCTTCAGCGAATTGGCCCCCACTTCGCCGGAAAGCCCTCTATCCGGCGGCCTCCGCAAGGCGCTTGCGCTGGACCTTGCCGTTGGCGGTGCGCGGCAATGCGTCGAGGAAGCGGATGGCGCGGGGCGCCTTGTAGGCGGCCAGGCGCTCGCCGCACCACGCTATCATGGCCTCTTCGTCGGGCTCGGCGCCGGGGCGGAGAACCACGAAGGCGGCGATCACCCGCAGGTCGGGGCGCACGGCCAGCTCCGTCACGCCGACTTCGGCGATGTCGGGATGGCCGGCGAGCACGCCCTCCACTTCCACGGGCGAAACGCGGTAGCCCATGGCGTTCATCAGGTCGTCGTTGCGGCCGTGGAACCAGAGGTAGCCGTCCGCATCGAAGCTCGCGAGGTCGCCGCCGGCGAACCACTCACCGCGCAGGACCGCCGCCTCTTCCTCCGGCCGCTGCCAGTAGCCGAGCATCAGGCCCGGATCGGAGCGGTGGATCGCCAGAAGGCCGGTCTCCCCCGCCGGGAGCGGCTCGGGTGGGCCCTCGGCCGGCAGGATCGCGACGCGGCGCCCCGGCTGCGGCCGGCCGGGCGAGCCGGGACGCACGGGGATGGTCGGGCCGCTCGACACGTAGGTCGAGATCTCGCTCATGCCGAGGGCCTCGTAGAGGGGCTTGCCCGTGGCCGTCGTCCAGGCGTCGTGAAGGTCGGAAGAGAGCGCCTCGCCCGCGGTGACGCCGTGGCGCAGGCGCGAGAGATCGTGCGCGGCGAGGTCGGCGTATTTGAGGATCTGGCGGTAGACGCTCGGCACCGCCGCGAAGATCGTCGCGCCCTGCTCGGCGATGAGGCGGGGCCAGATCCCGCGGTCGCGCGGGCCGTTGTAGAGCACCGTCGTCGCGCCGCAGGCCCAAGGGTCGGTGATTCCGACGCCGAGCGTGTAGGTCCAGTTCATGGTGCCGGCATGCAGCATCACGTCGGCTTCGCTGAGGCCGAGCCAGTGGGCATGCATCGGCCGGCGGCCCCAGATGGCGCGGTGGGCGTGGAGAACGCCCTTCGGGCGGCTCGTGGTGCCGGAGGTGTAGACAAGCGTCGCCGGATCGTCTGCGGCGGTGTCGGCATAGTCGGAGAGCGGTTCGCCCGCCTTCATCGCCGCGATCTTTTCCAAGTCGAGCCGGAAGCAGCCCGCGGGACCACCGGCGTCGATTTCGGACAAGCCCTCGCCTGTCACCACGACGGCGACGGCGGCATTCTCCATCAGGAAGGCGGCCTCGTCTGCCGTCAGTTGCGGCGAGGAGGGCAGGGCGACGAGGCCGGCGGCGAGCGCGCCGAAATAGACGAGCACGTAGTCGGTTTCGTTGCCCATGCGGATCATCACCCGGTCGCCGGCCTTCAGCCCGAGTCCGAGCAGACCTGCCGCGATGCCGCGCACGGCGCGATCAGCTTGCGCATAGGTGAGGTGGCTGACGGCGCCGCCGTCGCCGACCATGACGAGGGCGGTCTTGTCGCCGCGCAGCCGGGCATTCTCCGCGAGGCAGTAGCGGGCCGCGTTGAAACGGGGCGGGGAGCGGCGGTCGTCGCTGGTCGGCACGGCGGGAGTGTTCCGTTACTCTTAGTCTTTGCCCTGGTGTCCGATCCCCGCCCCCGGCGGTCAAGCGGTGTCCGGTCGCCCTATCCCCGCAGCGGGCGGATCGTGCCGGAAAGGCCGGTGCTTGCCCCGTCCCGGAGTTCGAGCCAGAGGAAGCGCCCCGGATCGACGGGCCCCGGCAGGGCGAGGCGGCCGGGGGGAACCGGCTTGAAGCCGAAGCGGGCATAGTAGGGCGCGTCGCCCACCAGAACGACGAGGCCGTGTCCGGCGGCGCGGGCAGCGTCGAGACTCGCCTGCATCAGGCGCGTGCCGATGCCGCGATCGGAAAAGCTCGGATCGACGGTGAGCGGACCGAGCACGAGGAGCGATCCGCCCTCGGCCTCGGCCGGGCCGATCCGCACCGAGCCGACGAGATAGGTGCCCACCAGTGCCGTTAGGCAGAGTTCGGGCAGCGGCGCGGCGCCCTCGCGCAGGCGGTAGGCGGTGCGGGCGAATCGGCCGGGGCCGAAGGCGCGGGCGTGCAGGCGCTCGATGGCGAGGGCGTCGTCCGGATGTTCGGGGCGGATGACGAGGGGAAGGGCGGTCACGGCTGGCGTCCGGCGGCGGGTTCGCGCCGATAGCAGCCGGCTCCACAACCGGCAAACCGAGGCCGCGTTAGGCGCCGCGCGACGAGAAGTCGATGCGCGGATCGATCCAGGTGTAGGTGAGGTCGGACAGGAGGTTCACCGCCAGACCGAGCAGGGAGAAGATGTAGAGCGTGGCGAACACCACCGGATAATCGCGGCCGACGATGGAGGAGAAGGACAGGAGTCCGAGCCCGTCGAGCGAGAAGATTGTCTCGATCAGCAGCGAGCCGGTGAAGAAGGCGGTGATGAAGGCGCCGGGAAAGCCCGCGATGACGATCAGCATCGCGTTGCGGAAGACGTGGCCGTAAAGAACGCGCCGCTCGCTCACGCCCTTCATCCGGGCGGTGACCACGTATTGCTTGCGGATCTCGTCGAGAAACGAGTTCTTTGTGAGCAGCGTCGAGGTGGCGAAGGCGCCGAGCACCAGGGCCGAGAGCGGCAGCACGAGGTGCCAGGCATAGTCCAGGGCCTTGCCCCAGAGGCTCAGGGACTCGAAATTCTCGGAGGTGAGGCCGCGCAAGGGGAAGATCTGCAGGAACGAGCCGCCCGCGAACAGGATCACCAGCAGGATGCCGAACAGGAAGCTCGGGATCGCGTAGCCGACGATGACGACGGCCGAGGTCCAGACATCGAAGCGCGAACCGTCGGCGACCGCCTTGCGGATGCCGAGCGGGATCGAGATTGCGTAGGAGATCAGCGTCATCCACAGGCCGAGCGAGATCGAGACCGGGAGCTTCTCCTTGATCAGGTCCAGCACCGAGACGTCGCGAAAATAGCTGCGGCCGAAATCGAAGCGGAGGTAGTCCCACAGCATCTTGCCGAAGCGCTCGTAGGCCGGCTTGTCGAAGCCGAACTGCGCTTCGAGCTTTTTGATGAAGGCCGGATCGAGCCCTTGCGCGCCGCGATACTTCGACGTGTCGCCGCCGCCCCCGCTCCGGGCCGCTCCGCCACCGAGGTCACCCTGCCCGCCGGTGATGCGCGAGAGCGAGCCCTCCTGCTGGCCCTGGAGCTGCGCCAGCACCCGTTCCACCGGGCCGCCGGGGGCAAACTGGATGATGGCGAAGGTGATGAGCATGATCCCGAAGATCGTCGGGATCATCAGCGCGATGCGGCGCAGGATATAGGCGAGCATGGACAGTCCTCAGCCCCGGCCGATCCGCCGCGCCTTCTGTTCGTCGTACCACCACAGGGCCGGCACGCCGAGCCCATAGGTCGGCAGCTTCGCCGGGCGGCCGAACATGTCCCACAGGGCAAGGCGATACTCTGGCGAGTACCACATCGAAATCCAGTAGCGGCCGGTCCGCAGCACCCGGTCGAGGGCGCGGCAGGCCACGGTGAGGCTCGCGCGCGAATCCGCATTGGCGATGCTGTCGAGCAGGGCGTCGATCACCGGATCGCTGATGCCGGCCAGATTGTTGGAGCCAGGAATCGCCGCGGCACGTGAGCCGTAGGCCTCGCGCAGCTCCGGGCCTGGAGTTGCGTCACCCGAGGCGGCGCGGGCCGTGATATCGAAGTCGAAGTCGCGCACCCGCGCTTGGTACTGCGCGGCGTCTACCACCCGCTGGCGGGCCTTGATGCCGATCAGCCCGAGATTGCGGATGAAGGGCTGCACGATCGGCTCCCACACGGAGTCGGAATCGAGGAACTCGAACTCGATCGGCTTGCCGCCCGGCAGCCGCAAGGCCCCACCCTCACGGGTGCAGCCGGCCTCCTTGAGCAGAGCCACCGCGCGGGCGAGCAGCGCCCGGTCCTGGCCGGATCCGTCCGGAACCGGGGGCATCCAGGCCTCGCCGAAGACCTCGGCCGGCACCTGCCCGCTGAACGGTTCGAGCAGCGCCAGCTCCTCCGGGGAGGGCTTGCCCGTGGCCATCAGGTCGGTCTTCTGGAAGAAGGAGACGGTGCGTTCGTAGGCGCCGAACATTGCCGTACGGTTTGTCCAGGGGAAGTCGAAGCACAGGCCGATCGCCTCGCGCACGCGGGGATCCTTGAACACCTCGCGGCGGGTGTTGAAGAACCAGCCTTGGATGGCGGCGGGCGAGGTGTCGGGCAGGGTCTCGCGCTTGACGCGGCCCTCGCGCGCGGCCGGGAAATCGTAGCCGGTCGCCCAGATCCGCGAGGTGAATTCCTGGCGATAGGTGTAGGCGCCGCCCTTGAACGCTTCGAAGGCGACCTGCCGATCGCGGAAATACTCGTAGCGGATCTGGTCGAAATTGTTCTGCCCGACCATGACGGGCAGATCCGCCGCCCAGTAATCGCTCACGCGCTCCAGCTCGATGAAGCGGCCGATATCGATGCGCCCAACCTGATAGGCGCCGGAGCCGAGCAGCGGCTGAAGCGTCTGAGCCTCGAAGTCGCGCCCCTCAAAGAATTTGGCCGAGAAGATCGGAAGACCGGCGACGATCAGCGGCAGATCGCGGCTGCGGCCGGAGGCGAAGCGGACCACCAGGGTCTCGTTGCCTTCCGCCGTCGCCTCGGCGACGTCGCGAATGACCTGCGCAATCGTCGGGTGGCCCTTCTCCTTGAGGATGGTGAGGGAGAAGGCGGCGTCCCGCGCGGTCAGCGGCGAGCCGTCGTGGAAGCGCGCCTGGGGACGCAGGGCGAAGCGGTAGGTCAGGCCATCGGCGCTGGTCTCGACCGAGCGGGCGACGAGCCCGTACAGCGCGTCCGGCTCGTCGAGCGCGCGCACCATCAGGCTGTCGAAGGTCAGGTTGATGCCGGCCGCGCCAGTGCCGCGGAAGACGTAGGGATTGAGCGTGTCGAAGGTGTCGAACGCCTGATTGCCGAAGGTCTGGACGATCTGGGTCGAGAAGCGCCCGCCGCGCGGGGCCATCGGGTTCACGTAGTCGAAGTTCGAGAAATCGGGCGCGTATTTCAGCTCGCCGAAGCTCGACAATCCATGGATCTCGCCGTGCGCCTTGCCGGGAACGGGGCGGCTCCCTTCAGCGCGGGGCGAGCGCGGCAGGGTGCTCGCAAGAGCGAGCGCCCCCGTCCCGAGGACGATGCTCCGACGGGTCGCGTCCGCGCTCACCGCGGGGCACCCGTCTTGGCGGCGAGCGCCTCGTCGTACCACCACGTGGTCGGGAAGCCCGAGGAGCCGTATTTCGGCAGCACGGCCGGACGGCCGAAGCGGTTCCAGCGCAGTGTCCGCGTCACGGCAGACGACCATTGCGGCACCACGAAGTTGTGGGCCAGCAGCGTCCGGTCGAGGGCATGCGTCGCGGCGACCAGGGTCTCGCGGTCCTGGGCGAAGATCACCTTCTCGATCAGCGCGTCGATGCCGGCATCCTTGATCCCGGCGATGTTGCGCGAGCCCGGCTTGTCGGCGGCGGCCGAGCCCCAGAATTCACGCTGCTCGTTGCCGGGTGAGAGCGATTCCGGCCAGTTCGAGGTGGTGATGTCGAAGTCGAAGCTGCGCAGGCGGTTCTGGTACTGCGCCTGATCGATCACCCGGATCGAGGACTCGATGCCGATCAGTTTGAGCTGTGCGGCGTAGGGCAGGATCACCCGCTCGAACACGTTCTGGAATTCGAGGAACTCGACGGTCAGCGGCTCGCCGGTGGCCTTCGCCACCATCTTGCCGCCCTTTAGCTCGTAGCCGGCCTCGCGCAACAGGCCGACCGCCTTGCGAAGATTGCCGCGCACGGCCTCCGGCGTATCGTTGACGGGGTTGGTGTAGGTCTCGGTGAAGACGCTGCCCGGAAGCTTGTCCTTGACGCTTTCCAGGATCACCTTCTCAAGTCCGTCGGGCAGGCCGGACGAGGCCAGTTCCGAGCCGTAGAAGTAGGAATCGATCCGGCTGTAGAGGCCGTAGAAGAGCTGCCGGTTCATCTCCTCGAAGTTCAGGGCGAGGTTGAAGGCGCGGCGCACCCGCTCGTCCTTGAACTTGTCCCGGCGCAGGTTGAACACGAAGGCCTGCATGATGCCGGTGCCGCGGCCGGGGAACTCCTCCTTGATCAGGCGCCCTTCTTTCACCGCGGGGAAGTCATCGTAGGCGGTGGCCCAGTTGCGGGCGATGTTTTCGCTGCGGAAGTCGTAGAGGTCGCCCTTCAACGCCTCCAGCAGCACCGATCCATCGCGGAAATACTCGAAGCGGACCGTGCCGAAATTGTTGCGGCCGCGATTCACCGGCAGGTCTTTGCCCCAGTAATCGGCCACGCGCTCGTAGACGGCGGAGCGGCCGGCATCGATCTTGGCGAGCCGGTAGGAGCCAGAACCCAGCGGAATTTCGAGCGTCGTCTCGGTGGCGTTGCGCGGCTTGCCGTTCTTGTCGGTGCCGGTCCACCAATGCTTGGGCAGTACCTGCATCTGGCCGAGCACCTGCGGCAGCTCGCGATTGCCGGCCTCGCTGAAGCGGAAGACGACCTCGCGCTCAGCGCCCGGCTCGGCCTTGGCCACGGTGTGGTAGTAGGCGGCGTAGAACGGGCTGTTGGCCTTCAGCGTGTCGAAGGACCAGATCACGTCCTCGACGGTCACCGGCTTGCCGTCGTGCCAGCGCGCATTCGCCCGTAGGCGGTACGTCACCGACTGGCCGTCCTCGGCGATCCGCACGCCCTCGGCCAGCAGGCCGTAGGAGGAGAACGGCTCGTCACCGGAATCCTCCATCAGCGTGTCGTAGATCTGGGTGATCCCGCCTTCGAGATCACCCTTCAAGCCGTTGACGATGAAATTGAGGTTGTCGAAGCCGCCCTGGGCTCCGAGCCGGACCAGGCCGCCGACCGGTGCCTTCGGATCGGCATAGTCGAAATGCTGGAAGTCCGGGCCGTATTTCGGCTCGCCGAGCAGGGTCAGCGCGTGGCGCCAACTGCCCGGTGCCTCCTGCGCCGAGACCTTCGAGGCGGATTCGGCGGGCTCCTGGGCCGAGGCGGGGCCTCGCAGCCCGAGGAGAACGAGCGCTCCGGCGAGGAAGCTGCGGCGAGCGATCACGGCGTTTTCTGTCACGTTGGCGCGGTCTCCCGGTCCCGTGAGAGGACGGTCGGGCGCCGTTCTAGGACGAGGCCGGGGCCGGCGCCAACCCGCCGTGAGCGCGCAGAGGCGGTCGCCGGGGAATGGGACATGAAAAAGGCCGGGCTTTCGCGGCCCGGCCTTGGGAAGATGGATCTGTCCCCGTCGCCTTACGGCTTGGGCGTGTCGGGATCGGCCTTGGCCGGCGGCTCGGTGGCCGGCGTGCTCTCTGAGCCGGGCGCGGCCTTGGTCGGGATATCGCCCGAGGGCTTGGCCTCCGGGGCCTGCGTCGGGGCAACCTCGTTGCGCTGCGGCTGGACCCCCGGTGCCGGGACCGGACGGGCGGTGTCCTTGCCGTCACCGGATTGGGTGTCGCCCTTCGGCGCGTTGGTCTGCGGCGCCTTCTCCTTGTCGCCCGTGGCGCTCTCGACCGGCCGCTCCCCGGCCTTCTTGTCCTCGGCCTTGCCCTCTGCAGGCTTGGCGGCTTCCGCCTTCTTCTCACCCTCCGGCGCGGCCTCGGCCTTCTTCGCGGCGGCCGGCAGCGGCTTCGGGCTGTCTGAGAGCGTGCGCAGATAGGCGATGACGTTGGCGCGCTCGGCCGGCGAGCTGATGCCGGCAAACGCCATCTTGGTGCCCTTCGCGTACCCCTTCGGGCTCTCGAGGAAGTGGTCGAGATCCTCGTAGGTCCAGGTGCCGCCCTTCTCCTTCAGGCTGGCGGAATAATCGAAGCCGGCGGCATGCGCCTTCTCGCGCTCGACGATGTCCCACAGATCGGGACCGACCTTGTTGGGGCCGCCCTTCTCGAAGCTGTGGCAGGCTTGGCAGGCCTTGGTGCCGCCCTTGCCCTTGTCGGCGTCGGCGCTGGCGAGCCGCACGGCGATGGGCTCGGCCTTCGGCGCCTCGGCTGCGGCGCCGCCGCTCGTCGGCTCCGGCTCGGGCAGGGGATAGCCGGCGTTTCCGGCAGGCTTGGGATGATAGATCAGCTCCGCCACGAAGCCCGACCCGACCGCGAACAGGAGAGCACCCAGGACAGCGCCCGCAACCTTGTTCAGCTCGAAGGAATCCATGCTCGACAGCTCCGGCGCACGGGATCAGGACCCGGCGGATGAGGGCCCGACGGGCTGACGCCGGACTTTGGAGAATTTCAAGGGTGATTAGCCGCTCGGGCCCGATCTTGACAATGGGCCATACGCGCTGCGCGCTGTCGCATACCGTTATTGTCACCGGCTCCCTGCGGGCGGGCCCTCGCCGTTGCAGCGCTGCCGCACCCTGAGCGGCGGCCGGCGCAGCCACGAAGCGGGTCAAAGGCCCTCACGAGCCGGCCATGACAAGCCGGACGGCCGCTGCTAGAGCCGCCCCGTCCCGTCTGCCAACGCGCGTCTCATAGTCCGAGGCTATGTCCGATCCTCTGATCCTGATTCCGGCCCGCCTCGCCGCGACCCGGCTGCCGTCGAAGCCGCTCGCCGACATCGCAGGCGCGCCGATGATCGTCCATGTCTGGCGCCGCGCGGTGGAGGCGGGGATCGGACCCGTGGTGGTCGCCACCGACACCGACGCGATCGCCGAGGCGATCGAGGGGCAGGGCGGACTGGCGGTGATGACGCGGGCCGATCACCCCTCCGGCTCCGACCGCCTCGTGGAGGCGCTGGAGATCGTCGATCCCGACGGTAACCACGACGTCGTCGTCAACGTCCAGGGCGACCTGCCGACCATCGACCCGGCGATCATCGCCGCTTCGGTGACGCCGCTCGCCGACCCGCAGGTCGATATCGCCACCCTCTGCGCAATCATCCACCGGGCGGAAGAGATGGACGACCCGAACGTGGTCAAGATCATCGGCCACACCGTCGGGCCCAACCGCCTGCGCGCACTCGCCTTCACCCGCGCGCGCGCGCCCTGGGGGGAGGGTCCGCTGTTCCACCATATCGGTCTCTACGCATATCGCCGGAAGGCGCTGGCGCGGTTCAACGCCCTGCCGCAGGGCGAGCTGGAGCGGCGCGAGAAGCTGGAGCAGTTGCGCGCGCTGGAGGCCGGCATGCGCATCGATGCGATGATCGTCGAGGATCTGCCGCTCGGCGTCGACACCCCCGCCGACCTGGAGCGTGCCCGCACGCTGCTCGCCGTCCGCCGCCTCAATTGAACCGGCTGAAAAACCGATGACCGACCGTACGATTGCCTATCAGGGCGAGCCTGGGGCCAACTCGCACATCATCTGCTCGCAGGCTTATCCCGGCTGGACTGCGCTGCCCTGCGCCACCTTCGAGGACGCCTTCGCGGCGGTGAACGAGGGCAAGGCTAGGCTCGCGATGATCCCGATCGAGAATTCGATCGCCGGCCGGGTGGCCGACATCCACCACCTGATCCCGACCTCGCGGCTGCACATCATCGCCGAGCACTTCCTGCCGATCCACTTTCAGCTCATGGTTCTGCCGGGCGTCACGACGGAGAGCCTCACCAGCGTCCACAGCCACGTCCACGCGCTCGGCCAGTGTCGCCGGATCATCCGGCGCCTGGGCCTCAAGGCGGTGGTGGCCGGCGATACCGCGGGTGCTGCCCGCGAGGTCGCGGATGCCCAGGACCCGACCCGCGCGGCGCTCGCTCCGGCCATGGCGGCGGAGGTCTACGGCCTCGACATCTTGGAGCGCGACGTCGAGGACGAGGCGCACAACACCACGCGCTTCGTGGTGTTCTCGCCCGAGCCCGTCGAGATCGAGCCGGGCAACGGTCCCACCGTGACGAGCTTCATCTTCCGGGTCCGCAACATTCCGGCCGCGCTCTACAAGGCGCTCGGCGGCTTCGCGACCAACGGCGTCAACATGTCGAAGCTCGAGAGCTACATGGTCGAGGGGCAATTCACCGCGACCCAGTTCTACGCCGAGGTCGACGGCCACCCCGAGGATGACGGCCTGCGCCGGGCGCTGGACGAGCTGCGCTACTTCTCGAAGGAATTGCGCATCATCGGCACCTATCCGGCCCACCCGTTCCGCGAGACGACGCGGCAGGCGGCGGAATAGCCGGCGACCACGAAAAAGGCCGACGCAGAAGCGCCGGCCTTTTTTCATGTCCGATCCGACGAAGGCCTCACGCCGCGTCGGCCGGCTTGTCCTTGCTCGCCTCGGGCTTCGGGCCGCCCTTGGAGACGCCGACGAGCGCCGGGCGCAGGGTCCGATCACCGATGACGTAGCCGGTCTGTACCACCTGGACCACGGTGCCGTTCGGAACCTCGGTGTTCGGCACCTCGAACATCGCCTGGTGCCGGTTCGGGTCGAAGCGCTGGCCCTGCGGATCGACCACCTTCACGCCGTGACGCTCCAGCGTCTTGGCGAGATCGCGCTCGGTCAGTTCGATGCCCTCGACCAGGGCCTTGAAGGGGCCGTCCGCGCTCGCACGGGCCTCGGCCGGCACGCTCTCGAGGGCGCGGCGGATGTTGTCGGCCGTGTTGAGCATGTCGCGGGCAAAGTTCGTCACCGCGTAGGCGCGGGCATCGGCGACCTCGCGCTCCGTGCGGCGGCGCAGGTTCTCCATCTCGGCCAGCGTCCGCAGCAGGCGGTCCTTGAACTCGTCGCGCTCGGCGATCGCGGCCGCGAGGCCCTCCGCATCCGCGCCCGCGGTAGTCGGCTGCGGCGGGACCTCCGCCTCCGTGCCGTTGTGCCGCTCCTGCTTCTCCATGTCGTCAGCCATCATCGTGCGATCGATCGGGTCTCGAAGTGTTCCGGGATGGGGCTGATATCATTCGGGCATACCGCGAAATCAAGCGAGGGCAGCGCCATCCGCGCCTACAACTCCCGCGGCGGCGGCGAATCGACCAGCGCGTCGAGCCCCTCGGCCCGCAGGGCGGCGACGTCGCTGGCGAACACCTCCATCACCGCAGCACGGATCATCGCGAGCCGGTCGGGCTGCACCACGCGGGTGCCGGTCAGGTCGGTCACGTAGAAGACGTCGACCGCCCGCTCGCCGAAGGTCGCCACATGCGCCGAGGTGATGTTGAGGCTCAGGCGGTTGAGCGCCGTCGTCAGTTCGTAGAGCAGGCCGGGACGATCGAGGCCGGTGATCTCCACCACCGTCTCGCGGCTCGACAGGGCGTTGTCGATCGACACGTCCGGCGGCACGAGGAAGGTCTTGGGCGGCTGCTTCGGGTGCTTGTCGGCGACGAGTTCGGCGATCTTGATCTCGCCCTTGAGCGCCCGCTCGATCGCGGTGGCGATGCGGCCGGCGCGGCGCAACTCGTCCTCGTCCCGCTCGAAGGCGCGGGAGATGAAGATCGAATCGAGCGCGAAGCCGTCGGTCGTCGTGAAGATCTGCGCATCGACGATGTTGCCGCCCGCCGTCGCGCAAGCACCGGTGATGATGGCGAGCAGGCGCGGATGGTCGGGCGAGTAGACCGTCAGCTCGGTCACGCCGCGCACCGGATCGGTCTCGTAGGTGGTGGCACTGGTGCGGCCCTCCTCCATCACCGTGCGCAGGAAGCGGGCGTTCTTGTAGTGGCGGGTCGAGTCCACCTTGAGCCAGTAGGCTTGGTTGTGGCGTGCGGCGTAGGCATCGAAGGTGTCGGTGTGCCAGTCCGAAAGTTGCTCGCGCAGGGCCATCTGGATCAGCCGAACCCGGTCGGTGCGGGCGATCTCGGAATGGCCGCCGGACAGCAACACCTCGGTCTCGTCGTAGAGGGTGCGCAGCAGCGTGCCCTTCCACGCCGTCCACACGCCGGGCCCGACCGCCTTGATGTCGGCCACGGTCAGGATCGCCAGCAGCTTCAGCCGCTCCAGACTCTGCACCTCGCTGGCGAACTTCTCGATCGTCCGGTGGTCGGAGAGATCGCGGCTCTGCGCCGTCATCGACATCAGCAGGTGGTGCTCGACGAGCCAGGACACCGTCTCGGTCTCGGCCTGGCTGAGGCCGAACCGCGGCCCGAGCTTGCGCGCGATGGCGGCGCCGGCGATCGAGTGGTCCTCCGGCCGGCCCTTGGCGATGTCGTGCAGCAGGATCGCGACGTAGAGGGCGCAGCGGTTGTGAATCGTGTCGATCAGGCGCGAGGCCAGCGGGTGCTCCTCGCGCACCCGACCGGAATCGATCGCCGCGAGCACGCCGATCGAGCGCAGCAGATGCTCGTCCACCGTGTAGTGATGATACATGTTGAACTGCATCATCGCGACGATGCGGCCGAATTCCGGGATGAAGCGGCCGAGCACGCCGGCCTCGTTCATCGAGCGTAGGATCGTCTCCGGGGCGTTCTTCGAGGTAAGGATGTCGAGGAAGAGGCGGTTGGCCTCCGCATCGATGCGCACCGCGTGGGTGATGAGCTTGAGTGAACGGTTGGCCAGTCGCGCCGCGTCCGGATGAATCGGCAGGTTGTGCCGGTCGGCGAGCCAGAACAGGCGGATCAGGTTGACCGGATCGCGCTCGAACGTGTCCTCGCCGCGAATGTTGACCCGGCCGTTGTCGATCCAGAAATCCTCCGCCTCGATTGAGGTGGCGCGGAAGCGGTCGCGGAAACGGCCGATCCAGCGGTCGAGCACCGGTGTTCGCTTGGCGTGGCGCGCTTCGAGTTCCGCGCAGACGATGGCGGTGAGGTCGCCGACATCCTTGGCGATGAGGAAGTAGGCCTTCATGAAGCGCTCGACGCCGGACAGGCCGCCGCGGGCGCCGAAGCCGAGCCGCTCGGCGATCTTCGGCTGAAGCCCGAAGGACAGCCGCTCCTCCGCGCGTCCGGTGACGAAGTGGATGTGGCAGCGCACCCGCCACAGAAATTCCTCGCAGCGCTCGAACAGCTTGTACTCGTCGGGCGTGAACAGCCCGGCATGGACAAGCTCCACCTGATCGCGCACCCGGTAGGTGTATTTGGCGATCCAGAACAAGGTGTTGAGGTCCCGCAGGCCCCCCTTGCCGTCCTTGACGTTGGGCTCGACGAGGTAGCGCGAGGCACCCGCCTTGGCGACGCGGGCGTCGCGCTCGCGTAGCTTGGCATCGACGAATTCCGAGGCCGAGCCGATCACGAGTTCCGTGTCGAAGCGCGTGACCATCTCCTCGAAGAGATGGCGCGAGCCGAACAGGAAGCGGGATTCGAGCAGAGCGGTGCGGATCGTCATGTCCGCGCGGCCCTCGCGCAGGCACTCCTCCACCGAGCGCGTCGCGTGGCCGACTTTCAGCTTCAGGTCCCACAGCACGTAGAGCATCGCCTCGACGACGCTCTCGGACCACGCGGTCTGCTTGTAGGGCAGCAGGAACAGGAGATCGATGTCCGAACCCGGTGCCATGGTTCCGCGGCCGTAGCCGCCGGTGGCGACGATCGCGAGTTGCTCGCCCGTGGACGGGTTGTCGTTCGGGTAGAGGCGCCAGACCACGGCATCGTAGATCGCCCGCACCACCGCGTCGGTGAGCCGGCTCAGCCGTTGTGCACAGGCAAGTCCGTCCCGCTCCTTCATCAGGAGGCGCTCGGCCTCCCGGTGCCCGGTCTCGATCACCTTGCGCAATTCGGGCACAAGCAGCCCACGCAGCTTGGTGGGCTCGCGCGCGTCGCGGTCG
The DNA here is from genome assembly GCF_021117295.1 of Methylorubrum sp. B1-46. NCBI lineage: Bacteria > Pseudomonadati > Pseudomonadota > Alphaproteobacteria > Hyphomicrobiales > Methylobacteriaceae > Methylorubrum > Methylorubrum sp. B1-46. The sequence goes on along the minus strand of NZ_CP088247.1, from coordinate 471,326 downwards.
AGTGAGGCGACGATCTTTTCGAGGACGGGAACGGGGTCGAACATGGCCGTCCCGTTAGCATGTAAAGCCGGTGGCGGCATCGGGCGGTTGCCCGCAACCCAGCCGTTCTGTTCGGCGAATTTTTTGTTTGACGAAAAGAACGTGACTGTTTTAGCCATCGAGTGGATCCAGGCGACAAGCCGGGCCGACGAGGGAGACAGCCATATGATCCGACGCCGCCATGTCCTGTCCGCATTCGCCGGCGTGCTCGGCCTTCTCGCGGCCGGATCCGAGTTGCGCGCCGCCGATGTCTCGGAAATCCGGCTCGATTGGGCGACCTACAATCCGGTCAGCCTCGTCCTGAAGGAGAAGGGCTTTCTCGAAGAGGCGCTGAAACCTCGCGGCATCAAGGTGCGGTGGGTCCAGTCGCTCGGCTCCAACAAGGCGCTGGAATTTCTGAACGGCAGCGCCATCGATTTCGGATCGTCGGCCGGCGCGGCGGCACTGCTGGCGCGGATCAACGGCAACCCGGTCAAGGTCGTCTACGCCTATTCCCGACCGGAATGGACCGCTCTCGTCACCCGCAAGGAGACCGGGATCGCGAAGCCCGCCGACCTCAAGGGCAAGCGCATTGCCGTCACCCGCGGCACCGATCCGCACATCTTCCTCATCCGCGCGCTGCAGAGCGCCGGGCTCACCGAGAAGGACGCCAAGCTCGTCCTGCTGCAGCACGCCGACGGACGCACCGCACTCGATCGCGGCGACGTCGATGCCTGGGCCGGACTCGACCCGATGATGGCCGCCGCCGAGATCGAGAGCGGCGCCGTGCTGTTCCACCGCGATCCGAGCGCCAACACCTGGGGCGTGCTCGACGTGCGCGAGGATTTCGCCAAGGCCCATCCCGACCTCGTGCGGGTCGTCATCGCGGCCTACGAACAGGCTCGCGCCTACGCGATCGCCCATCCCGATGCGCTGAAGAGCGCGCTCGTTTCCGCCACCAAGCTGCCCGAGGCGGTCATCGCCAAGCAGATCGAGCGCACGGATCTCAGCCAGCCTGCCGTCGGTCCGGCCCAGGCCGAGAGCATCCGCGCCGCCGGCCTCGCCCTGCAGCAGGCCGGCGTGATCCCCGCTTCCACCGACGTGGCGGCGGCGGTCGACGGGCTGATCGACCCGCAGTTCAACCCAGCCCCGGCCCGCTGAGCCTGCCCGTGCCGGACGCCGCGCACCTCGTCGCCTTCGCCGTTGTCGCCCTCGGCATGGTGCCGGCGGAGCTTGCGCTGCGTGGCGCTGAACGCCCGATCCGGTAGGACGGGGGCGAAACCACGATGCAGACACGGCGCGGCCCCTTCGCATGAGCCTCACCACCGTTCTCTCCGAAGAGCCCGAAGCGACGGCCGCCCCCGCGCGTCGAGCCGCCCTTCTCGGCGGCGGCGCGCGGCTTGCGCTCGGCCTGCTGCTGCCCTTCGCCCTCGCGCTCGGCTGGGAGATCGCGGTTACGACCGGGCTCGCCTCCGGGCGCCTGCTGCCGCCGCCGAGCCGGGTCGGTGCCGCGCTCTGGACGCTCGCCGCATCCGGCGAACTCTGGACTCATGTCGAGGCGACCCTGATCCGCGTCGGCCTCGGCTTCGCTTTTGGGGCGGGCGCCGGCATCCTCGCCGGCGCGCTCACCGCGACGCTGCCCGTCCTGCGCTGGCTGGTCGATCCGAGCCTTCAAGCCCTGCGTGCGGTGCCCTCGCTCGCCTGGGTGCCGCTGTTCATTCTGTGGTTCGGCATCTTGGAGACGCCGAAGGTCGCCCTGATCGCGGTCGGCGTGTTCTTCCCCGTCTATATCGGCGTGGCCGGCGCCATCGCCTCGGTCGATCGCAAGCTGGTGGAGGTCGGCCGCATCTTCCGCCTCTCGAAGGCCGGGCTCGCTCGGCGCATCCTCCTGCCCGCCGTGCTGCCGGCGACGCTGACGGCCCTGCGCACCGGGCTCGGCTTGGGTTTCCTGTTCGTGGTGGCCGCCGAACTGATGGGCGCCTCCGAGGGCCTCGGCTACCTGCTCCTCGACGGCCAGCAATTCAGCAAGCCGGACCAGATCCTGGCCGCGATCATCAGCTTCGCCGTCGTCGGCAAGGCCGCCGACGCCGTGCTCGTCGCGCTCACCAGCCCGCTGGTGCGCTGGCAGGACACCGCGCGGGAGACGCTGTGAGCCTTCCATGCTGAGCATACAAACCCTCTCCAAGACTTATGCCGACGGCACTCGCGCGCTGGAGGGCATCGACCTCGATGTGCCGAATGCCGAGATCGTTGCGTTGATCGGTGGCTCGGGCTGCGGCAAGACCACGCTCCTGCGCCTCATCGCAGGGCTCGACCGGCCGAGCACCGGTCGGATCGCCCTGGACGGCGAGCCGATCACCGGGCCGCATCCCGGCGTCGGCCTGGTGTTCCAGGAACCGCGCCTGCTGCCCTGGCTGACGGTGGCCCACAATGTCGGCTTCGGCATCGAACACCTGCCTGGGCGTGAGCGGCGGGAGCGCGTCGCCCACGCCCTGGAGCGGGTCGGTCTCGCCGAGCATGCCGGGCGCTGGCCCCGCGAATTGTCCGGCGGACAGCAGCAACGCGTGTCGATCGCCCGCGCCTTCGTCGCCAGCCCGCGGGTGCTGCTCCTCGACGAGCCCTTCTCGGCGCTCGACGCCTTCACCCGCAAGGATCTCCACCGCCATCTCCTCGCCCTGTGGGAGGAGGTGCGGCCGACGGTGCTGATCGTCACCCATGACGTCGCCGAGGCAGTGGCGCTCGCCGACCGCGCCATCGTCATGCGCCCGCGTCCCGGCCGTCTCGACGAGACGGTGGCCCTGCCGTTGCGCCGGCCGCGCGACTCGGCGGCACCGACGAGCGAGGCGGCGACGCGCGCGATCCTCTCCGCCCTCGACCAATCGCTGCGCCCGCGCGATGCCTCCCGTACACCGGAACTCGCCGGGGGCAGTTCGTTCTGAGGTGTTGCGGTTACGCGAAAACCGCTAAGCCCGGCCGCTCAAGAAAACAGGAGGAAATCCATGGACGCCGACGCCCTGCGCGCTCTCCAGGCCCCGCTCAAGAACAAGTACCGTGAAACGCCCGATTCCGCCGTCATCACCCTGAAGGCCAAGGGTGCGCTGGACGACACCAGCATCGCCTGCAAGGTCGAGACCGGCCGCGCCCTGGCGGTCGCCGGCCTGCATCCCGCCACCGGCGGCTCGGGTGCCGAACTTTGCTCCGGCGACATGCTGCTGGAGGCGCTCGTCGCCTGCGCGGGCGTGACGGTGAAGGCGGTGGCGACCGCGCTGGAAATCCCGCTCAGGGCCGGCACGGTCAGCGCCGAGGGCGATCTCGACTTCCGCGGCACGCTCGGCGTCGACAAGCAGGCGCCGGTGGGCTTCCGCGCCATCCGCCTGACGTTCGACCTCGACACCGACGCGCCCCAGGAGAAGCTGGACCAACTCCTGAAGCTGACCGAGCGCTACTGCGTCGTGTTCCAGACCCTCAATCACAAGCCGGAATTGTCGGTGAACGCCTCGCGCTCCTGAGCCGCGAAGCTTATCTGACGGGCGTCATGCGCCTGCTCATCATCGAGGACGACCGCGAGGCCGCCGCCTATCTGGTCAAAGCGTTCCGGGAAGCCGGGCACGTCGTGGACCATGCCGGCGACGGCCTCGACGGCTACGCGCTCGCTCGCGAGGGCGATTACGACGTGCTGATCGTCGATCGCATGCTGCCGAAGCTCGACGGGCTCTCGCTCGTGCGCTCGCTGCGCGAACAGGCGATCGCCACGCCGGTCCTCATCCTCTCGGCGCTCGGTCAGGTGGATGACCGGGTGAAGGGGCTGCGGGCGGGCGGCGACGACTATCTCCCCAAACCCTACGCCTTCTCCGAGCTTCTCGCCCGCACCGAGGTGCTGGCCCGCCGCCGCACGGCCGCGACCGGTCCCGGCGAGGCCACCGCCTACCGCGTCGGCGATCTCGAACTCGACCGGCTCTCGCACCGAGTGACGCGGGCGGGCCGCGAGATCGTGCTGCAGCCGCGCGAGTTCCGGCTGCTCGAGTACCTCATGCGCCATGCCGGACAGGTCGTGACCCGTACGATGCTGCTGGAGCATGTCTGGGACTATCACTTCGACCCGCAGACCAACGTCATCGACGTTCACGTCTCGCGGCTACGCGCGAAGATCGATCGCGGCTTCGAGCATCCGATGATCCACACGGTCCGCGGCGCCGGCTACGTCATCCGGCCGGACGAGCCGCAACTTCCGTGAGCCCCGCCGCATCGCCGCCACAGGACGGCCTCCTCGCGCGTCTGGGAAAGATCTTCCGCACGACGGCATTCAAGCTGTCACTCGCCTACCTCGTGCTGTTCGCGGTGCTGGCCTCGCTCGGCCTCGGCTACGTCGCCTGGAACGCGCGCCGCGTGCTCGACGATCAGATCGTCTCGACCATCGATGCCGAGATCAACGGCCTGTCGGAGCAGTATACCGCGGGCGGCCTGCGCCGGCTCATCACGGTGGTGGAGCGGCGCGCCAAGGAGCCCGGCGCCTCGCTCTATCTCGTCACCACGCCGGCCGGCGAGCACATCGTCGGCAATGTCAGCCGCGTCTCGCCCGACATCCTCGCTCGGCCCGGCCAGTACGAGGGGTATTACGGCCGTGGCTCGGAGGCGGACCAGGGCGAGCACCGCGCGATCATGCGCGTCTTCAACCTCGCCGGGGGCTTCCGCCTCCTCGTCGGCCGGGACACCGAGGAGCGCGACCGCCTGCGCGCAGCGATCGGCAACACCTTCGGCTCCTCGCTCGCGCTGGTCGTGGTGCTAGGCGTGCTCGGCGGCTGGTTCGTGGCCAGCCGCGTCCTGAAGCGCGTGGACGACATGACCGAGACGACCCGTACCATCATGGCGGGCGATCTCGATGGGCGTCTGCGGGTCTCCGGCACCGGGGACGAGCTCGACCGCCTCGCGCAGAATCTGAACCTGATGCTGGAGCGCATCGGCGAACTGATGCGCGGGATGAAGGAGGTCTCCGACAACATCGCCCACGATCTCAAGACGCCGCTCACGCGCCTGCGCAACCGCGCCGACGAGGCCTTGCGCACGGCCGAGACGCCGGAGGCGCTGCGCACGGCGATCGAGGGCGTGATCGAGGACAGCGACGGGCTGATCCGGGTGTTCAACGCGCTGCTGACCATCGCCCGTTTGGAGGCCGGCAACGCACCCGAGAGCCTGCGCCGGTTTGACGCCGGGGCGGTGGCGCGGGAAGTGGCCGAACTCTACGAGCCCCTGGCCGAGGACAGAGGCCTGAGCCTCATCGTCCGCACGGAACCGGACCTGACCCTCGACGGTAACCGCGAGCTGGTGGGCCAAGCCATCGCCAACCTCCTCGACAACGCCATCAAGTACGGCGCGCAGTCACCCGAGGCCGGTCCGCAGGCGATCTCGGTGAGTGCCGTACGGGCCGACGGCGCCGTGCGGATCACCGTCGCGGATCGCGGCCCCGGCATCCCGGAAGGGGAGCGCGGGCGGGTGCTCGACCGCTTCGTGCGACTCGACGCGGCCCGCACGCGCCCCGGCTTCGGCCTGGGGCTGAGCCTCGTCAACGCCGTCTCTCGGCTTCACGGCGGAAGCCTCGAGCTTGCCGACAACGCGCCGGGCCTCGCCGTCACGCTGAACCTGCCGGCGACCACGACGTAGCGGTGTCGGTCAGTTCAGGAAGTTGCGCACGCCATCGGGGTCGGCGAGCGTCATTTGCGGGCTGCCGGGGAGAGCGAACACCACCAGCAGAACCGCGAGCGTGACCGTGGCGAGGCCCAGCACCGCCCCCAGCCGCTGCGGGTCGAACCGGCGGCTCGCGATCAGCGCGCAGCCGAGCGTGAAGACGGCGGCTTCGGCGAAGGGAACGAAACTGGTGCTGCTCATCGATTCACTTTCGTCCTCGGTCGCCGTGTCGTCCGCCGGAGGTACCTCGAGAGTATGTCGCTTCGGCCCGGCTGGGTTCAACCGGAGACGGCGCGGACCCGCGCCCCAAAGCTCTTAAGACAGGACGGCCGAGTCGCGGAAAAATTCCCTCGACACGATGAGCGTACGCCCGGAAGCACCTTGGCAGCCTGCTTTCGTCAGCGCGGTCATCGATGGGGGCGAAAGGTTGCGCCCGATCGGGCGTAGCGGTTCTCGGCGTAACCTGAACTTAACATTGGTTATCAATGCTGGGTTGTGGTTCGTTCGAAGTCGTAGCATGGCGCCGTGTCGATGGCAGGGGAAGGCATCCGGTCTCAGCCGTCCGAATCGGGTTCCGCTCGAAGCTTGATGCTGCCCGTGGCCCTCCTGCTGGCGAGCCTGATCGGCTCGGCGTGGCTCGGAGCGCCGATGGGGGAACCGGACCGGCCGGTTGCCGCCCTGTTTCCGCTGTGGTGGGAGCCGGGCCGCAGCCTCGGCGCGGCGGTAGCAGCGGGTGGCGCCGTGCTGGGCCTCGGTCGCCTGCCGGGGCTCGTCGTCACTCAATCGTCCGCGCCCGATTTCGCCGAGCGCCTGCGGTCGGCCGGTGCCCTCCTCCTGTTCGACCCACGGGGCTCTGGCCTCTGCACCCCTCCCGTAACGCCGCGATTCCCAAAGCCGGCCCCCCGAGATTCAGCACCATGACCTAATCCCGCCCGCGTGATCTCGACAGCCTCCGCCGCGCCGCGAGCCGCGGCCTCATCGCCCTGCTTTGGTTGCACGTGCCGTTCAACGTCGCCGTGGCCGCCGCCCTCGGAAACCCGATCGCGGCTCAGGGGCTGATGGCGTTCGGCCTTGCTGCGGCGGCGACCGTTACGTGGCGGTTGAATGGCGACGGACTCGCCACGCGCCTCACCGTGGCGGTGGCGATGGTCGGCATGGTGGCGCTGTTGCTTGCTGCGGCATCCGGCCATTCCTGGCAGCTCGACCTGCACATGTACTTCTTCGCTGCCTTGGCGGTGCTGTCGGCCTATTGCGACTGGCGCGTGCTGCTCACCGCGGCTGCGGTGACGGCCCTGCACCATCTCGGCCTGAACCTGCTCCTGCCGGCCGCGGTCTATCCGGACGGCGCCGATTTCGGCCGGGTGGTGCTCCACGCGGTGATCGTCGTGCTGGAGACCGCCGTCCTCGTCTGGCTCAGCGTGCAGCTCGCATCCCTGTTCTCGGTCTCGGCGCGCTCCCTCGCCGCAGCCGATGCCGCACGTGCCGCCGAGGCGGACGCTCATCATCGCCAGAGCGTGGCCGAATCCGAGGCCCGGGCCGAGCGTCACCGCACCGCCGGCGAGCTCGCCGAGCGTTTCGAGAGCAGCGTGAACCGGCTCGTCCGGGAAGCCGCCGAATCCGCCAAGCGGGTGCGGCACGCCTCGCAGGATCTCTCGGCCGCGGCGGGCGACGCCGCCCGCCGCACGGCGGATTTATCCACCGCCTCGCAGGACACCGCTGCCGACGTGCAGGGCGTCGCGGCTGCGGCCGGTACGCTCTCGGCCACCGTGCTCGAGATCGGGAGCCACATGACGCGCGCTGCCGAGGTGGCCGTCCGGGCGACGCGAGAAGCGGAGCAGACCGACGAGACCGTGCGCGCATTGGCCGAGGCGGCGCAGCGCATCAACCAGATCGTGCTTTTCATCGGCACCATTGCCGAGCAGACCAACCTGCTCGCGCTCAACGCGACCATCGAAGCCTCGCGCGCCGGCGCGGCCGGGCGGGGGTTCGGCGTGGTGGCCGGCGAGGTGAAGGCGCTTGCTGCCCGCACCGCCCGCGCGACGCAGGAGATCGAAGCTCAGATTCTCGCGATCCAAAGCCAGACGGGGCAGGCGGTCGCGGCGATCGGCCGGATCGGCGGGACGATCGAGGAACTCGGGACCATCACCCGCTCGGTCGCCGCTGCGGTGGAAGGGCAGGGGGCGGCGGCCAGCGCGATCGCCGGCAACGCCGAGCGGGCGGCCCGGCGAACGGGCGCGGTCTCGGACAATCTCGACGGCCTTGCTCATTCCGCCGACCTGACCGGCTCGGCTGCGGCGGCCGGTCTCGACGCCTCCGCGCGTCTGGCCGGGGAATGCGACGCCCTCGCCGAGACCGTTCGCGATTTCGTCGGAACGCTCCGGGCAGCCTGAAATCCGAGGGCGCCCTCACGCCCGTTCCTTGCCGTGCCGTCCTGAAAGTCCCTTGGCAGATCCCGATTTGCGCGTTTGATGGGCAGAGCCGCGGCGCGACGGCGATGCGGACGCTTCGGAGCGAAGAAGGGACGGCATGGGCAGGCGAAACGACGGGCAGGTTGCCCGCGACGACGGCACGGCGCCCCTGATCGCGCGACTGAAGCAGGCGCCGCCGCTATCCGATCCCGAGGCGGCGCGGGCGCGGTTCGAAGAGATTGCCGACGCGCTTCCTCCCGCCCTGCGAGAGGGGACGGTGCGGGACCTTCTCACGGCGCTCGCGGACCACTCGACCTTCCTCTGGTCCCTAGCCTCGCGCGATCCCGCCCGGCTCGCCCGACTGTTTGACGAGGCGCCTGAGGCCGCCGATGCCCGCATCATCGCCGCCCAGCGCGCCGCCGGACGGGCGGGGGAGGGGGCGGCGCCCGATCTCGTCGCGGTCGGCAGGACGCTGCGCCGTAACCGCGCCGAGCACGCGCTCCTCGTGGCGCTCGCCGATATCGGCGGGGTCTGGCCGCTGGAGCGCGTGACCGCCGCGCTCTCCGATTTCGCCGACGCTTCGGTCTCGGCGGCGATCGATGCCATGCTGCTCCAGGCCGCCGCCTCAGGCCGCTTCCTGCCGAAGGACCGGGACGAGCCGCAGGCGGGTTCGGGTCTCGTCGTGCTGGGTCTCGGCAAGCTCGGCGGGCGGGAGCTGAACTATTCGAGCGACATCGACCTGATCGTCTTCTTTGATCCCGAGGCCGTGCCCCTGAAGGAGGGGCTGGAGCCGACGCCGTTCTTCACCAAACTGGCGCAGGGCGCCGCCAAGCTGCTGCAGGAGCGCACCCGCGACGGCTATGTCCACCGGGTCGATTACCGCCTGCGCCCCGATCCCGGCTCGACGCCGACCGCGATGAGCCTCGCCTCGGCCTATGTCTATTACGAGACCACGGGGCAGAACTGGGAGCGGGCGGCCTTCATCAAGGCCCGCGCCATCGCCGGCGACATCGCCGTGGGCGAACGCTTCCTGGCCGATCTTACGCCCTTCGTCTGGCGCAAGTATTTCGACTTCGCCGCGATCGCCGACGTGCACGCCATGAAGCGGCAGATCCACGCCGTGCGCGGGCACGAGGCGCTGGCGGTGGCTGGCCACGACATCAAGCTCGGCCGCGGCGGCATCCGCGAGATCGAGTTCTTCGTCCAGACCCAGCAGCTCGTCTTCGGTGGCCGCCGCCCGATGCTGCGCGGGCGCTCGACGGTGCCGATGCTGGCCAGCCTTCACGAGGACGGCTGGATCTCGGCGCAGGCGCGGGACGAGCTGGCCCAGGCCTACGCCTTCCTGCGCACGATCGAGCACCGCCTGCAGATGGTGCGTGACGAGCAGACCCAGCGCCTGCCGACCGACCGGGCCGAGCTGGAGGATTTTGCGCGCTTTGCCGGATATCCGGATCTCGCCGGCTTCGAGGCGGCCCTTCTCGCCCACGCCCGCCGGGTGCAGGCGCATTACGCCCTGCTGTTCGAGGCCGGGCCCGATCTCTCCTCAGAGGTGGGCGACCTCGTCTTCAGCGGATCCGCCGACGATCCGGCGACGCTGGCCACCCTGCGAAGCCTGGGCTTCCGCGATCCGGAGCGCGTCACCGATACCGTGCGCGGCTGGCATTTCGGCCGCCGCGCGGCGGTGCGCAGCCCCCGCGCCCGCGAGGTGCTGACCGAACTGGTCCCCGCCCTCATCAAGGCGCTCTCCGGCACGCCTGATCCGGACGCGGCGCTCGCCAATCTCGACCGCGCCTTCGGCCGCATGCCGGCGGCGGTGGAGCTTCTGACCATCCTGCGCGAGCACGAGCGCCTGCGGCTGCTCTTCGCCGATTTGCTCGGCAGCGCCCCGCGGCTGGCGGGTACCGTCGCGTTCTCGCCGCACGTGCTCGACGCGGTGATCGACCCCGACTTCGTCGACCCGACCGTCGACGCGGCAGCCATCGCCGCGCATTACCGCGCGCTGCTCGGCCGGCCCGACAGCCACGAAGTCTTCCTCGACCGAAGCCGCGACGCGGCGCGCCAGCTTCGCTTCCTCACCGGCGCCCGGATGCTCTCCGGCATCCTGACTCCGCAGGCGGCGGGCTGCGCCTTCTCGGCGATCGCGGATGCCGCCGTCGCGACCGCCCTGGAGGCCGTCGCGAACGCCTTCTTCGCCGATCACGGGGCGATTCCGGGAGGCCGCATAGTCGTACTCGGCTACGGCCGGCTCGGCTCGCGTCAGCTCACGGCGGAATCCGACCTCGACCTCGTCGTACTCTACGATTTCGACCCGGAGAACCGCACCAATACCGGCCCGAAACCGCTCGACGCGGCGGTGGCCTATAACCGGCTGACCCAGCGCCTCGTGGCGGCACTCACCGCCCCGACCCGGCGCGGCCTGCTCTACGAGGTGGATCTGCGCCTGCGCCCCGGCGGCGGCCAGGGTGCGACGGCGGCGCAGTTCCGCAGCTTCCGCGCCTACCAGCGCGAGGAGGCCGAGCTGTGGGAGCACATGGCCCTGACCCGCGCCCGCGTCATCGCCGGTGACGAGAGCCTTGCCGCAGAGGCTCAATCCGTGATCCGCGACGCGCTGATGCAGCCCCGCGATCCCGCCGCGGTGAACCGCTCCGTGCGGAGCATGCGCGCCACGGTGGAGGACGAGAAGGGCGACCACGGCCCCCTCGACCTCAAGCTCAGTCCCGGCGGTCTGCTCGATCTCGATTTCCTGGCGCAGGCTCTCGTCCTCGGCCATGCCCACGCGCATCCCGAGCTGATCGGTCACGATGCCCCGGACGTCATCGCGCGGGCGGCGCAAGCCGGTCTTATCGCCGCCGACGAGGCGGAACGGCTCGACGGCGCCTACCGGCTCCTCGACGACGTGCAGCACTGGCAGCGCCTGATGGTCGAGGGCGACCCGACACAGGCCTCCGACGTAGCGCTCGCCCGCCTCGCCCGCGCCGCCAGCCTGCCGGATGCGAGGGCGCTCACCGCCCGGCTCGACGAGGAGCGGCGGACGGTGCGGACGATCTTCGACCGTCATCTCGGGCAGCCGGATGCAGGGTGAGCCGATCCGCGCCTTGCGGGATCGGTTCCCAGCCCCTTAATCTGAGGGGCATGAGCGTCGTCGCGATCGATTTCGAGACCGCCAACGAGCGGCGCGACAGCGCCTGCGCGGTCGGGCTTGCCTGGATCGAGGGCGACCGTGTGGTGCGGCGGGAGACGCGGCTGATCCGCCCGCCGCAGATGCGGTTCTCCCCCGGCAACATTCGCATCCACGGCATCCTGCCGGCGGATGTGCGCGATGCGCCGACGTTTCCCGAAGTCTTCGCCGAGTTCCGGCCAGACCTCTCGGGCCGGCTGATGCTGGCCCACAATGCCGGTTTCGACATGGGCGTTCTCGCCGCCTCGCTCGCGGCCTGGGGCGAGGCGGTGCCGGACATGGCCGGGCACTGCACCCTGCAGATCGCCCGGCGCATCTTCCCCGATCCCGGCGGGCACGGGCTGGCCAAGGTGGCGGGACGCCTCGGCATCCGCTTCGAGCATCACGATGCCGGCGAGGATGCCTATGCCTGCGCCGAGATCGCGCTCGCGGCCCTGCGTGAGACCGGCGCGGCGGACATCGCCGACCTTGCTCGCGGCCTCGGGCTGACGCCGATCCGGGCGGTGGCCGGGCCGCGGCGCGATTTCAGCCGCTCCACCTCCGCCCATGCCCTGCGGGCCTCCGGCATCGTCGATCTGCGGCCTAAAGGCGACCTGCGTTTCGCCATGCGCGGCAGTACCGGCAGCCGCTACGTGCTGGAGTTCGAGGAGCGGACGGACGGGCCCTATTTGCGCTGCTCCTGCCCGGCCGGCACGCATCGCCGCCGCTGCCGCCACGTCGATGCGTTGGTCGAGGGCGACGTCACCGATCTCACCTCGAACAATTTCGAGGATGTCGAGCGCCTGCGACAGGTGCTGGACGGCAAGAGCGTCGGGCCGGTGCGGACGAAGGGCGCGGCAGCTGCCTGACCCGGTTTTCGGCTGATCGCTTCGGCGCCACCTGTCCGTCATCATGGGCGCCCATCGTTAGACCCACTATCGATGACGGGCCTGAACGCCCTGTTTGGCCGTTGAATCACCTGTGGATCTCGCGTTCCGCTATGTGAACCCGGTATGATGGAGAATGCGGGCGTCAATGACGTCGACCAGACGACGCAGAAGGTACCGAAGCGGTACGACCTTTTAGTGTCCCGGACTTGTGACACCGATCATTGTGAGCGCGAGGCGTGCGTGGAATGCATCGCGTGATGCGTCCCAGCGAGTGCCGACGCAGACGACTTGCTGTCGCGGTGCGCCGAATACGCTACCGATACGAAACGCTCGACGCGCGCCCCGCGGCCTCCGTTGCAAGAGGTGTCGCCATGGATCACGAGACGATGCGTCGGACGACCGCCGAGTTCTTCGGCACATTCTGGCTGACCTTCGGCGGGTGCGGCGCGGCCGTCCTCTCGGCGGCCTATCCCGAACTCGGGATCGGCTTCCTGGGCGTTGCCTTCGCCTTCGGCTTCACCGTGCTGACGATGGCCTACGCCGTCGGCCATATCTCGGGCGGCCACTTCAACCCGGCCGTCACGATCGGGCTCTGGGCGGCGCGCCGCTGCGCCAGCCGGCACGTCCTGCCCTACATCCTCGCTCAGGTCATCGGCGCCATGGTCGCGGCTTTCACCCTCTACACCATCGCCTCCGGAAAGGCGGGTTGGGTGCCGAACGGGTTCGCTTCCAACGGTTACGGTGAGCTCAGTCCAGGCAAGTACGGCCTTGCCGCCTGTCTGATCACCGAGATCCTGACGACGTTCATCTTCATCTTCATCATCGCCGGCACAACATCGAAGGGTGCCGCCGCGGGCTTTGCCGGCATTCCCATCGGCTTTGCCCTCGTGCTCATCCACCTGATCTCGATTCCGGTGACGAACACGTCGGTCAATCCGGCCCGGAGCACGGGGCCGGCCCTGTTCGCCGGTGCAGAGTACGTCGCGCAACTCTGGATGTTCTGGGTGGCCCCGATTGCCGGAGCGATTGCCGCCGGGATCGTCGCGCGATGGCTCTACGAACCGGCCGACATGGTCGACACGGCGATCGTGGAGCGAGGCGCCGAGATCTGAAGGCTAAGCACGAGCGACGACGAGGCCCGTCGAGACCTCGTCGTCGTTGCCGTGCGGGGCTCTCGCCCCTCTTACAAACGCTCTTCCTCGAACGCCCGCACCCATTCCGCGCAGATGCCGGAACGGACGATGTCGTCGAGGGTGAACTCGACGATCGGGATCGCCATCATCCGACTCTTCACGAGGTGGATCACGGTACGAAGGCCGGAGGTCTCGCGCAGGTCAGTCTGCGAGACGTCGCCGTTGATGATGACCTGGCAATCGTCGCCGATGCGGGTCAGGAACATCTTGATCTCGGCCGTGGTGGTGTTCTGCGCCTCGTCGAGGATCACGAGGCAGTTCTTGAAGGTGCGCCCGCGCATCACCTCGAACGGCACCACCTCGATGTCGCCGGCCTTCACCGCGATGTCGAAGGCGGCCGCGCCCATCCGCTCCTTCATGGTCTCGGTCAGCGGAGCGACCCAGGGGGCGATCTTCTCTTCCAGAGTGCCGGGAAAGAAGCCGAGCGAGCGTCCCGAGGGGACGTTGGGGCGGGTGATCACGACTTTCGCGATCCGGCGCTGACGAAGAAGATCGGCGGCGCGGGTGCCGGCGATGAAAGTCTTGCCCGTGCCGGCCGGACCCAAAACGATGACTTGTGAAGATGACGCGAGGGCGTCGAGATACTGACCTTGCTTATCCGTCAGGGGTTGTATCGGTGCGGGGTTACGTTCCTCGTCGAAGCGTGTCCGATGCATCCGGATCGGTCGGTCCTCAACCAGTTCAAGCCGTGCGCGTCGTCTCTTCATGGATCAACACTCCACCTTGACTCGTGCGTGACTCTCGCAAACTCGACTTTTTCAACCAATCTCGACTATTCGATTCCTTTTTCGATTCGGCGAAGACAATTCCGATCTTCGTTCATCTTTACGCTAGTGCAAAGCCAAACTCCGTGAGTCGGTTCCACGGCGCGACGCGAAGGCTGTGGAACGCGTCTTTACGGCAACGCTTCGCCCGCCCTGCGAGGGTTGCAAGTGCGCGCGACGGGGGCGTGACGGTTTTCAGAAGAAGCGATGACCCTGGCGCCTCTCGGCGCTGCCGGCGGATCGGGGCGATCCTGACAGGGTCCATCGCGGGCGTCGCCCTCCCGGGGCGGCGGCGCAGCCGGCGGAGGCCGCCGGCGGGACGCTTCAACCGGGCTGGAGGAAGCTGTCGAGCACCATCTTCCGGCCGGCCTTGTCGAAGTCAACGGTGAGCTTGTTACCGTCGATGCCGGCGACCGTGCCGGGGCCGAACTTGGTGTGGAAGACCCGTTGGCCATGCTCGAAAGAGGACGGCGCACCCGTCGATTTGGCGATCAGCTCGCCTTCGATCTCCCGCGGCCCGCCCGAGCGGCCGCCGCGTCCCTGCCCGAGTCCCCCGCCGAATCCGCCGGAGGTGTTGGCCTGCGCCCGCTGCCAGCCCGGCGTGCCGTAGGAGGAGCCGAACGGGGCCGGGTTGCGGTCGAAGCGGGAGGCGCCGGCCGAGAAATGCGCGGGCGCCTCCACCACGTCCACGGCCTGGGGCGGCAACTCGTCGATGAAGCGCGAGGGGATGGTCGAGGTCCATAGCCCGTGGATGCGCCGGTTGACGGCAAACGACAGCTTGGCGCGCTTGCGGGCGCGGGTGATCCCGACATGGGCAAGCCGCCGCTCTTCCTCCAGCCCGGCCCGCCCACTCTCGTCGATGGCGCGCTGGTTCGGGAACAGGCCGTCCTCCCAGCCGGGCAGGAACACCGTGTCGAACTCCAACCCCTTGGCGGCGTGCAGCGTCATCAGCGAGACGCGGTCGGCCCCTTCGGCCTCGGAGGCTTCCATCACGAGCGAGACGTGTTCGAGGAAGGCGGCCATGTCCGGGAATTCCTCCATTGAACGGACGAATTCCTTGAGGTTTTCAAGCCGCCCCGCGGCGTCGGCCGAACGGTCCTTCTGCCACATCTCGGTGTAGCCGGATTCCTCCAAGATGGTCTGGGCGACCTCGGGATGCGGCTTGGTCTCGACCAGACGGATCCAGCGCGAAAAGCTCTCGACGAGGCCGCGCAGCATCGAGCGGGCGCGGGGCTTCAACTCGTCGGTTTCGATCAGCTTCCTCGCCGCGGCGAGCAGAGGAATCCGGTCGGCGCGGGCATAGGCGTGAAGGGTCTGCAGCGTCGCGTCGCCGAGGCCGCGCTTGGGCGTGTTGAAGATGCGCTCGAAGGCGAGGTCGTCGGCGCCGTTCATCGTCACGCGCAGATAGGCCAGCGCATCGCGGATCTCGGCGCGTTCGTAGAAGCGCGGGCCGCCGACGACCCGGTAGGGCAGGCCGACCTGCACGAAGCGGTCCTCGATCTCGCGCATCTGCGCCGAGATCCGCACCAGCACGGCGATCTCGGAGAGTGGGTGCCCCTTGCGCTGGAGCGACTCGATCGACTCGGCGACCTGTCGTGCCTCTTCTTCCGAATCCCACGCGCCGGTCACGGTGACCGGCTCGCCCTTTTCATCCTCTGTCCGCAGCGTCTTGCCGAGCCGGCCTTCGTTCTTGGCGATGAGGCCGGAGGCGGCGGCGAGGATGTGGCCGGTCGAGCGGTAATTGCGCTCCAGCCGCACCACGGTTGCGCCGGGGAAGTCGTGCTCGAAGCGCAGGATGTTGTCGACCTCGGCGCCGCGCCAGCCGTAGATCGACTGGTCGTCGTCGCCGACGCAGGCGACGTTTTTTCGGAGTTGCGCGAGCAGGCGCAGCCAGAGGTATTGCGCCACGTTGGTGTCCTGATACTCATCGACCAGGATATATTTGAAACGGTCCTGGTAATTCCTCAGGATGTCCGGGTTCTCGCGCCAGAGCTTCAGGCACAGCAGCAGCAGGTCGCCGAAATCGACCGCGTTGAGGGTGGCGAGGCGAGCCTGATAGGCGGCGTAGAGCTGCCCGCCCTTGCCGAAGGCGAAGGCCTGCGCCTCGCCCGGCGGCACCTGCTCGGGCGCAAGGCCGCGGTTCTTCCAGCCGTCGATGGTATGGGCGAGCGAGCGGGCCGGCCAGCGCTTCTCGTCGATGTTCTGGTCGGCGATGACCTGCTTCATCAGGCGGAGCTGGTCGTCGGTGCCGAGGATCGTGAAGTCGGATTTGAGGCCGACGAGTTCGGCGTGGCGGCGCAGGATCTTGGTGCCAATGGCGTGGAAGGTGCCGAGCCAGGGCATGCCTTCGCCTGCCGGGCCGATCAACCCGCCGATGCGGTGCTTCATCTCGCGGGCGGCCTTATTGGTGAAGGTCACCGACAGGATGTCGTAGGGCCGCGCCTTGCCCGTCGCGATCAGGTGGGCGATGCGCGTCGTCAGCACCCGCGTCTTGCCGGTGCCCGCGCCCGCGAGCACGAGCACCGGGCCTTCCGTCGCCTCCACGGCGCGGCGCTGCTCCGGGTTGAGGCCGGAGAGGTAGGAGGCGCCCTCGGGCCGCAGGGCGGCCATGGCGCGGGCGGCGATGGAGGTCGGGGCCGACGGCGCATCGTCGTCGGACGGGCGCGGCCGGATCGCGTCTGGCTCTTGCATCATGCGCGCATCCCTGGACCAAAAGGCGAACGCCGTCGAGACCCGATCCGGAACCGGCGGGTCCCCTCATGCGTCACTCGGGAAACCCGAAACTGACACCGATGAAGGATACGAGGCCATGCGCGCCCCGTCGCTCGCCCTCCTGACCCTGCTCGCCGCCCTCACGCCGGCTCTTGCGCAGAGCCCCGGAAACCGCGGCGCCACCAGCCGGCAGAACGAGGGGTTCGAGTACCGCAACCAGAACCGCAACTTCGAACAACGCCAGACCTTGGAGAACAGCGCGATCCGCAACCAGATCCAGCGGGCGCCGCTCAACGTTCCGCCCCCGGCCGGACCCGCCTACGGCATCCGGCGCTGACCGCGGGCGCAAGCTTAAGCGTGAGGTGCGGGCGGGCCGTGGCCTGTGCTATGGCCGCAGGAGCTTGGTTTCGCGCGCTTCGACCGGCTTATGCCCATCGAACGCACGTGAACCGCGAACGAAGCCCTGCGGCCCGCAGGCCAGGCGGAAGCGATAACGGTGCGTGATTTCCTGACCGCGCTCGCGGGCGCCGTCGTGCTGGTTCTCGTCGCGGCCCTGGCCGTGCCGCCCTTCATCGACTGGTCGGGCCATCGCGCGCTGATCGACCGCACGCTGAGCGAGTCTCTCGGTGCCGGTGCCCGCAGCGAGGGCACGATCGACCTGCGCCTGCTGCCGTCGCCGCATCTGCGGCTCGCCCGGCTGCGGCTCGGTACGGAGGATGGGCCGGCGCTCGACGCGCAGAGCGTCGATGCGGAGATCGCCCTGGCGCCACTGCTCAAGGGCGAGGTGCGCTTCGTCCAGACCACGATCGAGCGGGCACGGGTCACCCTGCCGGTCTCCGACGAGGCGCTGCTGCTGCCGCGCGAGCCGCAGACCCTGCGCCGCGATATCGCGATCGACGACCTGCGCATCCGTCGCCTCAGCGTGGCCACCGCGCGCACGGGCGAGGCGGCGCAGGAGCAGTTCACGGCGGAGAACCTTCGCCTGCGGGCTCCGGCCCTGGCCGGCCCCTGGCTGGCCGAGGGGACGGCGAAGGGCAGTCCCTTCCATCTCGCGACCAGCACCGCCGGCCGCGACGGCAGCGTCTCGCTGAAGCTCACGGGCGGCGGGGACACCATGCCTCGCCTCGAACTCGACGCCCGCATCGCTTTCGCCGCCGAGGACGCGCCGGGCGGCGACTCCACCCATCGCGGCCTCGTACCGGAGGCGGAGGGCACGGCGCGGCTGACCGTCGGGCCGCCGGTCCAGCCGGCCGGCGCGGTGGTACCGCTGACCTTGGTGGCCAAATTCGAGTCGCGCGGTCCCGTGGCGCAGGCCAAGACGGTGGAGATCGAACTCGATCCCGGCGGCAAGGCGGCGCGGCTCTCGGGCAGCGGCCGCCTCGACCTGCGCGAGGCCCGGCTTGGCCTGACGCTGCGGACCCGCCGCCTCGATCTCGACGGGCTGATGCTCTCCGGCGGAGGGCGCGAGCTCATCGCGCAGGGGCTGTCCTCGGGCGCTCTGACCCCGCCGATGCTTCTCGATCTCGACATCGCCGCCGAGAGCGTCGCGCTGGGCCTCGATGACTGGGCGCATGTCGCCTTTCGCGGCACCTTCGACCGCACCGGCGGCCTCGTGTTGCGGCGCTTCGAGGGGACGGCGCCGGGAGCGGCGAGCGTTGCGGCGACGGGCGAGGCCGAACTGTCCGGTTCGCCCCGTTTCAACGGCCATATCGACGTCTCCGCGCGCAACTCGGAGGGGCTCGGGCGCTATCTCGGTCGGCTCGGCACGGAGGAGAGCGTCGCCGCGATCCTTGACGGGCGCATGTTCGAACTCGGCACCGACCTTTCGGCGGCCGGCGGCGACCTCTCGCTGCGCAATCTGCGGCTGGCCCTGGGCGAGGCCAGCGTCACCGGCAATGCCCGCTACGTCCGGGCCGATGCGAACGGGCGCGGACGCTTCGACGCGCAGCTCTCCGCCAGCGGCATCGACATCGCCGAATTGCCGCCGCTGGGCGACCTGATGTCCGGCCTGCACCGGCACGATCTCGGCCTGACCCTGCAGGCGCGGGACGTGCGCTACGGACCCTCCGGCGCCCATTCCGGCAACGGCACCATCGCGGTGAGTCTGCAATCGGACGGCGCCAGCCTCGTCGTCGACACCCTCGACATCGCCGACCTTGCCGGCGCGAGCGCTCAGCTCGCCGGGCGGATCGCGCCGGACGGCTCTGGCCGGATCGAGGGCCGTGTCACCGCGGGCAAGGCCGCGCCGCTGCTCGCCCTGCTGGAGCGTGGCGTCCTGCCCGAGGTCCGCTTCGTGCCGGCGAGCGTCCGCCAGAGCGGGCTGGCCCTCGACCTGACCCTGAAGCGGGAATCGGGCGAGGCGGACGCACTGCGGGCCCGCGCCAAGGGTAAGGCCGCCGAGGGCGATCTCGACCTCGCGCTCCTGACGCGCTCCGGCCGGATCGACCGCCTCGACGCGACGCTGACGACGCCAAAGACCGGCCGCTGGTTCGGCCGTGACGACATCGCCGCACTGCGCCGGCCCGGTCGCCTGCGGCTCAGCGGAGCCCGCCCGGCCGGTGGAAACGGGCCGGACGGTGTGCCGCTCGCACTCGAGGTCGAAGGAGATCTTGCTGGCCTCGTCCTCTCGACCGCGCGTCCGATCCTGCTTGCTGGCCTCGACCGTCCCCCGACGGCCGGCGCTTTGCGGCTGCAGGCGCCCGACCTCACGCCCTTCCTCGCCCTCGCTGGCGCCGCCGCGCCGGCAGAAGCGGCGCTTCCCGCCGCCCTTAGCCTCGACCTGTCGCGTCGGAACGCGGCGCTGCACGTTGATGTCACGGGGCAGGTGGCGGGGAGCGATCTGACCGCCGCCCTCGCTCACGCCCCGGACGGCGCGCTCACCGGCACCGCGACCCTCGCCCGCCTGTCCCTGCCGGCCCTGGCTGCGGCGACGGTGCTTCCCACCGAGGCTGGTGGTCGCTTCGCCCCGGTGCCCGCCCAGCCGCGGGTCGATCTCGGCCTCAGGATCGCCCAGCTCGATCTCGGCCGGGGCCTGATCGCCGACGGGGCGAGCCTGACCCTGGTGCGCGAGGGCGATGCGCTGAGCCTGCGCGACCTCTCGGCCGCACTCGCCCGCGGGCGGCTGAGCGGCAGCATCACGCTCGCCCGACCAACGGATGCCGCGGTGGTGTCGGGCGAGGGCAGCCTCGACGGCGCCGATCTCAGCCGTTTGATCGGGGGCGGATCGATCGGCGGCCGGCTCTCGGCAACCCTGCGCTTCGGCGTCACGGGAGCGAGCCTCGCGGCCCTGGGCAACGACCTCTCAGGCAATGGCGAGATCCGCCTTGCCGACCTCGTGCTCCCCGGTGCCGATGCGGGCGCTCTCGATCGGGCGCTCGGTAAGGCCCTGGCCGAGGACGATCCGCTCCGCGAGGGACGGCTCCAGGCTCTCGTGTCGGATGAGCTTGCGGCCGGCCCCCTCAAGGCGAAAGGGCCGGTCTCCGCCGCCGTCACCCTGTCGGGCGGCGCCCTGCGCACGGCTCCGTTCGCGGTCGATCTCGGCCCAGCGCGCTGGAGCGGCACGCTTCAGGTCGATCTGCGCAACCGAAGCCTCGACGCCCGCGGCGCTCTCACGGCGGCGGCCGGGCCGAACGGATGGTCCGGCGCCGCGCCCGCGATTCAACTCGGATACAGCGGTCCGCTCGCGGCGCCTGAGCGGCGGCTCGACGTGGCACCCCTGACCACAGGGCTCGCCGCCCTCGTGCTTCAGCGCGAACTGGAGAAGATCGAGCTGTTCGACGCCGACCAGAGCGAGCGTCAGCGCCGCCGCGCCCGCATCGAGATGGACCGCGCCCGCTCGGCGGCCGAGGAGGCGGCGCGCCAAGCCCGGATCAAGGCGCAGCAGGCGGCGGAGGAGGCGGCGCGCCAAGCCCGTCAGCGGGCCGAGGAGGAAGCCGCCCGCCGCGCCCGCATGGAAGCCGAACCGCCACCACTCGCGCCGGACCCGCAGCCGCTCAATATCAGCCCGCCCACTGCCCGGCCCTGACGGACGGCGAGGGCAGGAGAAACATCTCCGCCCGCATCGAAAAGCGGTCACGTTTCACGGGCGTCGCAGGGCAAGAAATCGGCCTATCGGACGACAGAGAGAGTGCTACTCTCTCCAAGCGATCCCACGGCTTCCATGTCCCCTCCTCGTTTTGACGCCCCCTACGCTCCGGACGACGCGGCGCTCGCCGAAATCCTGCTGCGCGAAGCGCCGCTGCCGGCCGGCACGGAGGCGGCGGTCGATCGGCTCGCCGCGGACCTGATCGGAGCGATCCGCGCGGATGCCGGCCACGGCGCTGTCGAGGCGCTGCTGCGGGAATACGCCCTGACGACCCGCGAGGGGCTGGCTCTGATGAGCCTCGCCGAGGCTTTGTTGCGGGTGCCCGATGCGGCCACCGCCGACCGATTGATCGCCGACAAGCTGCGCGAGGGCGATTTCGTCCACCACGCTGTGCGCTCAGATAGCGGGCTCGCCCACGCCGCCGCCTGGGCGCTCGGCCTCGGTGCCCGCCTCGTCGGCCCGCAGGACACGCCCGAGGCGACCCTCGGGAGCATGGTCCGTCGCCTCGGCCGACCGGCCGTGCGCGCGGCGGCGCACCGGGCGATGCGGGTGATGGGCGGGCAGTTCGTGCTGGCCGAGGAGATCGACGCCGCGCTCAAGCGCGCCGGCTCCGGCAGTGCCCGGCGCTCGCGCTACTCCTTCGACATGTTGGGGGAAGGCGCCCGCACCGCCGAGGACGCCGAGAGCTACCGCCAAGCCTATGCCCGTGCCATCGCGCGGATCGGCCGAGAGGCCGGCAACGCGCCCCTGCCGGCACGGCCGGGTATCTCGGTCAAGCTGTCGGCGCTGCATCCGCGCTACGCGCCTACGCAGGCGGCGCGGGTGATGGCCGAGCTGGTGCCGGTGGTGCGCGACCTCGCCCGCGCGGCCCGCGCCCACGACCTCAACCTCACCCTCGACGCCGAGGAGGCGGAGCGGCTCAAAATCTCCCTTGACGTCTTCGCCGCGGTGCTGGCCGACCCGGCGCTCGCCGGTTGGGATGGGTTCGGGCTGGCGATCCAAGCCTATTCGAAGCGCTGCCTTCCGCTGATCGACCACGTCGCCGCGCTCGCCGAGCGGCACGACCGCCGGCTGATGGTGCGCCTCGTCAAGGGCGCCTACTGGGACACCGAGGTGAAGCTCGCCCAGACGCAAGGGGCGGCCGATTATCCCGTCTTCACCCGCAAGGCGATGACGGACCTGAACTATCTGGCCGCCGCCCGGCGGCTGCTGGCCCACCGCCCGCGGCTCTACCCGCAATTCGCGACCCACAACGCGCTGACGGTGGCGAGCGTGCTCGGCCTCGCCGGGCTGGCCGACGCTCCCGTCAAGGAGGAGGCCGGTTTCGAGTTCCAGCGCCTGCACGGCATGGGTGAGGCGCTCTACCAGCGGCTCGCCGAGCGGGCCCCCGGCATCGGCCAGCGCGTCTACGCGCCGGTCGGTGGCCACCGCGAGCTGCTCGCCTATCTCGTTCGCCGGCTCTTGGAGAACGGGGCGAACTCCTCCTTCGTCGCCCGCGCCGCCGATCCGGCGGTGCCGGTAGCCGAACTGCTCGCCCGGCCGCAGAACCTGGTGGAGACGCCCTCCCAGGCCCGGCATCCCGGCATCCCGCTGCCGCGCGACCTGTTCGGGTGCGAGCGCCGCAATTCACCGGGGCTCGCCTTCGGCGACGGCGCCGCGCTGCGACGGCTGACCGATGCCGTCGCATCGGCGTCCGGCCCCGCCGAGGCCGCGCCGATCATCGACGGAGCCCCCCGAGCCGGTCGCGCCCGGCCGGTGGTCACTCCGATCGACGCGAGCGTGATCGGCCGCGTCATCGAGGCGGATGCTGCTGTCGCGTCGCTCGCCATGGAGGCGGCGGCGAACGGCTTTCCCGGCTGGATGCGGACGTGTGCTGCGGAGCGCGCGGGTTGCCTGGAGCGCGCCGCGGAGGCCTTCCTGCGGGAGAAGGGTCGATTGCTGCACCTGCTGCAGGTCGAGGCCGGTAAGACCCTCGACGACGCCCTGGCGGAGTGGCGCGAGGCGATCGACTTTCTGCGCTACTACGCGGTGCAGGGGCGGCTGCTGTTCGCCGGACCGGAAAGTCTGCCCGGTCCCGCGGGCGAGGCCAACAGCCTGCGCCTCGTCGGGCGGGGCGTGTTCGTCGCGATTTCGCCCTGGAATTTCCCCCTCGCCATCTTCACGGGGCAGGTCGCTGCGGCTCTGATGGCCGGCAACGCCGTGGTCGCCAAGCCTGCGCCGCAGACGCCGCTGGTGGCCGCCCTCGCCGTGCGTCTGCTGCACGGGGTCGGCATTCCGAGCGGTGCCCTGCACCTCGTGCCGGGCGGTCCCGAGATCGGCGCTGTGCTGATCGGACATCCGGCCCTGTCCGGCGTCGTCTTCACCGGTTCGACCGCCACCGCGCAGCGCATCAATCGGACGCTCGCCGCCCGCGACGGCGCGATCCTGCCGCTGATCGCCGAGACCGGCGGCATCAACGCGATGATCGTCGATGCCACGGCGCTTCCCGAGCAGGTGGCCGACGACGTCGTCACCTCGGCCTTCCGGTCCGCCGGCCAGCGCTGCTCGGCCCTTCGGCTGCTCCTCGTGCAGGAGGATGTGGCCGACCGGATGATCGCGACGGTGGCGGGCGCCGCGCGAGAACTCACGGTCGGTGATCCGCGCGACCTCGCCAACGATATCGGGCCGGTGATCGATGTCGAGGCGAAAAAGCGGCTCGAGGCCCATATCGGGGCGATGACGGCTACAGCGCGTCCGCATTTCGTTCGGGCGGCGCCGGGCGGTGTGTACGTGGCGCCCCACATCTTCGAGATCGGCGCCGTGGCGGACCTGCGGCAGGAGGTGTTCGGGCCGATCCTGCACGTCGTCCGCTTTCCGGCAAACGGTCTCTCCCACATCGTCGAGGAGATCCGGGCCGGCGGTTACGGGCTGACCCTCGGCATCCACTCGCGCATCGAGGCGGCGGCGGAGCGGATCGCCGAGGCCCTGCCGCACGGCAACGTCTACGTGAATCGCAACATGATCGGCGCGGTGGTGGGGAGCCAGCCGTTCGGCGGCACCGGCCTGTCGGGCACCGGCCCGAAGGCCGGCGGCCCGCATTATCTCGCCCGCTTCGCCATTGAGCGGACCCTGACCGTCAACACCGCGGCGGCAGGCGGCAGCGTCGGGCTCATCACCCTCGACGGGTGAGGCCGGAACGCGTTTCCGGTCGATCGCTTCGGCCCCGTCTCATTCCGTCATCGCGAGCGTCAGCGAAGCGATCCAGCGCCCGAATTCTCCGGAAGATTTGCGCCCTGGATTGCCCCGGCTTCGCCTCGCAAGAACGCAGAGGAAACCGAAGTCATCAGCCGGGGCGCCGGATCAATCCTCCACAACCCGCGCCACCGGTCGGTCGCTGCCCTGTGCGGTCTCGTCGTGCCACTGGCCGCGCCCGTCCTGGTAGCGGATGCCCTCGGTCGAGCCCGGCACCTGCTGCTCGGCCGCCGCCGCCTGCGCTGCCTGAAGCGCCTCCTCCCGGCTCGGGAAAGGCTCGGAGAAGACGTCGCCGACCTTGTAGGCGAAGCCGCCGTCGTGCTCGACGATGTGGTAGGTGACTTCGGTCATCGCGAAAGATCCCGTTCGTTTCCGGCGCGCTTTCCCCGCGCGATCTGGAGCCCGAACCGATTGAGATGCCGGAGGTTCCGCCTCTCCCCGTCAATGCCGCGTCGGCACCCGGCGCGGAATGCGCGCGACCGCAGCCTCGCAGCCGGCGATCAACGAGCCGCGCATGTCGTCCGGATCGAAGCCGACGCCGTCAGGAAAGGCGACGACATGCGCCTGCGCGCTGTCTTCCGGCCGGATGTGGGCGACCCACCCGTCCGGCGTTCGCTCGAAGCTCACCTCATAGACGATGCCACCCTGTTCGAAGCTGTGCGGTTCCATCGCGCGATCTCCGGCCCGGCCTCTCCGGCCGCAATGATGACGCGGCCCGGTGGCATGTGGGGACGCGCCCCGTTCGGGCGCGAGTCCCCCTTGATCGGAATCTCATCGCCGATGCGTTCGAGCACCGTCTTCGTCTTCGCGAGCCTCTGCCTCGCCGCCACGCCCGCCCCGGCCCAGAGCGTGCCGCCAAACCCCTTCGCCTCGAACTATCCGTCCGCGTCGCCGCGTGCCGTGGAGCGGGACGGCCGCCTTCCGTCACCGCGTGCCCGGCGCCCGCTGCCGCCGGAACGGGTGCAGCGGGGCCTGCTGCCGCCGGCCGACATTCCGGGGCGGTGAAGCGAGAGACGGCGAACGGATCAGGCCTGCCCCAGCTCCGCGACGATCGCGCTGACGATGCGCGGGTCGCTCGGATCGACCTGGGTCGCGAAGGCGGCGCGCAGAGTGCCGTCGCGGCCGATCAGATATTTATGGAAGTTCCATTGCGGGCTCTGCCCCGGCTTCTGCTCGGCCGCCCAGCGGTAGAACGGATGCGCGGAAGGACCCCGGACATGGGTCTTGTCGGTCACGGGGAAGGTGACGCCGTGGTTTTTCCGCGCGGCGTCCGCGATGGCCGCTCCGTCGAGGGGCTCCTGGTTGCCGAAGTCGGGCGATGGGACCGCGATCACCGTCAGGCCGCGCTCGCCGAAGCGGGTCCAGAGACCCTGGAGGCCGGCGAATTGCGGAGCGTAGCCGCAGGCGGTGGCGGTGTTGACGACGAGGACGGGCTTGCCGGCATAGGCTGCGAGCGGAAGGCTCCCGCCCTCCGGCTTGGCGAAGGCGAAGGCAGCGGCCGGCCCTGCCTCGGCGGCACGGGCGGCGGTCGATGCGCGGCCCGCGGCGAGAACGGCGAGCAGAGCGAGGCAGTCGCGGCGGCGAATCGTCATGGCGTTGAGTCCTCCGCCCCGGAGGCTGCCACAAGCGGCCGCCCATGAGGTACGAGCCCGATCGTCGCGGATTTGAACGGCGAAGCGCGTCTCAGAGGGCGCGGGCGGCCAGCGCCTCGCGCACCGAGCAGGCCACTGCCTCCTCGTTCGGGCTGGACACCAGCAGCGCGTCCGCCGGCACGAGGTCGGCGCAATCGCTGAGAGCCGAGTCGCAGGCGACGACGATGCCGAGGTTCGGGCGCAGGGCGCGTGCCTCCGCGGCGAGTTCGCTGAGCCCGAGCGAGCCGTGCAGCTCGGCATCCGTCACAAGAACGTCGATCGGCAGTCCGAGCACGAGCACCGTGAGGGCATCGACAGCCGAATCGACCGTCGTCGCGCTGTAGCCCGCGCGGCGGATCTGCCCGTTGATCTCGTCGCGCCACCGCTTCCGGCGCCCCGCAATCAACACCTGGACGCCGTAGCAACTGCGCGGCGTGCCGCTTACCCCGATCGGGCCCTCCGCATGAACGGGAGCCTCGGCGATGGTCGCGTCCTCACGATCTTGGGTGCGCTGCATCATTCTAGGTTACGCAGATCGCACAATGCATACAAGCGTCGGCCAGCGATCAGACCCCCGATGCGCCACATGGGACACACCTGCAAGACATGTTGAGACGCGTCGTCGGCTTGTAAATTGCAAGTTGTTCCGAGAGTACTCCGCGCCTTGAACTTGCCGGACGAATGCCGGCCATTGGTGTATGCCGGCCTGTGGTCAAGCGTGTCGGGATGGCTGTCGGCAGTCGCCTGGGCCGGCGGCGGGGCCGTGGCGGCTTTCGCCCGCTTGGGGCGTACTCCGCGAGTTGACGTGGCGCTTCACGGGCGCAAGACAGCGGCCTGCGACCCTTGAGCTTCATGCCCGTGTCGCCTCCGCGTGCGAGGCCGCGCTTCCCGATGCGGCCGAATGGGCGAGAACGGGTACGAGACGGAGCCGACGACCGATGTCATCCACCGAAATCTCCCCTCTGGCCCCGGCCGTGTCGCCTTCGCTGCCGGACATCGCGGGCGTGCGCCTCGCCACGGCGCAGGCCGGCATCCGCTACAAGAACCGCACCGACGTGCTCTACGTGGCCCTGGCCGAGGGAACGCAGGTGGCGGGCGTGTTCACCCGCTCGCGCTGCCCTTCCGCGCCGGTGGATTGGTGCCGCGACGCGCTGAAGACCGGCAAGGGCGCGCGGGCGCTCGTGGTCAATTCGGGGAATGCCAACGCCTTTACCGGCATGAAGGGCCGCGAGGCGGTGGCGCTGACCGCCGAGATCGCCGGCCGGGCCGCTTCCTGCGCCCCCGAGGCTGTGATGATCGCCTCCACCGGCGTGATCGGTGAGCCGCTCGATGCCCGCAAATTCGAGGGCGTGCTGGCCGATTGCGCCGCCCGTGCCGAGGGCGGCGCCGAGGCCTGGGCGCAGGCGGCCCAGGCGATCATGACCACCGACACCTTCCCGAAACTCGCCACCCGCCGGGTCGAGATCGACGGCGTGGCGGTGACGATCAACGGCGTCGCCAAGGGTGCCGGCATGATCGCTCCCGACATGGCGACGATGCTTTCCTTCGCCTTCACCGACGCGGCGCTTCCGCAGGACGTGCTGCAGGAACTCCTCAGCGAGGGCACCAAGACCTCGTTCAACTGCGTGACGGTGGACGGCGACACCTCCACCTCGGACACGCTGCTGCTCTTCGCCACCGGCGCCGCGGGCAACGCGGCGGTCACCCGCGCCGACGATCCCCGGCTCGCCGGCTTTCGCGCCGCCCTCGACGACCTGCTGATCGAGCTGGCGCAACTCGTCGCCCGCGACGGCGAAGGGGCCAACAAGCTCGTGACCGTCGAGGTCGAGGGCGCCGAGAGCGACCCGTCCGCCCATCGCATCGCCATGTCGATCGCCAATTCGCCGCTGGTGAAGACGGCCGTGGCCGGCGAGGACGCCAATTGGGGCCGGGTGGTGATGGCGGTGGGCAAGGCCGGCGAGCCCGCCGACCGCGACCGCCTCGCGATCTGGTTCGGCGACGTGCGTGTCGCCGTGCAGGGCGCCCGCGATCCCGATTACAGCGAGGAGGCGGCCAGCGCGGTGATGCGGCGGCCCGAGATCACCGTGCGCGTCGATCTCGGGCTCGGCCAGGGCCGCGCCCGCGTCTGGACCTGCGATCTCACCAAGGCCTACGTCGCCATCAACGGAGACTACCGCTCGTGACGCGTTTTCCGATCGCAGCGCCTCTCCTGCTACTCGCTGTCGCGACGGCACCCGCCTCGGCCGATGACGAGCCGGGCCGCATCCGGGTGATCGGCCGCGCCTCGCAGGAGGTTGCGCCGGATTTCGCCTCTGTCGAGATCGGCGTCGAGAGCCGCGGCGCCACGCCGGCCGCCGCGCTCGATGCCGCGAGCCAAGCGGCGAAGGGGATCGTCGCGACGGCCAAGGAGATGGGTGTGGCGGAGGCCGATATCGGCACCTCCGCGATCACCCTGCAGCCGCGCATCAGGAACGTTCGCCAATCGGACGGCACGATGGGCGAGCGCGAGGACGGCTATACGGCGAGTAACCGCGTGCGGGTGCGGCTCGCCGAGATGGGCAAGCTTGGCGAACTGATGCGGCGCACCCTCGATTCCGGTGCCAACCGGATCCAGGGGATCAGCTTCGGCCTGCGCGACCCGGCGGCGGCGGAAGCCGCTGTGCAGGTCGCCGCCGTGAAGGACGCGAAAGCGCAGGCCGAGCGCATTGCCGAGGCGACCGGGGTGAAGCTTGGTACCGTGATCTCGATCGACGCGCCGCCGCGGACCGAGTCGGTCCGGCCGATGCCCTACGCCATGGCGATGAAGGCGCCGGCCCCGCGCGGCCGCACCGCCGTGCCGGTGGAGGCCGGCTCGATCGAGACATCGGCCGAGGTCGACGCCGTCTTCGCGATCGGCCGATGAGCCTGCCCGTCAAGCTCTTGCTCGTCGTCGCCGCGGCCCTCGTCGATGCCGATGGCCGGGTGCTGATGGCCCAGCGGCCAGAGGGCAAGGCGCTGGCCGGCCTCTGGGAATTCCCCGGGGGCAAGGTCGAGCCGGGCGAACGGCCGGAGGAGACGCTGATCCGCGAACTTGCCGAGGAACTCGGCATCGCGGTGAAGGAGCCCTGCCTCGCGCCACTCACCTTCGCCAGCCACGCCTACCCGGATTTCCACCTGCTGATGCCGCTCTACATCTGCCGGCGCTGGGAAGGGGTTCCGCAGTCACGCGAGGCACAGGCGCTCCGCTGGGTGCGCCCAGGGGCCTTGCGGGACCTGCCGATGCCGCCGGCCGACCTGCCGCTGATCCCCTTCCTGATCGATCTGCTCGGACCCTGACCGGGCCCGGAGGGAGAGGGAAGCGATGGCGCGACGGGCAAAGGCGGCTGTCGAGAGCGCGGCGTCTGCGAAGACGCCCGCGGAATTGAAGCCGCCCAAGAAATCCCGCAGCACCACGCCGACGGCGGAGAGCCTCGCGGCGCTCAGCCAGGAGCGGCTCATCGCCCTGATCCTCGACGAAGTCGGCCAGAGCGCCGCCTTCAAGAAGCGGGTGAGCGCCGCACTCGCCGCGCTCCAGGGGCCGGACCGCGTCGCAGCCATGATCGACCGCCGCCTCTCGGCGCTGGAGAAGGCGCGCGGCTACATCGACTGGCAGAAGCGCCGGGCCTTCGCCGCCGATCTCGACGCCACGCTGGCGACCGTCCTCTCCGACCTGAAGCCGCTCGATTCCGAGATGGCCCTCGAGCGGCTGCTGCGCTTCCTCCGCAGCGCCGAGGCGACCCTGGAGCGCGTCGACGATTCCAGCGGGCAGGTGCACGGCATCTACGAGGCCGCGGCGGAAGCCGCCGCCGGTCTCGCGGCGGGGCTCCCGGCGCAAGCCGCGCTCGGCTTCGCGACACGTGCCCTCGATGGGCTCGAACACGACGGTTTCGGCCTCGTCGGTGCGCTCCTGATCGATCTCCTGCCGAAGCTGCCGAAGGCAGCGCTGGAACCGCTCGATGCGCGGCTGGTCGAGGCCCTCGCCGCGCTGCCCGCCCAACCCAAGAAGAAGTCCGGCCCGGCCACCTTCGAGATGGCTGGACTGGAATGGGAGCGCCGCTATCATCGCCTCAGCTTGAACCGTCTGCGTCAGGCGATCGCCGATGCCCGCGGTGACGCCGACGCGTTCATCGCCCTCGAACTCGAGATGTCGCCCGAGCGGCCCGATCGCGTCGCCGTGGCGGAGCGGCTGCTCGCTTCGGGCCGCGCCGCGGAAGCCCTCGACTGGATCCGCCGCGAGCAAAAGCGCGGGGTGGTGGTGATGACCCGCGAGGACCTGCTGGCCGGCGGCCACGATTCGCAGGGCCCGGAGCGCGAGCGCGAGGCCGTGGAGATCCGTATCCTCGATGCACTCGGCCGCAAGGACGAGGCGCAAGGTCTGCGCTGGGCGCGCTTCGAGAAGAGCCTCGATCCGCAGGCCCTGCGCGACTACCTCGCCCGCCTACCGGACTTCGAGGACGAGGAGGCGCTGGAGCGTGCCTTTGCCCATGCCGCAAGCCTCAAGGACCCGCATGGCGGCCTCTACTTCCTGGTGCGCTGGCCGCATCTGGATCGTGCCGCGCGGCTGGTGCTCGACCGGCGCAGCGAGTGGTCGGGCCGGATCTGGGAATTGCTCGCCCCGGCCGCCGAGGCGCTGGAGCCGGACCATCCGCTGGCGGCGAGCGTGCTCTACCGTGCGCTCATCGACGACATCCTCGATCGCGGCCGCTCGCCCGCCTACGGCCACGGCGCGCGCCACCTGACACGCCTCGCCGAATTGGCGCGGGAACTGGCGCCGGGCGACCTCGCGCCGAGCCACGCGGATTACGTGGCGCAGCTCCGTAAGGCGCACGGGCGCAAGAGCGGGTTCTGGTCCCAGGTGGAGGGGTGACGTCGGATCCGATCGGAAGACCTCCGCGCCGCCTCCGTCCTTGCGAGGCGAAGCCGTGGCAATCCGGGGCGCGACATTTCCGGATAGGTCGCGCCCTGGATCGCTTCGGCTGAAGCCTCGCGATGACGAGGAGGTTCGAGCCGATCCCTACGCCTCGATCGCTTCGACCTGATCCGGATAGAACGCGACATGGCCGCGGATGCGAGCGACCGCCGGAAACGGGTTCTCGTAGGACCACGCCGCCGGTGTACCGGATGGTCCGCCGGCCGGGAGATCGAAATACAAGGCCTCGCCCTTGTAGGGGCAGAAGCTCCGCCGCGGATTGGGGACGAGCATGCCCGCGGCGACATCCTCGCGCGGGATGTACAGAACGGGCGCGTAGCCGGCTTCCCGCAGTTCCAGCGCCCGCCGTGTTTCGGCGATCACGCGCCCGTTGCGGTGAACGCGCACGGGAGCGGGATAGAGCGTGATGGTGATCGGATGGGCGGGGCCGGGCTCCTTCATGACGGCTCCCCATCGACCGGCAGTCGATGCTCGGCGGCGCCGAGGGCATCGGCGAGGCGCGTCTTCGCGCTGCCGGGCCGCAGCGGCTTCTGCTGGCTCTCGTGCGGCGCCCAGCCGGACAACCACAGGATCTCGAAGGTCGCCCGCAGCCGCCCGTCGGGATCGGAAAAGCGCTCGGCGTAGATCGCGGTGGCCCGCATCAGCGTCGCCCGCCGCAGCGGCATGCGGCGGCGATCGTGCAAGGCGTTGGTCAGGCCCATGGCGCGCAGGTCGCGCATCAGCGAGAACGGATCGCCGTAGCGGACGGTGATCGTCTCCGCATCGACCACCGGCAGGGCGAACCCCGCCCGCTGGAGAAGGCCGCCAAGGTCGCGCAATTCGGCGAAGGGGGCCACGCGAGGGCTCGCCCCGCCCTCGGTCTCACTCTCGGCCTGGAGAAAGGCCTGGCGCAGCTCGGTGAGTGTCGCGCCGCCGAGAAGGCCGGCGAGCAGAAGGCCGTCGGGCTTGAGCGCCCGACGCAGTTGCAGCAGAGCGCCGGGCAGATCGTTGACGTGCTGAAGCGAGAGCGCCGACACGGCGAGATCGAACCCGGCGCCTGCGCCGAACGGCAGCAATTCGGGATCGCCGACCACCGATCCGCCCGGTTCGGCCGTGGGGCTGAGGCGGATCATCCGCCCGACGCGGCCGCTCGCTCGCAGCCGTTCCGTGAGGGTCGGCACGGGCGTGCCGAGATCGAGTCCGAGGCTGAAGGAGCGCGTCACCGCCGCGAGACGATCTTCCAGATCGTCCGCGACCCGTTCCACGAGGAAGCCGGCATAGCCCGCCTCCCGCGCACGCGCGATGCGTCGGCGGATCAGGGCGGGATCAAACAGGGGAGCTGACTCGTTCATCGGATAGGCAGATGGGGCTTTGAGCGCGCTGCGGCCAGGGCACATTCCCAGTCCGGACCGCGCGCCGAGACGGCTCCGTCACACGGGAGTGGAACGGTTTCGTCAACCGGTCGGACGCGCGATCTTTCGGCGGCGAAATGACCGGGAACGGAATCGAGGTCTTTCCGTTTTTGCTCGTCGATCGAGGAGGTTGAAGATGACACGGATCCTGATCCGCGCCGCGCTGATCCTTGCCGCCGTCGCCATGGCCGGCGCGGCGGAAGCGAAGGGCTGCCTGAAGGGCGCCGCGGTGGGCGGAATTGCGGGGCACATGGCCGGACACGGTGTCGTCGGTGCCGCTGCGGGATGCGCCATCGGACGCCACGAAGCGAATAAGAAGGACAAGGCGGCGCGGCAGCAAGAGCAGGGCACCCCGGCGCGCTGACGGCGGCCCCTCGAACCGCCCGGCCGCGGATGACGGGCTCCGCCCTCGGCGAAGGCCTGCGTCGCTTCGCCGCGAGCGCCATCGGATTGATCTATCCGCCGACCTGCATCGCCTGCGGTGCGGCCATCGGGCAGCCCCACGCTCTCTGCGCCGCCTGCTGGAGCGGACTGCGCCTGATCGAGCGCCCCTATTGCGAACGACTCGGCACACCCTTCGCCCTCGACCTTGGGGTCGGCAGCCTGATCTCGCCCGGCGCCCTCGCCGAGCCCCCGGTCTTCGGACGCGCCCGAGCGGTCGCGGTCTACGACGGGACGGCGCGGGATCTCATCCACCGCCTCAAGTTCAACGACCGTCTCGACCTCGGCCGGACCATGGCGCGCATGATGGCTGCCGCCGGCAGCGAATTGCTGCAAGAGGCCGATCTCATCGTGCCGGTTCCGCTGCACGGCCTGCGCCTCTGGCGGCGGCGCTTCAATCAATCGGCTTTGCTGGCGCGCGACATCGGACGGCAGAGCGGCAAGCCTTGCGACTTGCGGGCGCTGGCCCGCGTGAAGGCGACCCGACCCCAGGTCGGCCTCACGCGCCGCCAGCGCGCCGAGAATCTCCAGGGCGCCTTCCGCGTCACGGAGGCGGGGCGCGCGCGCATTACCGGCCGGCGCCTTCTTCTGATCGATGACGTGGCGACCACGGGAGCCACGGGCAACGCCGCCGCCCGCGTGCTGCTGCGCGCGGGCGCGGCGAACGTCGATCTGCTGACCTTCGCCACGGTGACGCGGGACGGGCTCTGAGCCGGTCCATCGACGATGCTGCGACCGTCGGAAACGGGAACGGGGGCCGCGAGGGCCCCCGTCCGACGATGTTTCGGTGCGGCGCCTCTCAGGCGCCCGCCGGTTCCATCCGGCCGGTGGCTCGAACCTGGGCTTCGGTCGGCTGGTCGAGCACCTTGCCGCGAGGGCCGACCCAGTCGCCGACCCACTTGCGCTGCCACAAGAACAGGCAGCCGAGCACGAGAGCCGTGAAAAGGGCATAGATCACGAACCCTGAGGCGAAGCCGCCGGTATACTGCTTCGAGAAGCCCATCACGTTGGGCAGGATTGCGCCACCCAGCGCCCCGACCTCGCCGATCATCGAGCCGGCGACGGCGGTGTTGGTGGGCCAGCGCAGGGGCACGAGCTGGAACAGCGCGCCGTTGCCGGCGCCGAGCGCGGCGAAGCACAGCATGAACAGCAGCGTCGTCACCGCGAGCGAGGGTGTGGTGGTCAGCGCCAGGAACGAGCCGATCGCGGCCAGCAGCACCAGGGAGAGGACGAGGATGCCGCCCATGCGGTCGGCATAGTAGCCGCCGACGATGCGGATGCCCGACCCCATCAGGGCGGCGAGCATCGTCAGGCGCCCGGCCTCGATCTTCGTGACCGAGAACTGCTCGTAGAAGAAGGTCGGCAGGAAGTTCGAGAGGCCGATGAAGCCGCCGAAGGTGATGACGTAGATCAGCGAGAAGGCCCACCCGTCCTTGGTGAACAAGCAGGAGACGTGCTCCTTGAAGGTCTGGCCGTGGCAGTCCGGCGGCTCCTTGGCGAGAAAGATCATCACCAGGATCGGCACGATCATCACGAGGCCGGCGAAGCCGTAGACCGCCTGCCAACCGAAGGCCTGGGCCAGCGGCGGCGCGAACAGTACGGCGAGCACGGTGCCGGAATTGCCGGCACCGGCGATGCCCATGGCGAGCCCCTTGTGCTCCGGCGGGAACCAGCCCGAGCCCAGCGAAAGCGCCACGCCGAAGGAGGCGCCGGCGATGCCGAGCAGCACGCCCATCGCGAGCACGTCGTTGTAGGATGAGACGAAGAAGAAGCCGTAGGCCATCGCGAGCACGATGACGCCCATCTCCGTCAGCGCCGCGTTCTTGCGGCCGATATACTGGGCCAGGATGCCGAGCGGGAAGCGCATGATCGCGCCGGCCAGGATCGGCAGCGAGATCATGAAGCCGGTCTGGGCCGGGCTGAGCCCGTAGGTCTCGGTGATGAACGGACCCATGGCGCCGTTGAGCACCCAGATCGCGAAGCAGAAGTCGAAATAGAGGAACGCGGCGAACAGGGTCGGGTTGTGCCCCGACTTCATCACGGTCTTGAAGGAAGCCATCGGCGTTCTCATTGGGCTCGAAGACCTGCCGTCCGGCGAAACGCCGTGCGGGGCCGTTCATGCGGGAGAGTGTGTCCGGACATGCGCCGTCCGAGCGCGAGGCGCCGTTGCCCCGCCCGCCGCCCAGAGGCAGCGTTCAAAGCTATGCAGGGGGCGTGCCAGTTTTGATGCTACTGGGAACCGGCCGGCATGGCTGCCCGACGGAGGCTTCCGGAGCCGACCGCCTCGCGCTCCCACGGACAAGAAGACCCGCATGTCCCGAGAGGATCGACCGGACAGGGCCGGGTCCGGGCCGTGCGGCCGCAGCGTGCTGTCCGGGGATGCAGCGCTGTCTATGAACGAAGCAGCGGCTGCATGGCTTCAATCGATGGCAGCGCCGCGGTCCACGACGCGGACCACGCTGCGCCCGGAGCCGCGCTTCTCCACGCGGATCTGTACGGCGATGCGCTCCATCATCCCTGCGACATGGGTGATGACGCCGACCTTGCGACCTCGGCCCTGCAGCGTCTCCAGCGCGTCCACCGCGAGGTCCAGGGTCTCGGCGTCGAGCGAGCCGAACCCTTCGTCGATGAACAGCGTGTCGACGAAGGATTGCCGTCCCTCCAGGCCCGAGAGGGCGAGCGCCAGGGCCAGCGAGACGAGGAAACGCTCACCGCCGGACAGACTGCGCGTCGCCCGGCGCTCGTCGCCCATGTCGCGGTCGACGACGTGGAGGGCGAGGTCGGCGCCCGCGCTCCGGGCCAGACGATACCGGGGGCTGAGCGCCTTGAGCTGTTCGTTGGCGAGATGGACGAGGTGATCGAGTGTCACTCCTTGCGCGAAGCGGCGGAAGCGGTCGCCGCCGGCCGAGCCGATCGCTTCCTCGACCCGGTGCCAAGTGGCGAACTCGCCCTTGGCCGCCTCGATCGCGTGGGCGAGGTCGGCCGCCTTCGCGCGGGCGGCCTCGTCGCGGAGCAGTTCCGCGTCCAGCGCACCGAGGCGCTGCTGCGCCTGCGCCATCGCCTCCGTCAGCCGCGCCGCCTCGGCCTGCGCGGCGGCGACGTCGATCTCGGACTCGGTGCTGAGCGTCGCGACATCGGCCTGGCGTGTGGCAAGCGCTGTCAACGCCTCAGCCTCGTCGCGGGCGAGCCGGTCGAGATGCCCGCGCAAAGCCTCGCGCGTCTCGGCCGGGACGGCGAGCAAGGCCGCCACCGCCTCGCGGCCGCGCTCGCCGCAGGCCTGCGCGAAGGCGGCCTCGGCCGCATCGTGGCGGGCTGCAGCCCGCTCCAGAGCGGAGACCGCCGCAGAGGCCTCGGAGACGGCGCCCGTAAGAGCGCGGGCGGCCTCGGCGCCGGCGGTCTGCGCGGCTTGAAGCGCGTCGCGGGCCGCGCGGCGCTCGTTGTTGAGCCGCGTGCGGTGCGTGCCGGTCGCCTCGCCGCCAAGAAGGCCGGCGCGGGCGGCGTGCGCCTGGCCGAGGCGGACCTGCCGTTCCGCCGCCTCGGCGCGGGCTTCGGCGGCGGCGCGCGTCTCGGTTTCGCTCAACGAAGCGGCGGCTGCCCGTTCCGGCGCCAGGGCAGCGAGTTGCGCTTCGTGCCCGGCCTGCTGCGTCTGCAGGATCGCGTAGGCTTGCCCGAGGGCGAGGATCCGGTCGGCGCCGGCCTCCGGGGCGCGGTCGAGATCAGGCAGGCCGAGATCGGCGGCGCTGAGGGCCGGAGCGATTTCCCCCGCAAGGTCCGACATCCGCTGGAGGAGGGCGGCGTGACCGTTCTCCGCCCGTTCAGCCGCGAGACCGGCCTCGCCGCGGCGGCGCGTCATCGCGTCGAGAGAGCGGGTCTGCGCCTCGATCCGCGCCTCGACCGCGTCGCGATCCCGGATCAGGCCGTCGATCTCACCGCGCAGGGCTCGCGCCGCCGCAAGCGTCCGCTGGGTGGCGTCGCGCTCGGCCCGCGCGGCGGCGCCGGCGGCGGCAAGGCCGGACAGATCCGGTTCCTGCGGCAGAGGTACGGCAAGCCCGGACGCGTCGCGCGCGGCGGCGAGGTCGGGCAGGCCGGCGCGGTAGCGGGTGGCGGTCGAGGCAGCCGCCTCGGCGGCCGCGGCGCCGCGCTCCTGCGCGTCGTCATGCCGGCCCTCGGCCGCCGCGGCATCGCCCCGCGCCCGGTCGTGGGCGGCCTGATGGGCCGCGATCTCGGCGTCCAGTGCCGCGCGTCGGGCGCGCATCTCCTCGGCGAGACGTCCGAGGGCATCGTCGGATCCGTGAGCATGCGGATGGTCGCGGCCGCCGCAGACCGGGCAGGGCGCGCCCGCCACCAGAAGGCTGCGCAGCCGCGCCGCCTCGCGCGACGCGCTTTCCTGGGCGAGTTCCGCGAGCGGTGCGATCCCCGAGCGGCGGATGCCGACCTCGTGCAGCGCCCGCTCCTCCGCTGCGAAGCGGGCGGCGGCCTCGGCGAAGGCTGCGCCGGCTTCGGCCTCCGCTTCCGCCGCGGCCGCCCGGTCGGCCAGCGCCGTGCCGTGGCGCTGCGCCAGGGTGTAGGCGTCGCGAAGGGCATCGAGCAGGCCTTCGAGGGCGACCGCGCGCGCCTGCGCGGCAGGCTCGGCGAGCGCGTCGAACGCCGCCTCCCGCTCGGCGCGGGCAGCGGCCAGCGCCTCGCGGCGGGCACGAAGCTCGGCGAGGCGGGCGGTGCCTTCGCTGGCCTCGCCGTCGCAGGCGGCGATCTCGGCCCGGCGCGCCGCGGCCTCCTGCGCCGCCGTCTCCGCTTGCCCGCGCAGCCGCGCCCGTTCGCGGATGCGGCGGGCGAACTCCTCGCCGCGCTCGGCCAGGAGGGCGTGGGCCCGGTCGGCGTCGAGGCGGTGAGCTGCATTGTCGCGCGCATCCCGTGTCTCCGCGAGACGCCGGTCGAGGGCGGCCAACGTGGCGAGCGCCGCCTCAGCAGCTGCGGCGGCCCGAATGGCCTTTTGCGCGGCGTTTTCGGATTCTGATTCCGCATGGGCGATCGCCTCGTCGAGCTTGGTCGCTTGGTCCCAGAGCGGGCCGAAACGCTTGAACACGACTTCTGCGGCCTCGTCCGCCGCGCCGGCCTCCGCCCGCTTCGCCTCGGCGGCCTCCGCGGCCATGCGCGCCGCCGTGACACGGATCGCCGCCGCTTCGGCTTCCGCCCGCGCCGCCCTCCGCTCGCGGGCGGCCTCGCCGAGGGCCTCCGCGCGCCCGCGCAGCGGCTCGACCGCGTCGAGTTCGGCCCATCGCGCTCGCTCCGGTGCCGCCGCCTCCGACGCCGTGCGGGCCGCGGCGGCGCGCTGCTCGGCCAGCGCCAGCGCCAGCCCGGCGGCCTCGATCCGTCGGGCGGTCTCGAGGACGCGTCCCACCGCCTCCTGCTCGGCGCGCCACGCCGTCACCTCGGCAAGGCGCTCCGCGCGCTCCGACCGGCGGGCCTGCAAGCCGGCCTCGTCGAGCAGGCCGATCTCGCCCTGCCGCAGTTCCAAAGCTTCGACCGCGCGGCGATGCTCCTCGTAGCCGAGATGCACCCGCTTCGAGATTTCCGAATAGATCGCGGTGCCGGTGATCTTCTCCAGAAGCTCGGCCCGCTCGCCCTCCGCCGCGAGCAGGAAGGCGTCGAACTCGCCCTGGGCCAGCAGAACCGTGCGGCGGAACTGGTCGAATGTCAGGTCGGTGAGCCCGACGACCTTGTCGAGCACCTGCGTCTTGCCCGCCGCCACGGCGCTGCCGTCGTCGAGCCGGTGCAGGCGCCGCCGCTCCGCCTGGAGCTTGCCCGTCGCCCGGTTGCGGGCGCGATAGGCCTCCCAGCCCACGCGATAGGCGATGCCGTCCTGGCCGATGAAATCGACCTCGGCATAGCCGGAGCCGGCGCCTCGGCGCAGGATCGCCCGCCCATCGCTGGCGCTCAGCGCCTCGCCGCCAGGATCGGGCACGTCCTCGCGGCGGCTCACCGCGACGCGGGGATAGCGGCCGTACAGGGCGAGGCAAAGCGCGTCGAGGATCGTGGACTTGCCCGCGCCGGTCTCGCCGGTGATGGCGAACAGGCCGGTGGCGCCGAGCGGCTCGGCGGCGAGATCGACCGCGAAGGGCGCGGCGAGGCTCGCGAGGTTCTCGCCGCGGATCGCGAGGATGCGCATGGCTTGGGGCTCAGGCCTCGGCTCGCGCGCGGTGGAACACGTCGAGATGAGCGGGCTCGGGCTCCTCGTCCCACTTCGCGCGGTAGGCGAGGCGGAACAGCTCCTCCGGGTCGCGCTCGGACAGGCGCGGCGGCGGCGCGTCCGGTTCCACGATCTCGATCGCGGCCCGCGGCGGCACGCTGACCCGCACATCGACCACGCGCACGGGGAAACTCTCGGCGATGCGGTCCACCTCGGCTCGATAGCCGGGAAGCAGACCCTCGCGGGCGAGCCGAACCTGGATGTAGGGTCGTGCCTCCAGCGGCAGATCGGGATCGAGCGTGAGCGCCGCGAGATGGTCGCCGAGATCGGCCAGCGGCATGTCGCCGGAGGCGGGCAGGCGCAGGAAGGGGACGGGGCGCGGGATCTCGATATGCTCGATCTCCGCCGCGCCGGTGCCGAGCGTCACCAGGGTGACGCCGTGGCGGTAGGGCTGCTCGGCGGCCGAGAGCGGGATCAGCGAGCCGCAATAGCGCACCTGCCCGCCGCCCAGCCCCTGGGCGCGATGAAGATGGCCGAGCGCCACGTAGCGCGCCTCCTCGGGAAACACGTCGGCCGGCACCGCGTGCTCGCCGCCGACGAGAATGCGCCGCTCGGCGCCCTCCGATTCGAGACCGCCCGCGACGTGGAGATGGCCGGTGACGAGGAGCGGCAGGCCGGCGAGCCGCGGCCGGGCCGCCTCGAAGAGCTGACCGTAGAGGTCGCGCACCGCCCGCACGATCGGCGAGGTCTCGCCGATGCGCCGCTCGGCTCCCAGCGAGGAGAGCGGCGGCAGGCAGGCGGCGGTGGGATAGGAGACGGCGAGCACCTGCGCCGCCACCTCGCCGCCGGCCGAACGGACCGGCACGAGATGGCGTTCGAGATCGATCGCGCCGTCGCGGCGTCGGACATTGCCGACGACGTGGACGCCGATGGCCTCCAGCAGTGGG
This sequence comes from Methylorubrum sp. B1-46, assembly GCF_021117295.1. NCBI lineage: Bacteria > Pseudomonadati > Pseudomonadota > Alphaproteobacteria > Hyphomicrobiales > Methylobacteriaceae > Methylorubrum > Methylorubrum sp. B1-46. Next base: position 431,642 of record NZ_CP088247.1, on the reverse strand, counting down.
CGCGGCGCTTCGAGGCGTCCGGCGGCATCGTGGTTGCCGGCGGTGATGACGATGGTCATCGCCGGCCGCGCCGCGTGCAGGCGCGCCATCAACGCGTAGAAGCGCGCCTGGGATTCACCGGACGGGTTCTGGCTGTCGAACACATCGCCCGCCACCACGAGGGCATCGACCTCGCGCTCGACCACAATGCTCTCCAGGCAGCCGAATACGGCCTCGTGCTCGCTCTCGCGGGAGAAGCCGCGCAGGGTCTGGCCGATATGCCAGTCGCCCGTATGGAGAACGCGGATCACTGAGAACGCCACTCACCGAAACCGAAGCCGCGACCGTCGCAGCCTTGAGGCGGCTTGTAGCGGGTTGCGTCGCCGGCTTCGAGTAGATCCCGGCGTTGAGCCGGGATCTCCTGTGGCTTGCGGCTGCGCGCCTCAGTGGCAGACGGTCACCGTCTTCACGATCCAGCCTTCCTCGGCTTGCCAGAGCTTGCGCCGCACGCGGCCGCAACTGGCCGGTTCGGCTGCGGTCCAAGCCGTCTGCGGTGCCGCGGGCGGCAGTTTCGCGTCCGGCTGTGCCGCCTTCGGCCTGACCATCGTCTTGGTTGGGCGAGACGGAGCCGCCTTGCGGGCGGCCAAGGCCTCACTGGGAAGCGTCAGGCCGAGGCAGAGCAATCCGAGCGAGAAGCGGAGGAGCGAGGCGCGCAAGGGAGGAGGTCCGTGGTCGGGGCCAAACGGCTACGCTTGATCTAGGGATGCGTCCGGCCAAAACAATCGCCGTTCGCCACGATTCGCCCCGCAATCCGCACATTTTTTGCGAAATCGTTAAAGCCGCCCGCCGCGCGCATGGCGGCTGCGCGTGTAACCTTTCGGACACAATGTTCGCACAGTTCGCGGTGCAGGAGCCATGACGGTCGCGACCGGCCCTGACGCCCGTGCGCTTCCTTGCTAGGGAACAAGCGGGGCAGTTCAGCCGGCCCGGACGATCGTGACCGTTCTTCCGTATTCCGGAGACGTTTTCGGCCCGGCCCATTCGATCGAGCGATCTATGTCACTTCAGAACCGCCGTACGCTTCTTTTCGGAGCCGCGACGAGCCTCGGGCTCGCGCTCCTGCCGGCGCACGTCCTCGCCCAGACCTTCGACGGGTTCGACGACGACCGCCTCTACCAGGACAGCAACGGCAACCTGTTCCGCCGCCGCGGCGGTCAGTACGTTCCCTATAACGGCCGCGTCAGCAACGGGCGCCCGGTGCCCGATGCGCAGACGGATCTCGACGCGGAAGGCTATGCCCGCCGACGGGCCGAGCGTTACGGCGAGCCCTCCGCCGCCGAGGCCCCCAACCAGACGCCGCGCCAGCAGCAGGCCGGTTATCCAGTGCCGCCGCAGGAGCCCGATAACGGTCCGATCGACTATGCGAAGGCCTACGCGGCCATCGCCAACGAGCCGTTCCCGGTCCAAGCGATCGCCTACAAGAAGTTCAACCCGAACTATCTGCGTCAGGAGGTCGATTACCGGACGAACGAGCCGCCGGGCACGATCGTGGTCGATCCCAAGGCGCGCTACCTCTACCTCGTCCTGCCGAACGGTCGGGCGCGGCGGTACGGCGTCGGCGTGGGCAAGCAGGGCTTCTCGTGGTCGGGCACCGCGACCGTCAATTCGAAGCAGGCTTGGCCGGACTGGTATCCGCCGAAGGAGATGATCGCCCGCCGGCCGGATCTCGCCCGCCAGGTCGATAAGCTGCAGAGCGGCCTCGGCGTCCCCGGCGGCAGCCGCAACCCGCTCGGGGCGCGGGCCATGTACCTGTGGCAGAACAACAAGGACACGCTGTTCCGCATCCACGGCACGCTGGAGCCGCATTCCATCGGCCAGAGCGTGTCCTCGGGCTGCATCCGCATGATCAATCAGGACGCGATCGACCTGTTCAACCGCGTCGAGGTCGGCGCCAAGGTGGTGGTACTCGGCTGATCCCGCGATAGTTTCCTCGAAACCCGAGCGCGTCGCCTATTCGCGGCGCCGCCGGCTTTCGAGGAGACGTCATGGTCGATCTGATCCCCCGCGAGCACCTGTTCGGCAACCCGACGCGCTACGGCCATCAGATCAGCCCGGACGGGCGCCGTCTCGGCTGGGTGGCGCCCCACGAGGGCGTGCTCAACATCTGGTCCGCGCCGATCGACGATCTCGACGCGGCCAAGCCCGTTACCGCCGACCGGCGGCGCGGCATCGACGCCTACGCCTTCGCCTATGACGGGCGGCATCTGCTCTACGTTCAAGACGCGGACGGCGATGAGAATCACCACCTCTACGCTGTGGATCTCGAAACGGGCGAGCGGCGCGACCTGACGCCGATTCCGGGCATCGCCGCGGCAATCGTCGGCCTCAGCCGCATCGTGCGCGACCGGGTGCTGGTGGCGATCAACGACCGCGACCCGCGCTTCCACGAGTTGCACAGCATCGATCTCGCCACCGGCGAGCGCAGCCTAGTCGCCGAGAATCCCGGCTTCGCCGGCTTCCTGATCGATGAGCGCTACGCGGTGCGCTTCGCCTTCCGCAACCTTCCAGATGGTTCGAGCCAGTTGCTTGCCCCGGACGGCGCCAACTGGAAGCCGTGGCTCACCTTCCCACCCGAGGATGCCCGTGTTTCCGGCGCGGAGAACCTCGATGCCGCCGGCACGGCTCTGTTCTGCCGCGACAGCCGCGGCCGCAACACCGCTGCGCTGACCCGGATCGATCTCGCCACCGGCGAGACACGCGTGATGGCGGCGCACGAAGAGGCGGATATCGGCGCCGTGCTGCAGGATGCCGAGACGCACGAGCCCGTGGCCTACGCGGTGACGCATGCCCGCAAATCCTGGCACGTGCTCGATCCGCGCTTCACCGACGACTTCGCCTTCCTCGAAACGAAAGGGCTCGGTGACTGGTATCCGGCGAGCCGGACCGAGGACGATTCGCTCTGGATCGTCGTCGCGCGGGCCGACACCCGCGTCGGCGAGGCGGCGATCTACGACCGGCGGGCGAAGACGCTTCGTTCGCTCGGCAGCGCCCGGCCGGAGCTGGAAGGAGCGCCACTCGCGGCCATGAGCCCGGCGATCATCCGCTCCCGCGACGGGCTCGATCTTGTCTCCTACCTCACCCGTCCACTCGGCGCCGACGGCCCCGGCCCGCTGGTGCTTCTCGTCCATGGCGGCCCGTGGGCCCGCGACAGCTTCGGCTTCGATGGCATCCATCAATGGCTGGCCAACCGCGGCTATTCCGCGCTCAGCGTCAATTTCCGCTCCTCGACCGGCTTCGGAAAGGCGTTCCTCAACGCGGGTGACCGCGAATGGGGCCGGCGGATGGACGACGACCTCAGCGACGCCGTCGCCTGGGCGGTGGCGCAGGGCGTGGCCGACCCGGCCCGCGTCGCGATCATGGGGGGCAGCTACGGAGGCTACGCCACGCTGCTGGCGCTGACTCGCAACCCGGAAGCGTATGCCTGCGGGATCGACCTCGTCGGCCCGGCCAACCTCGAAACACTGGTGCGGACGATCCCGCCCTACTGGGAGGCGATGCGGGCGCAGCTCCATCGCGCCATCGGCGATCCGGACACCGAGGAGGGCATGGCATTGATCCGCGAGCGCTCACCGGTCTACTTCGCCGACCGGATCAAGGCGCCGCTGCTGATCGTGCAGGGGGCGAACGATCCGCGGGTGAAGCAGGCCGAGTCCGATCAGATGGTCGCCGCGATGGAGCGGGGCGGCATCCCCGTCACCTATCTGCTGTTTCCCGATGAGGGCCACGGCCTCGTGCGCCCGGCGAACCGCCTGGCCTTCTTCGCCCGCGCCGAAGATTTTCTCGCACGCCATCTCGGCGGGCGCTGCGAGCCGATACGCGAATCGGAGTCGGCCGGAACGTCGATGCAGGTGATGCGGGAGGGGTGAACCGCTGCGGCGCCCGAAGCGGCGGGCATTGCCCCCTGGATTGCTCCGGTTCCGCCTCGCAATGCCGTGAAAAATCGTCTTCGCGGTCATTGCGAGCGAAGCGCAGCAATCCAGCCGCGCTCCGCTTGCTGATCGAAAACGACCGTGCCGATCGCTTCCGCAGGCACGGCCTTTATCTCGGCGTGGACACCGCGTTACGCGTCGAGCGGCTGATCCTCGTCCTCGTCGTCGATATCCACGAGGAAGACGATGTCGGCCTCTTCCTCGTCGTCCGAGCCGTCACCCTCGGCCGCATGCTGCTCGTCGGGCTCGAAATCGCCTTCGCCGTCATCGGCGGCAAGCGCGTCCTCGAACTCCTCGATCTCGTCCTCGGTGGATTTGCGCACGGTGAGCGCCGAGGTGCCGTTCCAGATCGGACGGCCGGCGGTGGTCATCGAGCGGATGTCCTCCTTGAAGCCGTCGCAGGTGAACAGGTCGCGGGCGGTCGCCTCGTCGCCGTTGATGACCGCGATCGCCGTGCCGTCGATCTCGAGCGTGAACATCGGGAACGTCCTCGAAGGAGGGAAAAGAGCCGCAGGCCGACAGGCGGCGCTGCGCGAAGAACCCAGGCTGACCGGGTCCGGCGGCGCTTGTAGGACGTCGGGACGGGATTCGTCGATGGGTCTTACGAGATTACGCGCCGCTGCCGCGGGCGATGGCCCGTTTCACGACGGCCTGCACCTCGCGGTTCGACAGGAACAGGTCGTGATTGAAGAGGCCGCCGCCGTAATCGGAGGCGTCGGCCACGCGTACGCCCAGTGACTCCAGCCGCTCTCGGTCGGCGGCGCCTGCGCGGACGACGCCGCCGGCGATGGCGCCCGACAGTTCGAGGGCCCGGTCGTTGGTGGCCGAGATCACGGTGATGCGCTTGGCGTCCGGCCCCAGGCGCTCGACGCCGTTGGCGAAGAGGTCGATGTCGATGTCGGGGGCGGCAAGCACCACCGCGCCGATGCGGGCGACCGCCACCTCGCCGGCTTCGACCCGCAACATGCGCAGGGTCTCCAACGTGAGGAGCGTCCCCATCGAGTGGGCGACGATGTGGATGCGCCCGCCGCTCGGCGTCGTCGCGACCGTCTTCAGAAGGTCCTCGAAAGCGTCGCGGGACCACAGCGCGCTCTCGCGGTCGTAGCCGTAATCGAAGGTCGCCGCCGCCGAGGGCCAGGTGAACAGGGCCGAGGCGCCGTTGAAGCGGATCCCGTCGGAGAGACGCGCGGCGCTGATCGCGGCGGATTCGAAGCTCTCGCGGTAGCCGTGGACGTAGATCAGCACATCGCGGCCGAAGGTGGATTGGGCGAAGGCGGCCGCCGCGCCGGGGCCCGTCGTAACTTCGCCGACGGATCGGACCCCCCAATCACCGCCCACCACCGCCGAGACCTTGCCGATCAGCGAGCGATCCGGCGCCGACATGCGCGCCTCGGCAAAGCTGAGGCCCCGCCCGCGCTCGGAGCCGAAGAACGGGGCCTTTGGCGGGCTGCCGGAGACCGGACGACGGGTGGTGGCGACGAGGAGCACCGGGCTCACGTCGAGCGCGGACTGCGTCTCGCCGACCGTGCCGGTGGCGAGCCCGTCCATCACGCAGGCCGACAAGGCGGGGGAGAGGCCGGCCACGCCGGCCAGACCCATCAGGCGCAGGAGGGAGCGGCGTGTCGCGTCGGAGGGCTGCATGACCGGTCTCAGGTCCCCGAAAAATCCCGTTCCGGTAGCAGGCCGGTGCTGGGCGCTCCTCCTTCGCGCAGGATCTTGGCCGTGGCGGGGCACGATTGGGATTTTGGGCACTCGACGCCCGCGCGACGCCCCGGCATGAAGGAGCCATGAGCGCGACCCTTCCCGACATGGACACAATCCGCGAGCGTCTTCTGGCCGGCGACCGGGCGGCTTTGGCCCGCGCCATCACGCTCGCCGAGTCGCGCCGGGCCGATCACCGGGCGGCGGCGCGCGACCTCATCGACGCGGTGCTGCCGCAGACGGGCCGCGCGATCCGGGTCGGCATCACCGGCGTGCCGGGCGTCGGGAAATCGACCACGATCGACGCCCTCGGCGCGCTGCTGACGGGCGCCGGGCACAAGGTGGCGGTGCTGGCGGTCGATCCCTCCTCGACGCGCACCGGCGGCTCGATCCTCGGCGACAAGACCCGGATGGCGCGGCTCGCCATCGATCGCAACGCCTTCATCCGGCCCTCGCCTTCTTCGGGCACGCTCGGCGGCGTGGCGGCGAAGACCCGCGAGACCATGCTGCTGTGCGAGGCGGCGGGCTTCGACGTGATCCTGGTCGAGACCGTCGGCGTCGGCCAGTCGGAGACGGCGGTGGCCGACCTCACCGATTTCTTCCTCGTGCTGATGCTGCCGGGGGCGGGCGACGAGCTTCAGGGCATCAAGAAGGGCATCCTCGAACTCGCTGACATGATCGCCGTCAACAAGGCCGATGACGGCGAGGGCGAACGCCGGGCCAACGCCGCGGCCTCTGAGTACCGCGCTGCGCTCCACATTCTGACGCCGCCCTCGGCCACCTGGACACCGCCGGTGGTCACGATCTCCGGCCTGCACGGCAAGGGGCTCGACGGCCTGTGGAGCCGGATCGAGGATCACCGTGCCAAGCTGACCGCGACCGGCGAGATCGCGAAGAAGCGGCGCGAGCAGGATGTGAAATGGATGTGGGCCCTCGTGCACGAGCGGCTGCACCAGCGTCTGGTCGGCAGCGCCGAGGTACGCCAAGCCACCGCCGAGGCCGAGCGGGCGGTGGCCGGCGGCGAGCACTCGCCCGCCGCCGGCGCCGACGCCATCGCAACCTTGATCGGATTGTGAGCCGCCTGCTCGTCACGGGATTCGGCCCGTTTCCCACGGTGCCCGACAATCCGAGCGGGCGCCTCGCGCGGCGGCTGGCGGCCTCGCCGCATCTGCGTCGCATCCTCGGGGCTACGCCGGACTGCCTCGTGCTCGACACCCGCTACGGCGCCCTCGACAGCGAGCTCGCCCCCGCCTTGGCGAGACGGCCCGAGGCCGTGCTGATGATCGGCGTCGCCGCGAGTCGCTCTCGCGTCTGCGTCGAGACGCGGGGCGTCAACCGGGTGAGCCGGCTGTTTCCCGATGCGAGCGGCGCGGTCGGCCGGACGCTCGCCTTCGATCCCGGCGGTCCGACGCAGCGGCGCAGCCCCGCGGCGGCGCAGGTGCGGGTGGCGCTGCGGCGGGCCGGCCTCGACGCTGCGACCTCGCGCGATGCCGGGCGCTACCTGTGCAACGCGTCGTACTATCGGGTGCTGGAGCAGGGCTGCCCGGCGGTCTTCCTGCACATCCCGATGCCGCCGCGCACGCGCCGGCCGAAAGCCGGGGGACGGCGCCGCCGGCCCGCGCTCGACTGTTGGGCCGCAGCGTTTGCCGAGGCTGCGCGGGTGCTCGCCGTGCGAGGCAGGGCGCGCCCGTCAGCCCTGAATCAGGCCCATTCGCGCTGGGCGAGCTTCGCCTCGTAGGCGTCGATCGCCGGAGCCTTCTGGTCCAGCGTTAGGCCGATCTCGTCGAGACCGTTGAGCAGGTTGTGCTTGCGGCCCTCGTCGATGTCGAAATGCAGGGTGCCGCCGTCGGGACCCTTGATGGTCTGCGCCGCGAGATCGATCGTCAGCGTCGCGTTGGAGCCGCGCTCGGCATCCTCGAACAGCTTCTCCAGATCCTCCGGCGGGACGACGATGGCCAGGATGCCGTTCTTGGCGCAGTTGTTGAAGAAGATGTCGGCGAAGCTCGTGGAGATCACGCAGCGGATGCCGAAATCGGCCAGCGCCCAGGGCGCGTGCTCGCGCGACGAGCCGCAGCCGAAATTGTCGCCGACCACGAGGATCTTGGCGTTGCGGTAGGCCGGCTGGTTGAGAACGAAATCCGGGTTTTCCGAGCCGTCGTCGTTGTAGCGCATCTCCGAGAACAGGCCCTGGCCGAGCCCGGTGCGCTTGATCGTCTTGAGATACTGCTTGGGGATGATGCGGTCGGTGTCGATGTTGATGATCCGCATGGGCGCGGCGACGCCCTCCAGGGTCGTGAACTTTTCCATCATGCTTCTCGAAATCGTCGTCGGATGCCGGGTACAGATTTCCCGGCCTCGATCCGCCGGTATCTAGCAGTCGAATCGCCGGGCCGGTAGACGGTCACTTTACGACCGGCACCGGACTTGCCTTATGATAGGAACAGTCGAGGGGGGAGCACGCGGACGATGGCCGACACGTCAGACACCTTCAAGAAGGCCCCCAAGCGCAAGCCCTCCAAGGGCAAGAGCGTGTCCGTCTCGCCCGAGATGCGCCAGGCCTATGCCGACCTGATCAAGGAGCGCGAGGATAAGGAACAGGCCTATGGCCGCCACCTGCGCAAGGACGAGCCGCGCCGCTGACGGCGCGACCCCTCACACCGCCCTAAGGGCCGGCCCGCGCCGGACGAAGCCGACGATGTCCTTGACCGCGTCGAGCGTCGGAGCGGCGATCGCTTCCGCACGACCGGCACCGTCGGCGAGCACGGAGTCGATATAGGCCGGATCGGCCACCAGCCGCTTCATCTCGGCACCGATCGGAGCCAGCGTCTCCACGGCGAGATCGACGAGCGCCGGCTTGAAGCTGGAGAATTGCGCGCCGCCGAAATCCTTCAGCACCTCGTCGCGGGTGATGCCGCGAAGCGCCGCGAAGATGCCGACGAGGTTGTCGGCCTCCGGACGCCCGGCCAAGCCCGCGGTCTCCGAGGGGAGGGGCTCCGGATCGGTCTTGGCCTTGCGCACCTTCTGCGCGATGGCATCGGCGTCGTCCGTGAGGGCGATGCGCGAATACTCGGACGGGTCCGACTTCGACATCTTCTTGGTGCCGTCGCGGAGCGACATCACCCGCGCCGCCGGTCCGCCGATCAGCGGCTCGGTCTGCGGGAAGAACTGCTCGCCGTGCCCGTGGGCCAGGATCGACTGCGCAAAGTCGTTGTTGAACTTCTGGGCGATGTCGCGGGTCAGTTCGAGGTGCTGCTTCTGATCCTCGCCGACGGGCACGTGGGTCGCCCGGTAGGCCAGGATGTCGGCGGCCATCAGCACCGGGTAATCGTAGAGACCGATCGAGGCGTTCTCCCGATCCTTGCCGGCTTTGTCCTTGAACTGCGTCATGCGGTTGAGCCAGCCGAGGCGCGCGACGCAGTTGAAGATCCAGGCGAGCTCCGCGTGCTGCGGAACTTGGGACTGGTTGAAGACGATGGAGCGCTTCGGGTCGATGCCGGCGGCGAGGAAGGCGGCCGTGACTTCGCGGATCTGACCTTTGAGCGCCTGCGGATCCTGCCACATCGTGATCGCGTGGAGATCGACCACGCAGTAGAGGCATTGCGCGTCGCGCTGCTGCATCTCGACGAAGCGCTTGATGGCGCCGAGATAGTTGCCGAGGTGCAGGTTGCCGGTCGGCTGGACGCCGGAAAACACGAGTTCGGTGAACGCGGCCATCGGCGCGGGTCCCTGGAAAGAAGGTCCGGGCCGAGGCGATCTCGCATCCCGCTTGAAGCGGCGGTTACTGGCACCGCCGACGGCGGCGGGTCAAGCAGGATGAACCGCACCCTCCCGCCCTGTCCGAACCCGAATTTCCGGTGTCGGGCCCGCCCGGCGAGGGTATGAGACCACCACGTCGGACCTGCACTCCGAATCTTATCTCGCCTCGGGTCGAGCGACCGCCTCGTCCTGCCGGTCTTCGCAGGCCGTTCGCGCCGCGTAGGCGTTCATGATCGCCGACAACAGGCCGGGAAAGCGCGCGTCCACCTCGGCACAGCGCGAGTGGTTGCGCATCTCGACGCCGTGCCGCTCACAACGAATCAAGCCAGCCTCGCGCAGAACCTTGAAATGGCTTGAGAGCGACGATTTCGGGATGACCTGATCGCCCACCGACGACACAGCCGAGCAAGCCTCGACACAGCCCGCCTTCGTGATCCGGGCGAAGATCGCCGCCCGCCGCGGATCGGACAGGGCGTGCAAGATCGCCTCCGGTCGGACGTCCTCAATCGCAGGGTGAAACAGCGGCCTCATGATTCATCCATATGGGGGCTTGAACCCCGCTCCCATAGTTCCGAATTCCCGAACTATGGGACTGAGGCCTCCATGTCGGAGCTGTCCCATATCGAAGGGATAGCACAGATGTCGAAGCTTGAGGGCAAGGTCGCGGTGGTGACCGGCGCATCGAAGGGAATCGGTGCGGCGATCGCCAAGGCGCTGGCGAAGGACGGTGCAGCCGTCGTCGTCAACTACGCGTCGAGCAAGGCCGGTGCGGTTGCCGTGGTCGCGGCCATCACCGAGGCCGGAGGCAGAGCCGTCGCGGTTCAGGCCGACGTTTCCAAGGCTGAGCAGGCTCAGGGCCTGATCGACGCCGCCGCGCAGCAATTCGGCCAGCTCGACGTGCTGGTGAACAATTCCGGCGTCTACGAATTCGCGGCGATCGAAGAGGTGACGGAGGAGCATTACCGCCGTCTGTTCGACATCAATGTGCTGGGCGTGCTGCTCGCGACGCGGGCGGCCGCGCGGCACCTCGGAGAGGGCGGCAGCATCATCAACATCTCGTCGGTGGTCACCGACGTGAACATGCCCACGAGCGCGGTCTATACGGGCACGAAGGCGGCGCTGAACGGGATCTCGGGCGTGCTCGCCAACGAACTTGCTCCGCGCAAGATCCGGGTCAATACGGTCAGTCCCGGCTACGTCGTGACCGAGGGCACGCACACGGCCGGCATCGCCGGCTCCGAAATGGAGGCCGGCATGGTCGCGCAGACGCCGCTCGGCCGCGTCGGGCAGCCGGACGACATCGCCCGGGTCGTGGCCTTCCTCGCCTCCGACGACGCCCGTTGGGTGACCGGAGAGGTCATCAACGCCAGCGGCGGCGTTCGCTGAGGGTGCCCCCTCTTCGCCAGCTGCGACAGCAAAGTCGCCGCTGACACGGTGGACCGGATTGCACGCCCCCTCTCCCCGTCTGCGAGGATCGAGGAGGAGGGGGCGTGCCCCTCGTCCGCAGCGTTGCGAAGGCCTTCAGAAGACCTGAGCCCCGCCCTCGCTCCGCTTCGGCGCGCCCGGCACGCCGGCTTCCGTGTCCGCCCGGTCGGCGGCGCGCTTGTCGAGCGCCCGCTCCACGACCTTGGCGAGCCCGACCATGATCTTGTCGAGTTCGTAGTCCTTCGGCGTATAGACGGCGGTGACGCCCATATTCTTGAGCACCAGCTCGTCCTCGGTGGAGATGATGCCGCCGACGACGACCGGGACGTGGTCGAGCCCGGCCTCGCGCAGCTTCGCCTTCACCTCACGCACCAGCGGCACATGGCTGCCGGACAGCACGGAGAGGCCGATGACATGGGCCCCGCGCTCCTTCGCCTTGGCAACGATCTCGGTCGGCGTTTGGCGGATGCCGTCATAGGTCACGTCGAAGCCGACATCGCGGGCGCGGAGCGCGATCTGCTCGGCGCCGTTGGAGTGGCCGTCGAGGCCCGGCTTGCCGACGACGAGCTTCGGCGTCTCGCCAAGCCGCTCGCCGAGATCGGCGATGAGCAGGCGCGCCTCTTCCGCTGCGCCCGAGGTGACGGTCTCCAGCGTCACGCCAGTCGGCGCGCGGTACTCGCCGAAGACCTCGCGCAGGCGCTGGCCCCACTCGCCGGTGGTGACACCGGCCTTCGCCGCCGCGATGGAGGGCGGCATGATGTTGGTGCCCGAGCGCGCGGCCTGCTCCAGGTCGTCGAGCGCCTGACGGACTGCGCGGTCGTCGCGCTTGGAGCGCCACTCGCGGATGCGCGCCTCGGCTTCCATCTCGACCGTCTCAGAGACGGTGAAGATCGCGCCGTCGCCGGCAGTGAGCGGCGAGGGCTCGCCCTGCTGCCACTTGTTGACGCCGACGACGATCTGCTCGCCCTTCTCGATCGCGGCGATGCGCTTGGCGTTCGATTCCACCAGCGCCCGCTTCAGCTCGCCCGCCTCGACCGCCGTGACCGCGCCGCCGAGTTCGGCGATCCGCTTCAGCTCTGCGCGGGTCTGCTCTTTCAGCGCCTCGACGCGGGATTCGATCACCGTCGAGCCGTCGAAGATGTCGTCGTATTCCAGCAGGTCGGTTTCAAAAGCGAGGATCTGCTGCATCCGCATCGACCATTGCTGATCCCACGGTCGCGGCAGGCCGAGCGCCTCGTTCCAGGCCGGCAGCTGCACCGCGCGGGCGCGGGCGCGCTTCGAGAGCGTGACCGCCAGCATCTCGATGAGGATGCGGTGCACGTTGTTCTCAGGCTGCTGCTCCGTCAGCCCGAGGGAGTTCACCTGCACGCCGTACCGGAAAATCCGCTTCTTGGCGTCGGTGATGCCGTAGCGCTGTTGGGCGATTTCGTCCCACAATTCGGCGAACGCCCGCATCTTGCAGATCTCTGTGACGAACCGCATCCCGGCATTCACGAAGAACGAGATGCGGCTGAACACGTCCGAGAAGCTGGCCTCGTCGAAGTCGGGGTCGTCGCGCACGGTGTCGAGCACGGCGATGGCGATGGCCAGCGCGTAGGAGAGTTCCTGAACCGGCGTCGCCCCCGCCTCCTGCAGGTGGTAGGAGCAGACGTTCATCGGGTTCCACTTCGGCACGTTCTTGGTCGTGAACAGGATCACGTCCTTGGTGAGCCGAAGCGAAGGCGCGGGCGGGAACACGTAGGTGCCGCGCGAGAGATATTCCTTGATAATGTCGTTCTGCGTCGTGCCCTGAAGCGCGGCGATCGGCGCGCCCTGCTCCTCGGCCACCGCGAGATAGAGCGACAGCAGCCACGGCGCCGTGGCGTTGATCGTCATCGAGGTGTTCATCTGCGACAGCGGGATCTGGTCGAACAGGGTCCGCATGTCGCCCAGATGCGCGATCGAGACGCCGACCTTCCCGACCTCGCCGCGGGCGAGCTCGTGGTCCGGGTCGTAGCCGGTCTGGGTCGGCAAATCGAAGGCGACAGAGAGGCCGGTCTGGCCCTTGGCGAGGTTGCCGCGATAGAGCTTGTTCGACTCCGCCGCCGTGGAATGGCCCGCATAGGTGCGGATGATCCACGGCTTGTCGCGCTTGACCTCGGCGACGCTCGCTTGCGCGCTCATCCCACTCGACTCCCTGATCCGATGCGATTGCGCGCCTCGAGGCGCGGCTGTTGGCCGGCACCGTAGCGAAGCCGCCGCGGCTCGTCATCTGGGAGAAAGGTCGGGGGTGCCGGCCTCAAGCCCTGGAAAAACTTGATCCGGCGGTGAAGCGGATTTGTCTTGGCTGCGTCGGACCGGGCAAGACCGATCCGTTCCGGCTTCCCTCAAATCCACGGGACCTATTTGTCAGCAAAGCGACAGATGCATCGCTCCGTCGCAGATCCGAACGGCTCCAAGCTCGGCCTCGCGCGTTGGGCCGGCAACGTTCGCACGGCTGACCGCTGGTTGCGACGCTCGCCCGCAGAGGCATCGGCAAGGAGAAGCACGCGATGACAGACCAGAGCCCACGCCTCACGACGGCGTTCGGAAACCCGGTTTCCGACAACCAGAACTCGCTCACCGCCGGCCCGCGCGGACCGGTTCTGATGCAGGACTACCACCTCATCGAGAAGATGGCTCACTTCAACCGGGAGCGGATCCCGGAGCGGGTCGTCCACGCCAAGGGCTACGGTGCCTACGGCACGTTCCGCCTCACGAAGTCGCTGTCGGAGTTCACCCGCGCCAAGGTGCTGACCGAGGTCGGCCGGGAGGTGCCGATGGTGGCGCGTTTCTCCACGGTCGGCGGTGAATCCGGCTCGGCCGACACCGCCCGCGACCCGCGCGGCTTCGCCCTCAAGTTCTACACCGAGGAGGGCAACTGGGATCTCGTCGGCAACAACACGCCGATCTTCTTCGTGCGCGACGCGATCAAGTTCTCCGATTTCATCCGCACGCAGAAGCGCGATCCGCGCACGCACCTGAAGCCGCACTGGAGGCGCTGGGATTTCTGGAGCCTTTCTCCGGAGGCGATCCATCAGGTGATGTTTCTGTACTCGGATCGCGGCACGCCGAAGTCGGCCCGCTTCATGAACGGCTACGGCTCGCACACCTTCTCGCTCTGGAACGACCGCGGTGAGCGCTACTGGGTGAAGTTCCACTTCCACACCCAGCAGGGCATCCAGAATTTTTCGGCCGACGAGGCCGACGAGGTTGCGGGCAAGGACCCGGATTATTCATCCGCCGACCTGTCGAACGCGATCGAGCAGGGCGACTTTCCGAAATGGAAGGTCTCGGTGCAGATTATGCCGGAACTGGAGGCCGACACCTACCGCATCCATCCCTTCGACCTCACCAAGGTCTGGCCGCACGGCGACTATCCACTGATCGAGATCGGCGAGATGGAGTTGAACCGCAATCCCGACAATTACTTCGCCGAAATCGAGCAATCGGCTTTCGAGCCCTCGAACGTGGTGCCCGGCATCGGCTTCTCACCGGACAAGATGCTGCAGAATCGGGTGCTCTCCTACGCCGACGCCCACCGCTACCGGCTCGGCGTGAACTACCAGCAGATCCCGGTGAACCAGCCGAAGAACGCCGCGGTGCAGACCTATCACCGCGACGGCGCCATGCGCACCGACGGCAACCACGGTGCCCAGGTCGATTACGAGCCGAACTCCTTCGGCGGCCCGAAGCAGGATCCGTCGTTCGCCGAACCGCCCCTGCGCATCCGCGGCGATGCCGGCCGCTACGGTTGGCCGGGCGACGACGAGGACCTCTATGGCCAGCCTCGTCTGTTCTGGACCAAGGTTCTCGACGAGGGCGGTCGCAAGCGGTTGGTCGAGAACATCGTCACCTCCATGGGTGACAGCCCACGCAACATTCAGGATCGGATGATCGCGCACTGGTTCAAGGTGCACGAGGATTTCGGTCGCGGCGTCGCTCAGGGGCTTGGGATCGACACCACGCGCGTTGCCGCCGAGTAGCGAATTCAAGTTAATTTTGAATACAGAGGCATCGACTTCGGTCGGTGCCTCTTTTTTGTGCGGATGCGAACAAGCCTCGTCTTTTAGGCCACTTGGAAGGCTTGAAACATCGTGCTTATAGCGTCGGCCAAGGTCGCGCCGTTCGTCACGCGCGCACCAGGATAAACAGGGAGTGTCACGATGGCTGCAAGCGCAGCGCCGGCCTGGACTGGGCAGACGGCGGAAGCCAAGGACCTTTACGAGCTCGGCGAAATTCCCCCGCTCGGACACGTGCCTGCCAAGATGTACGCTTGGGCGATCCGTCGTGAGCGCCATGGGCCGCCGGAACAGTCGCACCAGCTCGAAGTGCTTCCCGTGTGGGACATCGGCGATGACGAGGTGCTCGTCTACGTCATGGCCGCGGGCGTCAATTACAACGGCGTCTGGGCCGGCCTCGGTGAGCCGATCTCGCCCTTCGACGTGCACAAGGGCGAGTACCACATCGCCGGTTCGGACGCCTCGGGCATCGTCTGGAAGGTCGGCGCCAAGGTGAAGCGCTGGAAGGTCGGCGACGAGGTCATCGTCCACTGCAATCAGGATGACGGCGACGACGAGGAGTGCAACGGCGGCGATCCGATGTTCTCGCCGACCCAGCGCATCTGGGGTTACGAGACCGGGGACGGATCCTTCGCCCAGTTCTGCCGGGTGCAGTCACGCCAGCTCATGGTCCGGCCGAAGCACCTGACCTGGGAAGAGGCGGCCTGCTACACGCTCACCCTCGCCACCGCTTACCGCATGCTGTTCGGTCATGCGCCGCACACCGTGCGTCCGGGCCAGAACGTGCTGATCTGGGGCGCCTCGGGCGGCCTCGGCGTGTTCGGCGTGCAGCTCTGCGCGGCCTCGGGCGCCAATGCCATCGCGGTCATCTCGGACGAGTCGAAGCGCGACTACGTGATGAGCCTCGGCGCCAAGGGCGTCATCAACCGCAAGGACTTCGATTGCTGGGGCCAGCTCCCGAAGGTGAACAGCCCTGAGTACAACACCTGGCTCAAGGAAGCTCGGCGGTTCGGCAAGGCGATCTGGGACATCACCGGCAAGGGCAACGACGTCGACATCGTGTTCGAGCATCCGGGCGAGGCGACCTTCCCGGTCTCGTCGCTGGTGGTGAAGCGCGGCGGTATGGTGGTGTTCTGCGCCGGCACGACCGGCTTCAACATCACCTTCGATGCCCGCTACGTCTGGATGCGCCAGAAGCGCATCCAGGGCTCGCACTTCGCCCACCTCAAGCAGGCCTCGGCCGCCAACCAGTTCGTCATGGACCGGCGGGTCGATCCCTGCATGAGCGAGGTGTTCCCCTGGGACAAGATCCCGGCCGCCCACACCAAGATGTGGAAGAACCAGCACCCGCCGGGCAACATGGCCGTGCTCGTGAACTCCACCCGCGCCGGCCTGCGCACGGTCGAGGACGTGATCGAGGCTGGGCCGCTCAAGGCGATGTGAGCCCGCTCGATTTGAAGTGAGAGAGCCCGCGCATTCCTCGGAATGCGCGGGCTTCTTTCGTTGGAAGACTCCGTCGGTCAACGCGGTCAATCGGCCAAGGCTGGCCTGAAGAACGTCGTGCCGAAAGGAGCCCCGTCGCGGTCCGCGAGGTCGCGTGTGCAATGCACGACCCGACGCGCTGAGCCGACAGGCCGCGCGACCGGCAAACCTTTCCGTTCGGCCTCAGGCCTCGCCGCGGGCGACGAGCGCCTCGTACTCGGACACTTCGAGGCGGCCTTCCTTGGCCACCCGCGCCTTGTCCTCGTCGCTGATCACGTCGCCGGCGAGGTCGAGTCGCTTCCAGGCGGCCAGCGGCGTCTCGCGGTTCGGGCGGGGGACGTACTTGTTCTGCTCGAGCTTCTTGTACTTGTGAATGTAGCGCGGGCAGTTGACCCAAATCTTGGTCACATCGACCTTCACGAGGTACTTCGCCTCCGTGTACTCGGCCATCAGCGGGTCGTCGCGCAGAAGCGAGGCGTGGCCCTGCACCCGGATGCGGTGCGGCGTCTCGAAGTCGATGAACAGAAGGCCGACTTTGGCCTGCCCCGCGATGTTGCCCACCGAGTAGAACATCCCATTGCCGTCGAAGCCGGGAAACACCAGCGTCGAGCCGTCGACCACTTTCACGAACCCGGTCGGGCCGCCTTTGTAGGAGACGGTCGGCATGCCGTCGGGATCGACGGTAGACAGGAAGAACATGTCGCGCGAGCCGATGAAGGCGGCTTCCTCCGGCTGGACCGTCTCGTGCACCCAGTCCTCGTCGAGGCGGACCGCGAGCTTGGTCGTGCCGAATTCCTCTTGGAGGGCGCGGTGCGCCTCCGAGTAGAGCGATGCCATAAGCGTCTCCTCCGGGGCCCGTTGCCTCGGGCCTCCTCGGGGAGCGTTTAAGGCAAAGATGAGAGGCCGCAAACGGCCCACGAAAAAAGGCCGGTCACGCTCGCGCGAACCGACCCTTCTTCGACACAGCGGAGGCCGAGCAAAGCACGGCCTCCCGATTTTCAAATTAGTTCTTGGACTTGTCGACCAGGGCCTTCTCGGAGATCCACGGCATCATGCCGCGCAGCTTGGCGCCGACTTCCTCGATCGGGTGAGCGGCGAGCTTGGCGCGGGTGGCCTTGAACGAGGTCTGGCCGACCTTGTTCTCCAGCATCCAGTTGCGGGTGAAGATGCCCGACTGGATGTCGTTGAGGACGCGCTTCATCTCGGCCTTGGTCTCCGGCGTCACGATGCGCGGGCCGGTGACGTACTCGCCGTACTCGGCGGTGTTCGAGATCGAGTAGTTCATGTTGGCGATGCCGCCCTCGTAGATGAGGTCGACGATCAGCTTCACCTCGTGCAGGCACTCGAAATAGGCCATCTCGGGGGCGTAGCCCGCCTCGACCAGGGTCTCGAAGCCGGCCTTGATCAGCTCGACGAGGCCGCCGCAGAGCACGGCCTGCTCACCGAACAGATCGGTCTCGCACTCTTCCTTGAAGGTCGTCTCGATGATGCCGGCGCGGCCGCCGCCATTGGCCGAAGCATAGGAGAGGCCGAGGTCGTGGGCGTTGCCCGAGGCGTCCTGGGCGATGGCGATCAGGGTCGGCACGCCGCCGCCCTTGAGGTACTCGCCGCGCACGGTGTGGCCGGGGCCCTTCGGGGCGACCATCAGCACGTCAAGGTCCTTGCGCGGCTCGATCAGGTTGAAGTGCACGTTGAGGCCGTGGGCGAACAGGAGGGCGGCGCCCTGCTTCATGTTGCCCTCGAGCGACTCCTTGTAGATGTCACCCTGCAGCTCGTCGGGGGTGAGCATCATCACCACGTCGCCCCACTTGGCGGCGTCGGCGACGTTCATCACCTTGAAGCCTTCGTGCTCCGCCTTCTTGGCGGTGGCCGAGCCTTCGCGGAGCGCGATGACGATGTCCTTCACGCCCGAATCGCGCAGGTTGAGCGCGTGGGCATGGCCCTGGGAGCCGTAGCCGACGATGACGACCTTCTTGCCCTTGATCAGGTTCAGGTCGGCGTCGCGATCGTAATAGACGCGCATGGTTGTGTCCTCTTTCGTATCAGTCGTTTCGGTTCAGGGTTTCGCCTGGCCGTAGAGGGCCAGGAACTGCTCGACGGCTCGGGCCGCGTCGCTCCGGATCCCGGCGGCGTCAAGATCGAGCGCGTCGCCGAGAAGAAGTCTGATCTGGATATCGCGGCCAACCAGACCGAAGAAGGTCCGGAACGCCGCCTCGCTGTCATCGAAGGCGAGAAGGCCCGCCGCGCGGCCGGCTTCCAGCACCGGCTTCACCCGTTCGCCGATGGCGAAGCGCCCGTTCGCCAGCACGATGCCGCCGAGATTGCTCTTGGCCGAACCGGCCTCGGCAATGGCGATGCGGTTGAGCGCCACCGACGTGCGGCTGCTGATCACCGCGAGCCAGCTCTCGGCGAAGTCGAGGAGGTTGTCCCGCAGGGTATCGGCGTCGAGCCCGCTGACCTCGTAGCGGCCCGCATGGACCCGCGAGGCTTGCCAGCGCACCGTCGCCGTGAGCAGGCCGTCGCGGTCGCCGAACCACTTGTAGAGCGTCTCCTTCGAGCAGCTTGCCCGGCGCGCCACCGCATCCATGGTGAGCGGATCGCGCCCATCGACCATCAGTGCCAGTGCGGCGTCCAGCACGGCCTGCTGACGCGGGGAGGGCCGCTCGGTTGGAGGCTCTTCCAAGGTGATGGCGCTTGCCTGCATGTCCCGGCTAACGAACAGTACCGTACCGTACGGTACGCTCTCCTAGACGACTCGGTTGGGAGCGGCAAGCCGCGAGCGCACGATCGGTTGTGGTCGTTTTCGCCGTCATGATTCTGTCGTGGCGGTGCGGAAGTCGCTTGCCGAGCGCCGAACCTCGGCGTATACGGCCCTCCGTCGCCACGGCGACGCCCGTGCCGTCCTCCGCAGGCGGCATAGTGGGGCTTGGGTGCGTAGCTCAGCGGGAGAGCATTCGCTTCACACGCGAAGGGTCACAGGTTCGATCCCTGTCGCGCCCACCACGCCCACTTCAACGAAATTCGAATTCTCGTTCAAATCGCGTTCTGGGACACCGAACGCATTTGACGCTGGCGCATCAGCATGTTCGGTTCGCTGCGATTCGCATCATTTGTGCGTTCGCGGAGACTGCCTTTTGCCGATTCTCATTATCTTTGCCGCCATCATTGCCAGCGTTCTGTTCTGGCTTCTGCGGGCCCACTACGCGGTCAAGCAGCTCAAGGAGATCGATCAGGACACCAAGGGGCTCCAGCGCCAGGCGAAGTCCGCATTCGAGAACATCATCGGGACGCCGCTGCAGCGGGTGAACGACGTGCGCCTCGCGGCCGTAATCCTGATGATCCAAATCGTGCGCACCGGCAGCCCGATCACGGCCTCCGAGAAGACCCGCATCCTCGAGCTGATGGAGAACCCGCTGGAGATCCAGACGATCTCTGCGACCTTCGAGCGGGCCTGGCGCTACACGCAGGAGCGCCGACCCTTCTCCCTCGCGGCCGACCCGCTGCTCCCGCTGCTTCGCGACAAGCTGACTGAGGCCGAGCGGATGCAGCTCGTGGACATGCTGACGAAGGTCGCCTCCGCCCATTCCGCCCCGAGCGAGTTGCAGCGCGAGGCGCTGGTGCGGCTCAAGCGGCGCTTGAGCGGCGGCAAGCCGACACTCGCCACGAGCCGTTCCGGGAATTTCGGGTGATACGGCTTCCGGCTGATCCGGTCGGGTCTGCCCCATCTCCTCCGTCATCGCGAGGCGAAGCCATCGACCGGAAATCGTATGAGACGTCACACGCCGTAATCGAACGAAAAAGGCCGCCCCCTGGGCGGCCTTCTCGCAGGCCCGCCTCAGAGCGGGATGTTGTCGTGCTTCTTCCAGGGCTGCTCCATCTCCTTCGTGCGCAGCATCCCGAGCGCCCGCGCGATGCGCTTACGGGTGGAGTGAGGCATGATCACCTCGTCGATATAGCCGCGCTCGGCCGCGACGAAGGGCGAGAGGAAGCGGTCCTCGTACTCCTTGGTCCGCTCGGCGATCTTGGCCTCGTCGCCGATCTCGGCGCGGAAAATGATCTCGACCGCGCCCTTGGCGCCCATCACCGCGATCTGCGCCGTCGGCCAAGCGTAATTCAGGTCGGCGCCGACATGCTTGGAGGCCATGACGTCGTATGCGCCGCCGAAGGCTTTTCGCGTGATGATGGTCACGAGCGGCACCGTCGCCTGAGAATAGGCGAAGAGCAGCTTCGCGCCGTGCTTGATCAGACCGCCATATTCCTGCGCCGTTCCGGGCAGGAAGCCCGGCACGTCGACGAAGGTGACGATCGGAATCGAGAAGGCGTTGCAGAAGCGCACGAAGCGGGCGGCCTTGCGCGAGGCATCCGAGTCGAGCACGCCGGCCAGAACCAGCGGCTGGTTGGCGACGAAGCCGACGGTGCGACCCTCGACGCGGCCGAAGCCGGTGATGATGTTGCGGGCATAGGCTGCCTGGATCTCGAAGAAGTCGCCTTCGTCCACCACCCGGCGGATCAGCTCGCCCATGTCGTAGGGCTTGTTCGGGTTGTCCGGGATCAGCGTGTCGAGCGACTTGTCGAGGCGGTTGACGTCGTCGAAGCTCTCGATCTCCGGCACGCCCTCGATGTTGTTGGCGGGCAGGAAGTCGAGCAGGCGGCGGATCTGCAGGATCGCCTCGACGTCGTTCTCGAACGAGCCGTCGGCGATCGACGACTTCGAGGTGTGGACTTTGGCGCCGCCGAGTTCTTCCGCCGTGACGACCTCGTTGGTCACGGTCTTCACCACGTCCGGGCCGGTCACGAACATGTAGCTCGTGTCGCGCACCATGAAGATGAAGTCGGTCATGGCCGGCGAGTAGACGTCACCACCCGCGCAGGGTCCCATGATGACCGAGATCTGCGGGATCACGCCGGAGGCGGCGACGTTGCGGCGGAACACCTCGCCGTATCCGCCGAGCGCCGCCACGCCCTCCTGGATGCGGGCGCCGCCGGCATCAAAAATGCCGATGATCGGCGCGCGCATCTTCAGCGCCATGTCCTGAACCTTGACGATCTTGGCCGCGTGCGCCTCGGACAGCGAGCCGCCGAACACCGTGAAGTCCTTCGAGAACAGGAAGACGGTGCGCCCGTTCACGGTGCCCCAGCCGGTCACCACGCCGTCGCCGGAGATCTTCTGCTTCTCCATGCCGAAATCGGTGGAGCGGTGCTGGACGAACATGTCGAACTCCTCGAACGACCCGTGGTCGAGCAGCAGTTCGATGCGCTCGCGCGCCGTCAGCTTGCCGCGCTTGTGCTGCGCCTCGAGCCGCTTTTCCCCGCCGCCGAGACGGGCCTGCGCGCGGCGCTCTTCAAGCTTCTCGAGAATATCCTTCATGGTCCGGCGAGACTCCCTGACGATCGAAATCGTTTATTGAATGCAGATCACAGCGTAAGAGCTTGACCTTGCATCGATCGATCGCCCTTAGCACGCGTTCCCGCACTCGGAAACGGCTCGGCGGGCGTCCATTGGGCCAATGCTCGGCGATGGCATGCACCTCATGTGGGCCCGGCTCGTCGGCCGGACGCGGGCTCGCCCGTGTTGACGAGCGGCGTCGGCTCGACCGGTGCGGACGGGGCGCGCAGGTAGCGCTGCTCAGGACGAGCAGGGCAGCGACGGTGATAAGGGTGACCTGCCGGGTGTCGCGTCGAAGGATCGGCACGTTCGTCTCGAAACTCAGACGAGACCGAGAGTGGAGCCTGCGCGAAGCGAACCGATCGTGCGGAGAAGCGACACTTGAGTTTCGGTAGACGGTTACTTTCTCATTGCTCCAAGAAAGGCATCCTGCCCATCAAGTGATCGCATCCAATGAAAAAGTATGGTGCCTCTCAGGGGCTGCGCTGGGCGACGAGTGCGGCCGCGTCGAATTCGGTCCGGCGGTGGGCGAGACGGGCCTCGGCCTCCGCGTCGCGCCCCCAGATGCTCGCCTGATAGCTCTCGTCGATATGGGCGGCCGCCCAGGCTTCGTCCGCGCTCAGGCGCCGGTGCAGCACCGCCAGCGCGATCACGAGGGAGCCAGTCAGCGTCGTCAGAGCGTGAAGCGCCGCCAGCCGGAACGGGTCGTCGACCGCGTCGATCGCCGCGCGAAGCGCCGCCACCGAATCCTCCGGCTGCTCCACATGCATGACTCCCTCAGCGAGGAACAGCCGCGCACCCAGCGCCTCACCGGCCCAGTCTACCAGCGGATCCCAGGCGGCGGCCTGCTCAGCGACGAGGCGGTCCGGCGTTCCGGCGCGGTAGGCAACGAGGTCGGTGCCGGCAAAGGCGCCGAGATCCTCTGCCACTGCGGCGCGGCGCTCGACGACGCCGTCGATGGTCGTGTTGACGAGCCGGGTCAGTGGCATCGTGCGCGGATCGATCACCGTCTCCTGTGCCGTCCATTCCGCCGCGAGCGCTTCACCGAGCCCGAGATCGGGGACGACGAGCGGCCGGCGGCCGGGTGTGTTTGCGCCGCGCCCGTCGAGCACCAGGCGGAAGCCACCCTCGGCCTCCGCGACGCCGGCCTGCGCGTAGAAGCGCTTGGGCAGCGTCGGTGCTGTGCTCGCGCGGGCGGCTCGGATGGGATCGAGTTGTCCATCGCCGCCGGGCTCGCCGAGCCAATCGCGGGTCACGTCGTCGCCTGAAGTGCTCATGCTTCGCAGATAGGATGTCTCGCAGCCTCGTGCGAGTCGTCCGCTGCGGCCAAGAGCAATTCTCTACGAGGCGGCAAGGCGCGGCGAGACCGGGCCGGCTTTCGAGCCGTCGAGAGGACCCGAGAACAGGTCGCTCAGGGAGGCTGCCGTATCGACCACCGTCACCGCGCCGGCGCCGAACAGCGCGCCGGGCGTGTGGTAGCCCCAGCCGACGCCGATGGCCGCCACGCCCGCGCTCCGGGCCATCATCATGTCGTAGGTGGTGTCGCCGATCATCACTGTCATCGACGGTTCGGCGCCGGCTTCGCCCATCGCCTGGAGCAGCATCGCCGGATCGGGCTTGGACGGCGCGTCGTCGGCGGTCTGGATCGTGGCGAACCAGCGCTCCCAGCCGTGTTTGTCCACAAGATGATCGACGCCCCGGCGCGACTTGCCCGTGGCGATGCCGAGTTGAATGTCGTCGCGTCGATGCAGACGCTCGACCAGCTCGGCCATCCCCGGAAACAGCGGCTCCTCGTAATCCGGATCGACGCGCAGCGTCTGGAACGCCTTGCGGTAGCTGTGCGAGAGTGACTCGATCGGCCCGGCCTCGCCGACGAGACGGCGAAACGCTTCGGGCAGGGACAGCCCGACGACGGAAAGCGCTTCCTTGCGCGCGGGCGCTTCGAGCCCGTGCTCGGAAAAGGCACGCCGCTGAGCTTCCACGATCAGGTGCTGGCTGTCGACGAGTGTGCCGTCGACATCGAAGACGATCAGCTTGAGCACGAACGCGTCGCCT
Organism: Methylorubrum sp. B1-46; assembly: GCF_021117295.1. NCBI lineage: Bacteria > Pseudomonadati > Pseudomonadota > Alphaproteobacteria > Hyphomicrobiales > Methylobacteriaceae > Methylorubrum > Methylorubrum sp. B1-46. The sequence continues at coordinate 407,829 of NZ_CP088247.1, read as the reverse complement.
CGAAGGCTCAAGGGCGACGGACGGGCGCCGGCTGCGAGGCCGGGCGCCGCTCGTAACCGAGGCGGCAGCGAACGAGGAACCGGCGGCGCGCGCCTCCCGAAAGCTTGCGGCGATGCGATTCGCGGTTGCAGGCGGCGTAGGAGATCCGCCGTCGGCGCTCGGCGGCACGCATGCCCTGGCCCTGCGACCGCGGCGCTTGGGCCGCCTGTGAGGGCGGGGCGGCGGAGGGCGGTTGTCCCTGGGGCAGTGCCGGCGGCTGGCCTTGGGGTTGCCCTTGAAGCGGCCCTTGGGCTTGCCCCTGCATCGGACCCTGCGCCTTGTCGCCGGGCGGTGCCGCGCCGACCGGCGTGACGGCGCAGACGAGGCCGGCAAGCGCGACGGAGAACAGCGTGACGGGCCTCATGCGATCCTAAAACCTCGTAGCGGCGGCCAGCAGCGGGACGAAGGCGTCCGTGAGGCGGGGCGGCAACCGGTCGCCACGCCTCATCGGTTCGCACCGATAGAAGCACCTCGCCGTGTTCCCGTCCACGCGGAAGGCTTACGATGCGACACCTATGGCAAGAGCCCCGACTTCCAAGGCGCTCTGCGCTTTCGTGAAGGGCGGGCGGCTCAGGCCTCCGGCGCCTCGACGATCGGGTCGTAGCGCGCGGCATCGAAGCCGAGCAGGTTCCAGCTCTGGGCCATGTGCGGGGGCAGCGGCGCGCTGACATCGACCGGCTGGCCCGTGCGCGGATGCGGGATCACGATGCGGCGGGCCAGGAGATGCAGACGGTTCTGGATGCCGCCGGGTAGCTCCCAGTTCTCCACGTCGAAATATTTCGGGTCGCCGACAATCGGGTGGCCGATATGCGCGGCGTGGGCGCGCAACTGGTGCGTCCGGCCCGTGACCGGCTTAAGCGAGAGCCACGCGAGCTTCTGCGCCGCCTGATCGACGGTGGCGTAGTAGGTCAGTGCGTGGCTCGCGCCCTCGTCGCCGTGCTTGGCCACCCGCATGCGCGCGTCGGCATCGGTGGGCTCGTCCTTGACGAGATAGGTCGAGACTCGGCCCTGGCGGGTGCGGGGCACGCCGGCCACCAGCGCCCAGTAGATCTTTCGCGCGGCGCGGGAGCGGAAGCTCTTGGCCAGCGTCGCGGCGGCGAGCCGCGTCTTGGCGACGATCAGGCAGCCGGCGGTGTCCTTGTCGAGGCGGTGGACGAGGCGCGGGCGCTGCCCGTCCGGCCCGGTCAGCGCCTCCAGGAGGCCGTCGACATGGCGCACGGTGCCCGAGCCACCCTGCACCGCCAGCCCGAACGGCTTGTTGAGGATCATCATGTCCGCGTCCTCGTAGAGGATCAGCGAACGCAGGAACTCGGCATCCCCGTCGATCTTGGCGGCGCTGCGCGGGCGGTCGGCCGGCTGCTCCAGCTTGAGCGGCGGCACCCGCACGCTCGATCCCGGCTCGAGACGATCGTTCGGCTTGGCGCGCTTGCCGTCCACCCGCAACTCGCCCTTACGGACGATGCTCTGCACGCGGGTGAAGGGAAGCTGCGGAAAGCGCGCACCGAGGAAGCGGTCGATGCGCATCCCGGCCTCGTCGGGGGCGACGGTCAGTGTCTGCACGCCGCTCGCCAGCGTCGCCGAGGCGGCCGCGCGCTGCTCGCGCCGGGTCGGGCCGGCAGGCGGTGCAGGGGACTCTGCCCGCTTAGAATCGGCCCACGTAGAATCGGCCCGCGCCGACTTGGCAGCGGAGGCTCGGGGGGCCGACGGCCCGGCGCGCTCTCGAGAAGGATCCGCCTTCGGGGCGGCCGTCCTTGGCTTGCGCGGCGGGCGCGGCGCGCTTTCGGCTGCTGCGTCGTCGCCCCAGGGCGAGCGGTCGCTGACATCGTCGCCGCGGTTGCGCGCGGCGCGCTGGGCGGCGTCCTTGGCTGAGGTGCGCGGTCCCGTGCCGGGGCGCGGCGTGTAGCCGCCGGGCCCGCGTTTCGCGCCGGACCCGCGATGTGGAGGACGTCCCTTCATGCGCCGCTGCTATCATCCTGAGATGACGGCGCAAAGCGTCGCCGCTGATGGGAGCATCGATTCTCTGTCCGCGACCGCGTCCAGCGCATGGCGCGAGGCGTCAGCGCCCGGTGCTGCTCCCGCCACGGGACATCCCGGTTCCGGTCGAACCGCCCATGCCGGTTCCGGTCTCGCCGACACCGGCCGAGCCGCCGCCCCGCGCGCCGACGTTGCCGCCCTGGCCGGTTTCCGAGCCGCTGCCCGGCGCCTGCCCCGACGCGCCGACGGAGCCGGCGGCCGCTCCCTCGGCGCCGCTGTTCGCGCCGCTTCCGCTTGTCCGAGAGCTGCCGGGGCCCGCCGGGTCGCCCGCGGACTGGGCGCGAGCGGCGCCCATCGGCGCGAACAGCAACAGGGCGGACAGCGCCAGGCCCGTCCGCAAATTGTGGGCCGGACGGATCGTCTTCGGTCGCGCGAACATGCGGAATCTCGCCTGACGGGGTGGGCTCATCCCACCGGAGGGGGTCCGGGACATGCGCAAATCGGCGGCGATTGTTCCGTGCAAGGAGGTTCGGGGAAGACCGGTCGCGTCAGGCCGCGAGCCGCGCCGCCTCCAGGGTGAGGCCGAGCCCGACCGAGCCGAACGTGTCGCCATCGACCACCCGCGCCGTCGGCACGCAGGCGGTGAGCGCCGCACGCACATGCGGCAGACCCGTCGATCCCCCGGTCAGGAACAGCGCGTCGATCCGATCGGCGGATAATTCGGCTTGAGTGAGGCATCGGTCGATCCGCTGCGCCATCCGGCGCGCGAGGTCGTCGGTGTGCCCGGCGAGCCGGCCGCGATCGACATCGGCCGCGAGGCCCGGTTCGACCCAGTCGAGATCGACCGTGCCGACTCCCGCATCGGAGGCGGCGATCTTGGCGCCCTCGACCGCCATGGCGAGTGAGTGCCCGCGCTCCGCCTCCACGACCGTGCGCAGACGGGTCACGAGTTCCGGCCGGGCGGCGTCGCGCACCACCTCATCGATCTCGCGCAGGGTCTTGGGATTGTAGAGCCGGTTGATGCTCGACCACGTGGCAAGGTCGTGGAAATAGGCGTTCGGCACGGCCAGATCCGCCCGCCTCATCGGGCTCCCGAGACCGAGGAGCGGCATCACCGCACCGAGGCTCAAGTTGCGGTCGAAGTCGGTGCCGCCGATGCGGATGCCGTCATTGGCCAGGATGTCGTCGGCCCGCTCGTCGCGCCGGTGCCGCTCGGGCGAGAGCCGGACGATGGAGAAGTCCGAGGTGCCGCCACCGATATCGGCGATCAGCGCGATTTCCTCGCTCGTCACCATGCGCTCGTAATCGAGTGCGGCGGCGATCGGCTCGTACTGGAAGCGAACATGGCGGAAGCCGATGCTCTCGGCGATCTGCCGCAGCGTGTCCTCCGCCTTGCGATCGCCCGCCGGATCGTTGTCGACGAAATGCACCGGGCGGCCATGCACCACGGTGTCGAGTTCGACGCCGGCCTCCGCCTCGCCGCGAGCCTTCACCAGGGTGAGGTAGCGGGCGATGACGTCGCGGAAGCGGATGCGCTCGCGGCCGACCGGCGTGGTCTCCTCGATCAAGGCGGAGCCGAGCACCGATTTGAGCGCCCGCATCAGCCGGCCCGGTGTGCCCTCGACATAGGCCTCGATCGCCGCTCGCCCGATCTGCGGGTCGCGGCCGGGCGCGAAGAAGATCGCGCTCGGCAGGGTGCGGTGCGCGCCCTCCAGCGGCACCAGGACCGGACGGTCTCCCGCGCCGATCCCGAGGGTGGTGTTGGACGTGCCGAAATCGAGGCCGCAGGCCGCCATGGGACCGGATCGCTTGGATTCTCGAGGGGAGGGCGGCCCCGTTACGGTCCCGCGCCGCCGAGCGCAATCCCCGATTGGTCACAGCGTGGCCTGACCCTCACGCTTCCGTGCCGAGATAGCGGCGGCGCAGATGCGCCAGGAAATCCTCCGCGCCGAGCGCCTTGCCGGTCGCGGCGAGCAGCAATTCGTCGGTCTCCATCAGGCTGGCGCGGGCATGAACGTTCTCGCGCAACCAGCCGCGCAATTGCGCAAAGTCGCCCTCGGCCAGAGCCGGGCGGATGCCGGGGTGCGCTGCGCAGGCCGCCCTGAAGAGCTGTGCGGCGGCGAGCGCCCCGAGGGTGTAGGTCGGGAAGTAGCCGAAGCTGCCGCCCGGCCAGTGGATGTCCTGCAGGCAGCCGTGCCGGTCGTCCGGTACAATCAGTCCCAGCAATTCCCTCATGCCGTCGTTGAAGGCGCCCGGCAGGTCGGCCACCGCGAGGTCGCCCGCGATCATCGCCGTCTCCAGGCGGTAGCGCAGCAGGATATGGGCCGGGTAAGTCACCTCGTCGGCGTCCACCCGGATGAAGCCGGGCTCGACGCGGGTGTAGAGGCGGTGCAGGTTCTCCGCCTCCCAGGCCGGGCCGTCACCGCCGAACGCCGCGCGAAGGGTCGGGGCGAGGTAGGCGCAGAATTCGGCCGAGCGGCAGGCCTGCATCTCGACCAGCAGCGACTGGCTCTCGTGCAGGCTCATGCCGCGAGCCTGCCCCACGGGCTGATGCCGCCACGCGGCCGGGCGGCCCTGCTCGTAGATCGCGTGGCCGGTCTCGTGCAGTACGCCCATCAGCGCGCCGGTGGCGCTGGCCTCGTCGTAGCGGGTTGTGATGCGGACATCATCCGTGGCGCCGCCGCAGAAGGGGTGCAGGCTGACATCGAGCCGCCCGCGGGAAAAATCGAACCCGACCGCCCGCATCAGCCGCAGGCCGATCTCCCGCTGGATCGCCACCGGAAACGGGCCGGGCAACGGCAGGGCAGGGGCCTGCGCCGCCTGCCGCTCGCGCACCGCGACGACGAGATCCGGCAGGACGGCCCGCAATTCCGAGAAGATCGGATCGATGCGCGCGCGCCGCATGCCGGGATCGTAGCCGTCCAGCAGCGCGTCGTAGGGATCGAGCCCGAGCGCCGCCCCCTTGGCCTCGCCGACGAGACGACGCAGCCGCAGCACCTCCTCGAGATGCGGGCGCAGCCGGGCGAAGTCCGAATCGCGCCGCGCCTCGCGCCAGATCATTTCGCAGCGCGTCGTCGCCCTCGACGCGGCGGCGACGAGATCGCCCGGCACCGCGGCCGCATGGGCATAGGCCCGGCGCATCTCGCGCAGGTTTGCCCGCTCCCACGCGCCGAGACCCGCCTCGGCCTCCGCCGCCTCAAGGCGCTCGGCATTGCGCGGGTCCGTGAGGATCTCGTGGGCGAGCACGCTCAGTACGGCCAATTGCTCGCCGCGGGTATCGGAGGCGCCGTCCGGCATCTGGGTCTGCGTGTCCCAGCCGAGAATGCCGCTCGCATCCTCCAGAGCGCCGAGGCGGGCGAAGGTGGCGGCGAGCGTCGCGTAAGCCTGCATGTTCGGTCGAAATCCTTCGGTATCGCCTATGACGGTCAGTCCTCGCCGCGGCGGTCCTGCCGCAGCCGTTCCCAGTAGGCGAGCCGCTCCCGGTAGCGGGTCTCCATGCCCCTCTCCGTCGGCTCGTAGAAGTGCTGGCGCCCGAGGGCTTCGGGCCAGTAATCCTGGCCGGAGAAAGCGTCGGGCTCGTCGTGGTCGTAGCGATACCCCTCGCCGTAGCCGATGCGCTTCATCAGCCCCGTCGGCGCGTTGAGGATGGTGCGCGGCGGCGCCAGCGAACCGGCGGCCTTCGCCACCCGCGTCGCGGCCTTGTAGGCGGTGTAGACCGCGTTCGATTTCGGCGCGCAGGCGAGATAGACGGTGACCTGCGCCAGCGCGAGTTCGCCTTCCGGCGAGCCGAGGAAATCGAAGGCGTCCTTGGCCGCGTTGGCCACGACGAGAGCCTGCGGGTCGGCCAGCCCGATATCCTCCACCGCCATCCGCACGAGCCGTCGGGCGATGAAGAGCCGGTCCTCGCCCGCATCGAGCATCCGGCACAGATAGTACAGGGCCGCGTCGGGGTCTGAGCCGCGCACGGTCTTATGCAGGGCGGAAATGAGGTTGTAGTGCCCCTCCTGCGCCTTGTCGTAGATCGGTGCTCGCCGCTGGACGAGGGTCTGCAGCGTCTCCGCATCGAGGGTCTCGCCGGGACGGGCCGAGCGCCACACCTCCTCCGCCAGAGTCAGCGCGGCGCGCCCGTCGCCGTCGGCCATGCGGATCAGCGCCGCACGCGCCTCCTCATCGAGCGGGAGGGGCTGGCTGTCCATCTCCTCGGCCCGGGCCAGCAGCCGGGCGAGCGCGGCCGCATCGAGCGCGCGGAACAGCAGCACCCGGGCGCGCGAGAGCAGAGCCGCGTTCAGTTCGAAGGAGGGATTCTCCGTCGTCGCGCCGACGAGGGTGACGGTGCCGTCCTCCATGACCGGCAGGAAGGCATCGAGCTGCGCGCGATTGAACCGGTGGATCTCATCGACGAACAGCAGCGTGCCCTGGCCCGTTGCACGGCGCTTGCGCGCCGCCTCGAACACCTTCCGCAGATCGGCGATACCGGAAAAGATCGCCGAGATCTGCTCGAAATGAAGCGCGGTCTCGTGAGCGAGAAGCCGGGCCACGGTGGTCTTGCCGGTGCCGGGCGGTCCCCAGAACACCAGCGAGCCGAGCGAGCGCGAGGCGAGAAGCCGCGTCAGCGCCCCGTCCGGCCCGGTCAGGTGCTCCTGTCCCACGACCTCGGAGAGCCGCCGCGGGCGCAGACGATCCGCGAGTGGCCGGGGCGCGCCTGTCTCGAGGCCGGCGGAAACGAACAGGTCGGACATGCGTGGCATGAACACCGCAGCCCCTCCCGCCGCAAGAGCCTTCCGTTCGCGATCCGCACTTCCCACGCGAAGCCGGCTTGTGGGACAGCCCACCGCATGCTAGGGCGCATCCCGTCGATGAGACACCTCTGCGGAGAGGTGGCAGAGCGGTTGAATGCACCGCACTCGAAATGCGGCATGGGTGCAAGCCCATCGGGGGTTCGAATCCCCCCCTCTCCGCCACTCGACATCGCCTAAGCTCCTGTAAAATAACGATAATTCACTAAGCCCTTGCGCTTGGCTCCTATGTTCGTGCTACAAGGCGTCATACAGAACGTAACACACGGCCCCCATGTCTGGCGACTACCTTTTGAAGCGCGACGGCGTTTGGCACTACAGCCGACGCGTCCCTCTGAACGTCGCCGATCTCGACCGGCGCGGCATCGTCCGGCAGTCCACCCGCATCCGGGTTGTGGAAGATCCCCGCGGCGCCAAGGCCCGGCGCGTTGCCGACAAGATCAACGGGGAGCTTGAAGCATTCTGGCTCGGGCTGCTGAACGGCCAGGCCGAAGAAGCCCACAAGCGTTACGATGCCGCGAGGAAGCGCGCGCGAGGCTTTGGCTTCGATTACCTGCCAGCGGCAGAGGTGTCCCGCCTCCCCATCCCTGAGATTGTCGCCCGCCTAGAGGCTGCGTCTACGTCGGGGAGCGAGCTGCACGAACTGAGCGTGAGCGCGCTGGCCGGCGGCGTGAAGCAGCCGAAATTGATGTTGTCCGATCTGTTCGCTGAGTACGAGAGGCTGAGCGCGACGGACATTCGCGACCTCTCGCCCGATCAAGTTCGCAAGTGGCGCAACCCCAAACTCCGAGCAGTGGCTAACCTGATCCAGGTCGTTGGCGACCGGCCCATATCAAGCGTGACGCGCGACCAAGCCCTCGATTTTCGCGAATGGTGGCAGGGGCGCGTCGCAGACGAAGAGCTTGATCCCGATACGGCGAACAAGGACTTCGGGCATCTCAACACGATGTTCAAAGCGGTCGAGCGCGCAATGCGGATCGGCCTTGGCCCTGTCTTCTCCGAGATGCGCATCCGTGGTGCGTCGGGAGGTCAGCGCGTCGCGTTCCTTCCGCCCTTCGTGCAGGAGCGCATCCTGGCTGACGGTGCGTTGGACGGCCTCAACGACGAGGCGCGACGTGTAATCTACCTGATTGTAGAGACGGGGCTGCGCTTGTCGGAAGCCTGCAACCTCAACGGCGACACGATCCGGTTGGACGCTCCCGTGCCGCACGTCATCGTGCGAGCTGACGGCCGGCGCATGAAGACGGACCAGTCGGCCCGAGAAATCCCGCTGGTTGGCGTGTCGCTCATGGCCGCCCGCGCGCAACCGAAAGGCTTCCCTCGCTACCGGGACAAGGCGGCGTCGCTTTCGGCGGCAGTGAACAAGATCCTGCATAGCCGCGGCCTCCTGCCGATTGAGGGGCAGACGCTCTACTCACTGCGGCACACGTTCGAAGACCGGCTGACGAAGGTGGAGGCGCCCGACAAGCTGATGGCGGCGCTCATGGGCCACAAGTTTCACCGCCCCAGATACGGCCTCGGGCCGAGCCTGGAGCAGAAACAGGAGTGGCTTCAGCGGATCGCCTTCAAGCCGCCGTCCATGGTGTAGGCGTCAAGGAAGCGCTGGGCGCGATCTCGCGGCGCGGCCTCGGACTCTGCCTTTTGCAATTCGGCGTACAGCCGATCGAAAATGGGCGCATAAACTTCTCCGTACTGCTCCACGATGTAGGCAGCTTCCGCCGTCGCCTTGCGTAGCCTCTCGTAAGAGACGCCGCAGTCGAGGATGCCCCTCTCTCTAGGCACGATCCTCTCTCCCCTTGTCTTCGGTGGTGGGGGTGGCTCGACGGGCAACGACGTAGGCGATGAGGCTGGCGTAGGCGCAGCCCACGGCGAGGCCCCAACTGAACCCGTCGCTGACGAAGCGGCCGGCCTCGATCAGGCCCCATGTCAGGAGGGACAGGACGATCACGCTACGCATCGCCCTTCTCCTGTTCGGCGAGGGCGGCGCGGCCAGCGTCGGTTAAGGCGTAGAGGTTTCTGCTGCCGAACTCGGCTGGACCATAGAGGCCGCGAATGCCGTCAAGCTGGCCCTTTTCGATCAGCCACGAGCTTGTTGGCCCGCTGACCTTCATATGAGTCCAGTGCTTCGGCCCGCGCATGGTGCGTTTGCCATTTCGTGTCCACTCGCTTGTGTGGTTTGGCTGCGTCGCCAGCCAGTTGAGAAAGTCGCGCTGTGCGTCGGTGAGCTTACGCATTCCGCTCCCCTTCGGGCTGGAGAGGGAGGGCGGCGACACGCTTGGACGTCTCGCCGGTCAGGATGTGCCACAGCGAGCCGTTGACCCACTCGCGGCGCTCGCGGTCGTGCATGTCGATGGCGGCAATCGCCCTCTCCCGCATCCACCGCGCCCCGTCCTCAAAGGCACGGCTCTGGAGGGCGGCGATCTCGGCGGCTTGGGCTTCCAAGAGCCTTGAGGCTTCCCGCACAGCAGCGGCGGCGGCGCCAAAATCGGCCTCTATCAGGTACTGCTCGGCGCACGTCAGTGAGCAGGTCACCGCCTCGATCTCGGCGGCGAGGCTCTTGGGATCAGTGGACACGGGGCGCCTCCCAAACCACGTTGCCGTTCACGTCCTCGACCTTCACCGTGCCGGGGTTGAGCCGGATGTTGTCGTCTAGGTGGGCGGCCGGGATCTCGACCGGGTAGAAGAACAGCTTCCCGTCAGGCCCGGCGCGGAAGAACAGGAAGACGGTCAGGCCCTTGGCTTCGAGGGCGCGGCGTTGCTGGCGGTTCATGGACGACCTGCCTCCACGATCTTGAGGGCGTCTTGCAGCGCGCGGATGCGGATGGCGCAGGCGGCGGCGTCAATGGAATTGCCGGCGCGGGCGTGCTGGTCGCGCCAGTGTTCGGCCTGCGTGATGAGGGCTCGGATGCGCTCACCCATGACGGTCGGCCTCCTCACGGTTGAGCGCAGGGGTGGGGGGTTGGTGCTTCCAGGGCTGGTTGAAGAGGCGCCGGCTGAAGTCGGTCGCCTCAATCACTTGGCCCGCGCCGCCTGAACTCGACATCGTGCAGCGCTCGCAGGCGCGGACACACCACTTGTTCAAGCGCTCGTCGGGATGCGTCGGCTTGGCGTGGCCGCCCTCGTACGTGCCGGGATCGGCAGGGGCTTCCCCGACCTCATTGTCGGCGAGATAGGCGAAGTCGTCGGGATCTTCGCCGAGGCGGGCCTTCGGCCGGCCATGGATGCCCCAAGCCTTGCCGCAGTTGGCGTCGCAGATGACGACGGCGGGCTGGCCAAAATAGACGATTTGTCGGGCAATCATGGCTCTACCCCTCCCTTGCCGTGGCCGCGCGGGCGGCTTCGTTCGGCCAGTGCAGGATGGTCTTCAGCCACCAATCGGCCTCGGACATGCGGTCGTTGCAGTAGCCGCCCTGCCAAGCGGCCACGTCGCCGATCGGCGTGTAGGTCAGCCCGTCTTCGCTGGCGCCATCCTCAAGACACTTCTCGGCCTGCTGACGCTTGCGCCAATAGGCGACCTGCTCCTCGGCCTTCGCCTTCAGCGCCCTGTCCTTCGCCTCTCCCTCGGCCCGGAGCCGGGCTAGTTCGGCCCGCGCCTCGTCCCTCTCGGCCGTGACACGCGCCTTGATCCGTTCCGCTGCCGCGATGATCTCAGATCGCTCGCCATTCGGAAGCGGGGCGTCCAGCGCCGAGACCACCATCATATCGACACAGCCCGGAAGCTGCCCGAGCGGGACTTGTGCCAGAGCCGCAGCGCAGTCGGACAACACCAGGGCGTATTCGTCCCTCTCGGCCGTGACCTGCTGAAGGGCGGCGAGGAGCGGGGCGAGCACCTTGCCTTCGAGCTTCAGCATGATGCTGCGGACGATGGCTTCGCGGGCTGGCTCGGCAAGGCCGGGGGCGCCGACCTTGAGCGAGTGCCGGATCAGTTCCCGAGCGTGCTCTCGATGTTCGACCATCTCAGCGCTCCCCAGTCCGACCGGTTCGAGCGATGTGATCCGCACGCTGGATAGCAGCCTTCATCGCGTCGAAAATGCGCTCTTCGCGGTCTTCATAGTTCGTCTCGATGTCGCCGAGGACGAAGTCGTAGGTCGCGAGAGCCGCCGAAATACGCTCGGACTGGAATAGTTCTTCGGCTTCCTCGTCGCGGCTCGCACGCTGGGCCAGAGCGGCATCGACCACCGGCAGCAGGCCGCGAGCATCGGATCGCAGCGGCTCATGGTGGATGGGCCAGCGCGCGAAAATGGAGCGCCAGCCGGTTTCATGCTCCATCGCCATGTTGTTGAGCACGTTGCGGGTGCGGTCGAGCGCATGCCGCAAGTTCTCGTTCTCGTTTTGCAGCCGCTCAATCTCGCGATCGCGCTCGACCTCGCCGAATGCGCTGAGCCTAACGGTGATGTGCTCGGGATGATGGGCCATGTCAGGCTACTTCCGTCTTTTTGGTAGCGACCAGGATAGAGCGGCAGTCCTTCGCGGCTTGGCGCAAGAACTCGGCCCTCTCTCGCAGTGCCAAAATGTAGTCTACGTTGGGTTTTTCGCCGTGCACCTCAACGAGACGATCGGCGATGAACTCCATGAGTTCAGCCGTATCACGTGTCGCTGTTCCTCCTCTTATTGAGGAAAGGACATCTTCTATGTGGGCCGGTGTGATTTCGAGAGGGCGAGTCTTGGATGCGTCTGGATCAGCGGGGCGCACCAGCCGCGAGCTGACCCACGTGCTCATGAACGTCCCGTTGTGCATCCAGGATAGTTCGATCTGCGGAGCCTCCTCCTTCCAGAGGATGCCGGTCACGATGGCTTTGGTGGCATCGTCCTCGCCCACATAGACCGTCTGCCCCAGAGCAAACGGAGAGCGGTAGACGACAGGAGGCGCCTTCGTGCCCGCAGGCATCGGTGCGTTGACACTGAACTGGTACATCTTAGCGCCCTCCCTGACCGGAGGAGTCCGGCGGGGCGGGCAGACGCGCCCAGCAGTCGAACCGATGCTCGGGATAGGCTGCGCCGGACTCGGTGTGCCACGGGTATTCCGTGTCCGACCCGCTCCACCAGACAGTCAGAAGATCCCAGCCGCAGCCGTTGTCTCGGGCGACGTTGATGGGAGTGCCGTCCCGCGGCGCGGCCTCCATGTCGAAGCTCCACGCCCCCTGCGCCTCCGGGGCTGCCGTGCTGATGTCTCTCCACCCCGCATCCGAGGGGGCTTCCGGGCGGGCCGCGAGCATGGCGCTATAGACGCCCTTGATGTTCCCAGAGCCCTTCGAGTTCCGATAGCCGGCCTCGACCATACCGGGCGTCGGCTCAACTGGAACCGCCACCGTCTCCGCCGCCCCCGTGCTGGTGCTGTCGGGGGCGGGCTTCTCGGCGAGGCAAACAGCGGCTGCGACCCGGTTCCAAGCCTCAATGGTGTTGTCGCTGGTTTCCGAAAGCGAGCCATCTGGGTAGCGCGTTTCGTACGCTGCAATGGCACCTGCTGTCGGTATCACGGCGCCAGTAACGAGGTCAGTTGATCGCCTTGATGCAGAGGGCCATCCGTGATGCCAGCAAAACGCTGCGTAGGCTGCCACGTCGAGCGGGTCGCCCTTGCCGACGTGGCGTAGGAGACCGTTCTGGCACTCCACCTGCCAGTCACTCTTGAGCCACCCGTTCTTCCAGCCGTACTTAGCCTCGGCTGCGCGCAGTTTCACCTTCAGGGCCGCCGAAAACCGATCAACGAGCGCATCGGTCTCCGCCCCCGACCCGGCGCTCTGCCCGGCCGGATGGGAGGCGAGGAGGGTGCGGACGAAATTGACGGCGGCGACGATGAACGCGGTGTTCGCCCGTGCGGTCTCGTCCCAAGCCGTGAAGCCGTCCTCGTCCGCCTCCTCGTGAATGACGCCGAGCGTGCTGTTGCTCGTCTCCGCGATCACGCCAGGGTTGCCGTAGCGGGGCTCGGCGTCCGTCAGAATGCTGTAGGCGAGATACCCCTCGCCGCAGTCCTCTCCCGAGCCATAGGACCCGTCGCACTTTTCGCTCTCGGTGTACCACTCGCCCTTCGTCGCCGCCTCGCTCAGCGCCCGCAGTCCATCCGGCACGGCCCCTGCCGGCTGGGCGGGGGTGGCTGAAGCTAGGACGGACGACACGTTCGCCACGCGCCCGGTTGCAACGTCGAGCCACGAGGCGGCTTTCCCTTGCTCGCCGGTCAGATCTTCGCCGATTGTGTGAAGGTCTGCGCGAAGCCGTTCAAGTTCGGCCAGCAGGTAGGTGCGCGTCCGCTCAAACGTCCATGCGTGATCCTCCCCCGCCGTCATCCCGCCGTCCGTGCGGGGAGCGGGTGTGGCGAGATCACCGTGGCGGTAGGCGTTCACGAGCGCTTCGACGAACTCGATCTCGTGCCACTCGCCGCGGATCGGGAACATGCCGTCCGTGCCGTTGTCGAGGCGCGCAAGGCCGTCCGCGCCATTGGTGCTGGCGAACCACTTCCCACCGGCGGCGCGCTTTGACAGCGCCTCTAGATGAACTTGCCGAGCACGAAGCCCCCAATCCCGGCCACGATCGCGATCAGGATCGCCGCCGTCAGCAGGAACGTCCCCAATCCGCGCATCATGTTCGGGTCCATGGCCTGCCTCCGTGAGGTATCGGTGGATCTGATCGGCGAAGAACTGCCCGAGGCTGACGGTCTCGGATTTGTGCTCGGCGGCGCGCTCGATGCGGCTGCGGAGCATCCCGGCGAGGGTTCGGGCAGAAACCGTCTTGGCCTCCGCCGTCATCGTCTCAGCGCCTACCGCGCCCTGTGCTGGGATAGACATGGGGTTAGGCCTCAGACCGGCGCTTCGAGAACAGGACAGACGGGCACTGCTCTGCTCGCTGGCGAATGAGTTCAGCGAGTTCGAGCGCGCCTTCGCGGGTGAAGCCGATAGAGCGGATCGGCTTGCCGAAGTCGAAGATGACCCTGCCGTTGAAGACGGTGACGCCGAACATCAGGCCGCCTTCGTCATGCGGAACGATACGGCCATGTGGGTGGTCGCCAGTCGGCCCAAGCGATGTCTGAAGCTGTTTCTCTTTCAGGTTCGCCAGCTCGTCCTTGAGCATCTTGCCGAGGTCTTCTGTCGTGCCCGCGGTGTTGCTGAGCAGATGGGCAAGGGAGTGGTCGCTGCTGTGATGGCTCATGGCTGTGCCTACCTCTTGTTCCAGGGCTTGAAGGTCAGAATTGCGCTGGGGCTGAATTCAGGGCTCGCCCAATCGCCGTTGAAGGTCAGGGCTCGATCGTCGATCGTGACGAGAGCGGCGGGCTTGAACCACGGCCACGAAAACCGTCGATGGATGCTGGCGGCATCGCCCCAGCACTCGCATTCTGCCAAGGAAGGCTCGTTCCCACCGGCTTCCCAGTGGTCGGCAATGGCATTCGAAAGCCAGCGCTTCATGGCCTGCCGGCCGAGCGGGTTCTTGCTGCGTGAAGAGAAGATCGCGACTTCGAAGCTGTCGAGCGCTCGCAGGAGGTAGGGGATAGCTCCGGGCACCGGCTTATCCGGGATGACGTGAGCGCCCTTCCATCCGCTTGTGTAGGAGTGGATCACCCCGTCGAAGTCGAGGCAAAGAATTGGCTTCCGAGGCATGGCTATGCCTCCTTCGCGTGAGGGTTGACGGGATCGGGGGAGAGGGGAGTGCGCTCGATACGGGCGAGGCCAAGCAGGCCGCCGGGGTGCGCGTAGGATCGGCGCAGCAATCCGCGCCGGCAGAGATCCGCGAAGGTCTCAAGCTCGTCGGCGTCGAGCATGCCGACGTACAGACCGTCGAAGCGGTCCATGAAGGCGGCGTCCTCAGCAGAGATCGCCATCACCGCCCCCCCCTTCAGCGAGACCGCCAGGGGTCTGAGCCCCCTCGTTCTGGCTTTCGTTGGCGGGGAGGAGGGCTTCGGGCGATACCGCAGGCGCCGAAGCGCGTTCCGCATGGCGCCGGACTGTCGCAGGACAGGCCCAGCGTTGCCGTCGATCCGACCGCGGCCCTCCGTATCCGGGGCGACGCCCAGCGCGTCTATGTCGGCGCAGCGCACCGCGAACCGGGTGAAAAGGCGGCCCGGCCCCTTCGAACTCGTCCACGCCTTGTCGGTGTAGTACCGGCCGCCCTCGGCGACGCGCTCGGCCGTGTACTTGCCGGCCCATGAGAGCGCGTAGCAGTAGCCGGCATCGTTCGGCCGCCAGAAGCTGACGTAGGGATTTCTGTTCCACTCCGGACGCAGGTCCACGATGTAGAACAGATCCTCTCTCGCCCCCACAGGCGCTCGTGTCTCGGAGGTGAGGGTCATGCTGCTGCCCTCATCTCAGCGGTCATGCGCCGGCAATGGCGGAGGGCGGCGTCCTCGCCGAAGTCCCGAGCCGTGTCGCGGAAGTCGCTCTCCAGACCAGCCCGCTTCACCCATCCCGGCACTTGGACGGCGTTGATGGCAGCGAGCATCTTGCGGGCGTGCTTCGCCCGAGCGGCGCGGTGGGCGATCAGCCTCTCGCGGAAGGCAGGCGAACTCTCGCTGTGCCGAGCCGCCACGCGGGCAACTCGACCCTCGCTAAGGCCCACCTCGACCGCCACTTCCATGTAGCTCCCGCCCTTCTCAAGCAGGGCGATGATGGCGGCTTCGTCCACGATCTTGCGGGAGGTCATTAGGCAGCGTTCCTCGTCGCAACGTTGGGAGAAAGCCGAACTGCGAGCGTCGTCAGCGTCGCGGCATGAGCGCGAAGCAGGGTGGCGACGTGCTCAAGCTCTGCGACCCGCTCGGCAGACGGCTCGGCGTGCCGGGCCTCGTGCTTCATCGAGCCGACGAAGGTGCTCAGCAGGACTTCCGTGTCATGCGCGGCCCTAAGCGAGCGGTCGAACACGGGTGAACCGTCGTAGGTGCTCACGGCTCGCCTCCGATTGCGATGTGAGAGGGAGGGGTGAAGTCGCGAGCCTCATCGAGGCGGGCGAGGTGACGGCTGAGAAGGGAGATGCAGACCGAGCCGAGGAAGGCGGAGGCGAGAGCCGCGAGCATCATCCCCATGGGCTGTGCGCCTCCGGGTAGCCGGTGTTGTAGGAGGCGGCCCGCCCGGCTTGCTCATTGATCTCCAGGCGGGCGAGCAGAGCGTCCGCCAGGTCGTCGGGGTCGTTGGCTGCGAGCTGGCGCCCGTTCAGCGTCTCGACTTCGAGGGCGGCATAGATGGCCCGATCAAAGTCCTGGCGGGCGTGCTGGCACTTGGCGATGGCCTGCCGGATGGTGCTGCGGTCAGTGAGGTCGCCGGCCTTCAGCCGTGCCACCAAGCCGGTGAGATTGGCGTCGGCGAAGGCAACGTGGTTGCGAGCGCGGACGACGGGGCAGCGGACGGTTTCAAGGTATGAGGAGGTCACGACTGGGCTTCCATCTCGGCAAGAGCGATGCGGACAATTTGAAGGGCGGGCCGGGCTGTATTCGCGCGGTCTCAGTTCGCGCAGCCGCGACCCCACTCGTCTTCGCGGGCGACGTAATCGCGGTAATGGGGCTCTTTCTCGGGAGCCGCGGCGACGATCTCGGCGAGGGCGCTGCGGGCGGTTTCAAGAGCGGTGCGGGTGAGGGCAGAGACAGCCATCGTCCCGCCTCCGCCTCTGCGGCAGCAATGGCGGCGCGGACGGCCTTGAGGGTCTTCAGGTATTCAGCACGGTCGCTGCGCGGCTCAACGATGGAGAGGCACGCTTCCGCCGCTCGCAGCGCAGCGAGCATTTTCGGGGCAGCGCTGAGCAGGGCAACGTTTGCGTCAAGCTCACGATCGCCGTCGCGCCATATGTGCTTGTCCTGCTGAAGGACGATCGCGATGGGATAGCGGCGCGCAGAGCTGCCGATGGTCTGCCACGAAAGGGAGCGGACGTGACGAGGCGTGTCTACGCTCCAGCCGTCCTCAAACTCTTTCTGGCCCCACTTACCCGCCGTGTGCGCGGCGCGGAGGATGCCGGCGGAGGCCATGGATCAAGCCTCCTCGCCGAGAGGACGGGATCGCACGTAAGCGATGTGATCCGCCGTGAAGGCGATGGCGGCGATGACGAACGCCGGGCCAAACAGGGCCAGCAAGATCTGCACATCTGTCGAAAGGTGAGCGAGCACGGCTAGGCACTCCGGTTCGGGAGACGGGGAGGGGATCAGGCGCCCTTGAGGGCGATCATCCGCTCGACCAGCGCGAGGGCGGATTGCTGAAGCTCGCGGCGTGTCGGCTCCAACTTCGCTTTGGCGACGGCCCCGGCGGCGGCCCCGGCGGCGTCCCAGGCGGCGGCCCTGGCGGCGGCCCAGGCGGCGTCCCAGGCGGCGTCCCTGGCGGCGGCCCTGGCGGCGGCCCTGGCGGCGGCCCCGGCGGCGTCCCTGGCGGCGTCCCTGGCGGCGGCCCCGGCGGCGGCCCAGGCGGCGTCCCTGGCGGCGGCCCTGGCGGCGGCCCTGGCGGCGGCCCCGGCGGCGTCCCAGGCGGCGGCCCCGGCGGCGGCCCAGGCGGCGGCCCTGGCGGCGGCCCAGGCGGCGTCCCAGGCGGCGTCCCTGGCGGCGGCCCTGGCGGCGGCCCAGGCGGCGGCCGCATCCTTCCGAGCCGCCTCAAGAGGGCCGCGCAGAGACGGCGTGTTCGCGAAGTCCATGATTTCGGGCAACGATGACAGCGCATCGGCCTGCGCCGACAGTCCCGCGAGCCGAAGCCATGCCGGCGTGTGAATGCGGACCAGCCAGTCTGCCGCCATCGTGGCACGCTGGCTCTCGACTTCAGGCGTGGAGCGGGTGCCGACGAGCTTCGGGATCAGTGGCAGCAGAAGCGTCGTGCGCTCCTCATCCGGCAGCCCGTCGTTCCACGAGCGCATGAACGCGCCGATGACGGGGCAGGCGCACTGCGGGTGGTCGGACCAAGGCTCGCCCGCAACGAAGGCGACAGCCTCCATTGCACACATGCCGCCGTCATCGGGATTGTGCCCCCCACTGTCGAGGACAGTGACCTCGGAAAGGCGAGACGGGTTTACGGCATGAGAGGGAGATGCGGACACGACGATGCTCCGGCTTCTAAGATTTGAGGGAGGGGGGATCAGTGTGCGGCCGAGCGGCGGCCTTCCTTGGCGAGTGCCCAGGTGGCCTTCAGGGCGACAGACATCGCCTCGGATCGGGAAGAGCCGTAGCGGCGCTGATGGAGATCGGCGGCCGAACGTGCGGCCAGCATGATCGCGGCGCGGTCATAGGCGCCGGTCGAAAGGGTCAGGGGGCGATTGCCGAGCCGGATGTTGACGCGGACCAACTCGCGGCAGGCGAGGAAGCCGACAGGTACCTGAACGCGGTCAGCCTGGAGCGCCGACCGGGAGGTGAAGTTGCTGATCTGGCGGCTGGACACGTTCGGCTCCATCACCGTGTGGCGATGGATTTATTCGTATGCGACTAGGAATATGCCGTCAAGCAAAAATATTCTTGAACGAATGGCTCACAAGGGTGTCAGCTACCCAACGCGAACCCACTTCCGGCTTGGAATGATGGCCCAGATCTCCGCGACCCACTCGACGCGTTCATCCTCGCGCAGAGGGCCGTTGTGGCTTTCGAGGTTGAAGTGACCGGGTGAGTACCCGCGCCGCAGGGTCTTCAAGAGGTAGATTCCCTCACCGGTCCGAAGCACCACCTCCTGGCCGAGAAGATCCTCCGCCGTGTGGCCATTCGCCCTGGCAACAACAATCTCCCCGTCTTTCACCCGAGGGTGCATAGATGTTCCGCGCGCTTCTAAGGCAAAGCAACCTTCCGGGACAGGAAATGGTAGCTCAACAAGCTCCAAGCCCACACCGTCCCCCTGTGAATACCACTCGATTTGTTCCCCCAGACCTACAGCACCAACAATTGATACGGTGCGAAGCGTGCTAAGGTCGTGGGATGTTTCGGTCAGAATACCTTTATGCACCGCGTATGCACGCAGTTTTTGCGCCTCAAAAAAATTGGGGAGCTGAGATCCATTTTCCCACTTGCTGATGGTTGACTGCCCGACGCCTAGCTCCAGGCTGATCTCAAGCTGAGTGCGCCGCTTGCCGCCCGGCGTCGCCGGTTGCCGAAGGGCTCGGATGATCTCTTTCACGTCCATGCGCAGCATATCGAGACCGTAGCTGTCCGCTGGCAAATTCCGAAACGAATTGGAATTTGACAAAGTCATTCCAATTCGACTAGGAATAGGCTCATGAGCCCGCTCGCTTTCATTCGCAGAGAGATCTTCGGCGCCACTCAGGCCGAGATGGCGGCCGTCGCCGGGGTGTCGCAAAGCACCGTTTCCAAGTGGGAGGCGGGGCTGTTGGAGCCCGGCCGGGTGGAGATGGAGCGCATCCGCAAGGGCGCTGCGGGCCGAGGGCTCGCTTGGTGCGACGAGTGGTTCTTCCAGCCGCCCGCGTCTTCGGACTGCAAGGCCCCGGAGGCGATGCGCGCATGACCGCTCCCATCCTCGTACGCCTCGGCTACGTCGCCGCCGCTGCGCTCGTCACGATCGCCGTTCTCGGCGGGCTTGCGGAGCTTCGAACCGCCGCCTCGCGTGGCGAGCTGCATCTGATGCCTTGGAGCGTGGCGAGATGACCGCCTCACCCACCCTGTTCCAGCCAGCCGTGCATTCGCACGAGCCGGCGCCATGCTCTGCGGCCCATCTCGGCCGCTCCGTCCTTCGCCTTCGGCCTGCCAGAGCCTTGGGCGTCATCCTCTCGGCGGCTGGTGTTTCGCGTTCCGCCGAGGCTTGGGCTGCTCAGCCCGTTTCCTCCCAGAGACTTGAGCGATTGGCCTGCCAGGGCCGATCGCTCCTTTCCGGGAGCCTGTTTCGCGACCTTCTCGGTGCCAGCCGTCCGGTCGCTTCCATCGCGTGCCTCGCGTTCCCGATCCGCCTGACCGGGCAATCCTGAAATGACCTCCTCTCTCATCGCGCTTCCTTTCGCGCCGTCATCCTCAATGCACACAGCATCGGGGAAGAGCATGCGAAATTCTGGGTCTAAATTCCGCAAGGTTGGGATGTTCGATACCCAACTTTGGGTGGACGAATGGCGTCGGGTCCATCCGATCAAGCCGGCCGCGCTCGTTGCGCAGAACCTGGGCGCACCGGTCCGCAGCGTTGAGAAGTGGTTCAGCGGTGAGGCGTCGCCTTCGCTGAAGTGGCTCGGGCCGATCTTCACGATGTACGGCGCGACCTTCGTCCTCCGCGGCATGCGCAACCCTCCGGCATGGCTTTGCGAGGCCAGCCGTCGAGAGCAGCGCGAGCGCGTCGCGCTTTTTCAGAACGCAATCGACGCTGAATTTTCGGATCTTGAGTACGCGGAGTGTGAGGCGTGATCTTTCTTCAATGGTCATGGAAGCGTTGGCGCGCCTCTCATCTGCGCGCGCAGGCCGAAAGCCTCTTCGTGAAGGCGTTCGGCATGAAGAAGATGGCCGACGAATTGAAGCGGCAGGCCGATACGCTTGACGCTGAAGCCGACGCTCTTGAGCGCCAGGGCAAGGGGGACGTGCGATGAGCCGTTCCCCGGTCAAGACGACCGAAGTCCGCGAGATGCACCGGCTAGCTGAAGCCGGTCTGCATCAGGCCGCCATAGCTCGGCGTCTCGGCCGAAACCGCGAAACGGTCAGGCGCTACCTCGGCGAAAAGGGCGCATTTTACAAGGTTAGCCGCTTGAGCGCGGATGACCTGCGCGAGTGGTACGCCAATCCAGGCTTGCGTGCCCGTGAGGACCTTGCGGAGAGGCACGGATATTCGTCGGCAAACAGCATGGAAGTCATCGTGTCTCGGACACGTAAGCGTCTGCTGGCCAAGGGCATCATCGTCGAGACATCGCGGGATCAGCGGGCGGCCAAGTCGCGCGCCAAGGCCCTGAACCTCGCACGCGCCTATCATGCTCGGCCAAAAGGCGTCCGGCTTGAGGACATCATCGCCCAGCACGGATACCGCCCGTCGTCCGGCTGGTGTGCGCTGGACCGCGGCAAGAAGCTTCTCGCCGAGGAGGCACGCGCATGAGCGCCGAGACCTGCATTGTCGCGATCGACCCCGGACTGACCGGCGCTGTCGCCTTCTACTTCCCGTCTGCTCCTGATCGCGTCGCTGTCGAAGACATGCCGACCGCGGGCGGCGAGATCGACACCGCCGCACTCGTGCGCCGGATCAAGCAGATGGGGCCGACGATCGCTGTCATCGAGCAGGTCCACGCTATGCCAAAGAACGGCAGCATCGCGTGCTTCAAGCTCGGCATGGCCTACGGCGCCGCGCGCGCCGCACTCACGGTCTCTGGCGTGCCGACGCACCTCGTGACCCCGAATTCTTGGAAGAAGCACATGCGCCTTCCCGGCGGCGACCTTGGCAAAGAAGCCGGCCGCGCCATGGCGATCAGGCTCTTCCCTGCCACTTCCGAGCGCTTCGAGCGGAAGAAGGACCACAATCGCGCGGATGCCGCGCTGATCGCTGCGTTCGCCGCCGACAAGCTCATCAGTTCCACGACCGCGGCGCGGTCGGGATGTGCCGGCGACGGGGAGGCTGCCGCGTCGGCCTCCCCCGAGCTGGGCGCTTAGAGGCACCGAGGGGCACCCGAGATCCCGCCGACGGGCGGTCAGGTCGCCACTCACTGTCTTGGTTTCGGGTGCCCCCGGACCGGCCCTGCGGGTCGAAAGACAGTGGCGACAACAGGAGAATGAAGAGTGGCTGTATCCTGGGAAAGTTTGAACCAGAGGAAGCGCCCGCGTCCGCCGGCCATCCTCATGTATGGACCCGAGAAGAGCGGCAAGACCACGCTCAGCTCCGAGTTTGAGTCACCTGTGTTCCTCCAAACTGAGGAAGGTGAGGGCGTCCTCGACATCCATTCGCTCGGCAAGATCGAGACGTTCGCGGACCTGATGGACGCGATCGGCATGCTCTACGCCAACGAGCACGACTTCAAGACGGTCGTCCTCGATAGCATCACCGCGCTGCAGCCCATCGTGTGGGCCGAGACCGGCGAGCGCGGCGACGACAAGGGCAACAAGAAGAAGCGGATCGAGGATTTCGGCTACGGCAAGGGCTACATCTACGCCCTGGCCGTCTGGCAGGAAGTGCTTGACGGCCTCAACGCCCTTCGCCGCGACAAAGGTATGACCATCATCCTGATCGCGCACTCGAAGATCGAGCGCTTCGACGATCCGGAGACGGTGGGCTACTCGCGCTACGACATCGACCTGCACGACAAGGCGCGCGACTTCCTCAAGCGCGAGGTCGATGTCGTGCTGCTGCTTAAGCCCGACGTGACGGTGAAGACCGAAGACGCTGGCTTCAACAAGAACCGGGCGATCGGGCAGGGCGGCCGCTCCGTCTGGATGCATGCCACCAGCCGCCCGGCCTACGCCGCCGGCAACCGCTACGGCCTGCCTGAAAAGACGCTCTACGAGCCCGGCAAGGGCTTTACCGAACTCGCCCCGTTCTTCCCCCATCTCGCGACCGCTGACGCGGCTCGCATCGCAGCGGAGTAATCGTCATGGCCGACCTCGGAATGCATTTCAATCCGTCCGATGTGCCGGAAGACGAGAAGGGCTCGTTCGATCCGATGCCCGCGGGCGACTACAACGCTCAGATCGTCGAGAGCGAGATCAAGCCGAACAAAAGCGGTGAGATGCTGCGGCTCACGCTTGAGATCATCGACGGCCCGTTCGCAAACCGGAAGGTGTGGGACAACCTCAACATCCGGAACAAGAGCGCCAAGGCTCAGCAGATCGCTCAGCGTGCGCTGGCCGATATTTGCACCGCGACGAACACGGGTGCGCTCACCGACAGCGAGGATCTGCACTTCAAGCCGCTCGTCGTCACGCTCAAGATCGAGCCCGAGCGCACGGGGGATGATGGCAAGACCTACGACGCTCGCAACGCGGTGAAGCGCTACAAGGGTCGCTCCGGCCAGCCGCCGGTCAGCAAGGCGCCGTCGCAGGCTCAGCGGCCGCAGCAGTCGGCTCAGCCCGCTCGCGGTAGCGGTGGCGGCTCCAAGCCGTGGGAGCGGCCGTCGCAGAGCGCGGCGCGCACCGTAAACCACGACGACGTGCCGTTCTAGCGCTGCCGGGCGACCGGCCGGTCCCGGGAAGTTCTAGCCGGTCGCCCGCACCCCGTCTGACCCTTTCGAGCCGTTCGGAGAACCCGATCCATGGCACAGGACACCCATGCCGTCACTCACGTGATGGTCGATATCGAAACCCTCGGCACAGCGCCCGGCTCTGCCATTCTTTCCATCGGCGCAGTCGCGTTCGACCCGTTCACAGAACTGCTTGGCGTCTGCTTTGAGGCCAACATCAATCTCGCCGATGCGGTTGATCGCGGCCTGACCATCGACCCCCAGACGGTCATCTGGTGGGCCGGGCAGGGACAAGATGCAATCGCCTCGACGTTCCTTAAATCTGATGCCCAACCGTTAGCTTCAGTCCTTGCCGATCTCGGGACTTGGCTGCGCGGGTGCGGGGCGGAGGTTCGGATTTGGGCTCACGGCGCAAGCTTTGATCCAGTCCTGATCGAAGCCGCCTGCAAGAAGTGTGGTGTGCCGGCGCCATGGAAGTTCCGCGACCTTCGGGACACGCGGACCATCTTCGATCTCGCTGGCATCTCATCACTTGCCGAGTATCGCTGCGCCAACGATGTCCACCACTCGGCGCTGTCTGACGCCAAGGTGCAGGCCCGTGCGGTCGGCGACGCCTACCGTCTGCTCGGCCTCGGCAAGTCGGAGGTCGCCGCCTGATGGCCGCCATTCCCGCCCCCCTCTCGCACACCGTCGCCGCCATCGACGCCGCCTACGTGGCTGCCGCCCGCAACGGCGACAGCCTCGGCGTGTCGATGTCTCAGGTGATCCACCCCTGCGACCGGGCGCTGTTTTACCAATTCCGTTGGTGCGCCGCACCCGAGCCCGCCACCGGCCAGCGCCAGCGCATCTTCGAGACCGGCAACGTCTACGAGCGCCGCTTGCTCGACATGCTGCGCATGATCGGCTGCGACGTGTTCGAGATCGACGAGACCACCGGCAAGCAATTTCGTGTCGAACTGGCCGGCGGGCACATCCGCGGCAAGATGGATGCGGTCGCGACCGGTCTGCCCGAGGCGCCTGAGACCCCGCACGTCGTGGAAACGAAGTCGGCCAACGACAAATCGTTCAAGGCGATTGTGAAGGGGCCGGTGCGCGAAACGAAGCCCGAGCATCACGCGCAGTTGCAACTCTACATGCACGCCGAGGGTCTGCGCCGCGGGCTCTACCTCGTCGTCAACAAGAACACCGACGAGATCCACGCCGAGCGGGTCGAGTACGATCCCGCGTTCTGCCTCGCCATCATCGCGCGGATCGAACGCATCGTGGCGCTCGACGCCCCGCCCGCGCGGCTGCACGACGACCCGACCAAGAAGGGCGCCGTCGAGTGCATGTTCTGCTCAGCTCGGGCGGTTGTGTAGGGCGGTGACAAAACCATCCACTGGAGCGTCGGCTTTGTGCTGATGCGGGCGGTGTAAAAGCCGGCCAGTGGAGAGGCTTCTCTTTCGAGAGGAGCCGAGGATGTTCGTCGTGGAAGTCTACGCAGCCGTTCGGCAGTTCGTGTTCATCGAGGGCCAGTCCCGGCGTGAGGCGGCTCGGGTCTTCGGGTTGAGCCGAGAGACGATCGCCAAGATGTGTCGGTTCTCGTTGCCGCCGGGCTACACACGCTCGAAGCCGGTCGAGAAGCCGAAGCTCGGGCCTCTTCTGCCAGTGATCGCGGCGATCCTTGAGGCGGACCGGACTGCACCGCTCAAGCAACGCCATACGGCCAAGCGGATCTTCGAGCGCCTACGCGACGAGCACGGCTATGCCGGTGGCTATACCGTGGTGAAGGACCACGTACGGATCTGCCGAGCACGGGGGCAGGAGACTTTCGTGCCGCTCGCCCACCCGCCCGGCCATGCCCAGGTCGATTTTGGCGAGGCGGTCGCCACCATCGCTGGCGTGCGCCGCAAGATCCATTTCTTCTGCATGGATCTGCCGCACTCCGACGCCTGCTTCGTGAAGGCGTATCCGCGGGAGACCACCGAAGCTTTTCTCGACGGGCATGTCGCCGCCTTCGCCTTCTTCGGCGGCGTGCCTCTGTCGATCCTGTACGACAACACCAAAATCGCAGTGGCCAAGATCTGCGGCGACGGACAGCGTGAGCGTACGCGCGCCTTCACCGAGTTGGTGAGCCACTGCCTGTTCCGGGATCGCTTCGGCCGTCCGGGCAGGGGCAACGACAAGGGCAAGGTCGAGGGGCTGGTCAAGTTCGCCCGGTCCCACTTCATGACCCCGGCTCCGGAGGCGGCCTCGTTCGAGGCGCTGAACGCTGACCTGGAGCGCCGCTGCCGAGCTCGGCAGAACGAGTGCGCCGGGCGGCATCCCGAGAGCATCGGAACGCGGCTCATGGCCGATCGAGTGGTTCTGCGAGCCCTGCCGGCGGTGCCGCTGGAGCCGTGCGAGAAGAGGGCCGGGCGCGTCTCGTCGACCGCGCTGGTGCGCTATCGCGGCAACGACTACTCGGTGCCGACCACCTACGGCTTCCGGGACGTGCTGGTGAAGGGCTTCGTCGAGGAAGTCGTGATCCTGTGTGCGGGGGTCGAGATCGCCCGGCACCCGCGCAGCTACGGCAGCGGCGTTTTCGTCGCCGAACCTCTGCACTACCTCGCGCTGATCGAGACCAAGCCGAACGCCCTCGACCAAGCCGCGGCACTCCAGGGCTGGGATCTGCCCGAGGCGTTCCAGCACCTGCGCCACCTTCTGGAGGCGCGCATGGGCAACCGCGGCAAGCGCGAGTTCATCCAGGTGCTGCGCCTGATGGAGGCGATGCCGAAGGACCTCGTGGCCTGGGCCGTCACCGAGGCGATCCGGCTCGGGGCGATTGGCTTCGATGCGGTCAAGTTGATCGCGCTGGCCCGTCTCGAACGGCGGCCGCCTCGGCTCGACTTGTCGGCCTACCCGCATCTGCCCCGGCCTGCGGTGCGCGCGACGATGGCCGCCGACTACACGGTGCTGGTGCCGGAGGTGGCGGCATGAGCGTGAGCGGCGATGAGACGACACCGGGCGTCCTGCTCGCCCATCACCTCAAGCAGTTGAAGTTGCCGACGGTCCTGCGCGAGTACGACAAGGTCGCCCGGGACTGCGCCCGGAGCGGCCTCGACCACCCCCGCTATCTGCTGCGGCTGGTTGAGCTGGAACTGATCGACCGCGAACGGCGCATGGTCGAGCGCCGGATCCGGGCGGCACGCTTCCCGGCGGTGAAGAGCCTCGACACCTTCGACTTCGCCGCCATCCCGAGCCTGAACAAGATGCTCGTGCTGGAGCTGGCGCGCTGCGGCTACGTCCTCGGTCGGGAGAACGTCATCGCGCTCGGCAACTCCGGCACCGGCAAGACGCACATCGCCCTGGCTCTCGGACTGGCAGCCTGCCAGAAGGGCTTCTCGGTCACGTTCACCACGGCGGCCTCGCTGGTCAACCAGCTCATGGAGGCGCGTGACGAGCGCCGCCTGCTCCGGCTTCAGAGGGAGCTGGCCGCGGTGAAGTTGCTGATTGTCGATGAACTCGGCTACGTGCCGCTGTCGCCGACGGGGGCCGAGCTTTTGTTCGAGGTCCTGTCCCAGCGCTACGAGCGCGGCTCGACGGTGGTGACCTCGAACCTTCCGTTCGAGGACTGGACCTCGGTCCTGGGCTCGGAGCGGCTGACCGGTGCGCTGCTGGATCGGCTGACCCATCACGTCAGCATCCTGAGCCTGAACGGAGACAGCTACCGCCTCAGATCCTCCCGCAGCCGGCGGGGCCGCACAGACAGGGCGGAGCAAAACCAGGCCACCCTTGATGACCCTGATCCCGCGACGGGCGAGATCCGGCCAGCCTGACCTCACGATCCGCGACAAACGATGAAGAGGCCCGATCGGGCCCCTTCATCGTTCAGGCTGTCCGCAGTCCGTGGCCTGGTTTTACTCCGCCACGGCGGCCTAAAATTGGTCCGCCCTTTACACCGTAACGGGCATATGGCGCTCCGGCAGACGTCCAACGGGTCATGCCTTGAATGCTGTCGCCTGCGCGGTTTGCGCGACGATGTGAAAGCAAAAAGCCGGGAAAGCTGGAAGCTCAGATCACAACGGCAATACGAAATTTTCAAAGAGAGAGTCGCCCGAAACCCTGAGGCATATCTCGGCAAAAGGCGCGAGAACTACGAGCGAAATAGGGAAAAAATATTGGGTCGCCAGCGCGACAATTACAAGAGAAATCCCGATCCTTGGCTAAAGTCGTCGAGAAACCGGAAGGCTCGAAAGAAAGGGGCGGACGGCACCCATTCTTTGAAGGACATAGGCAGGATACTCAAGCAACAATCGAGCAAGTGCGCATATTGCAAGATAGAACTCAAAAATAAATATCACGTCGATCATATCGTTCCTCTCGCAAGGGGCGGGACTAATTGGCCGAATAATTTGCAGATTTTGTGCGCAACCTGCAATTTGCAGAAGAAAGACCAAGATCCTATCGATTTCGCTCGCCGCAAGGGGAGGCTCCTTTGACTACTCTCCGTCCCTACCAGCGCGACGCCGTTGATGCCGTCTTCGACTTTTGGGCGAACGGCGGCGAAAACCCGCTCGTCGAAGCCGCAACTGGCGTCGGCAAGTCGGTCATGCTCGCGACGCTGATCCGCGAATTGCTCGAGCGCTATCCCGAGATGCGCATCCTCGTGGTGGTCCACGTTCGCGAGCTCGTCGAACAAGATGCCAAGGCGCTGCTGCGCCTTTGGCCGGCAGCTCCGGTCGGGATCAACTCGGCCGGTCTTGGGCGCCGCGACTGGCGCTCCCGCATCTTGTTCTGTTCGATCCAGTCCGTCTATCGCGCGGCCGCGCAGCTCGGGCCTCGAGATCTCGTGCTGATCGACGAAGCCCACCTTGTGCCGCGGGCCGGCGACGGCATGTATCGTCGCCTGCTCGACGATCTGCGGGCCACGACGCCGGACCTGCGCGTCGCGGGCTTCACTGCCACTCCCTACCGTCTCGACTCTGGCCGGCTGGACGAGGGCGACGACCGGGTGTTCTCCGAGATCGTCTTTTCCTATGGCATCGGCCAAGGCATCGAAGACGGGTTCCTGTCCCCGCTCGTGTCTAAGGCGACCGCGACTACGCTCGACGTGTCGGGCGTGGCCCGCCGCGGCGGGGAGTTCGTCGCCGGCAGTCTCGAGGCTGCCGTTGACCGCGAGGACGTGACGGAAGCCGCCGTCGCCGAGCTCGTCACGCTCGGGGCAGGCCGCAAGTCCTGGCTTCTATTCGCCTCCGGCGTGGCGCACGCGATGCACCTGCGTGATGCTGTGCGGCGGCGGGGTATCCGCGCCGAGATGATCTCGGGTGAAACCCCGGCCGGCGAGCGCGATAGGCTCGTGCGCGAGTTCCGCGAGGGCCGGCTTCGGTGCCTCACGAACTGCGCCGTGCTCACGACCGGCTTCGACGCGCCTGGCGTCGATCTGGTGGCGATGTTGCGGCCCACGCTGTCGGTCGGCCTGTACGTGCAAATCGTCGGCCGCGGCACCCGCCTCGCGTCCGGCAAGACCGACTGCCTGATCCTCGACTATGCTGGCAATGTCCGGCGCCACGGCCCGGTGGACGCTATCGTGGTCGCAGGTAAGACCAAGGGCGGCCGCGCCGCGGCGGCCGAGGTCGAACAGGTCCGCGCGAAAGAGTGCCCGGCTTGCCAGAGCCTCAACGCGCTCAACGCCCGAACTTGCGTCACCTGTGGCCACGAGTGGACCCGCGACGAGGCGCCGAAGCACGAGGCGCAGGCTGATGCCGAAAGCCTGATCCTGTCGAGCCAAGCCCCGCCGTGGCTGCGCGTCACCGGCTGGGATTTCAAGCGACACACAAAGGCGGGCTCACCCGACAGCCTGTGCGTCTCGTTCCACTGCGGGGTGAGCACGCATCGGCTCTGGGTCTGCCTGGAGCACACGGGCGGCGTCCGAGGCCGCGCCGAGCGCTGGTGGTCCGACCGCGGCGGCGGTTGGGCGCCGCAGAGCGTCGCCGAGGCCCTGGACCGCACAGACGAACTCGCCATGCCGGCCGAGATCCGCGTGCGCAAGAACGGCAAGTACCACGAGATCGTCGGCTACCGCGACGCGATGAGGGAGGCGGCGTGATGCCATGACCCGCCACCTCGACAACCCCGCAGCCTGCTTCGTCTGTTGCCAGACAGCGACTGGGCTCGGGGTCGAGAAAGGAAGAAGCGTCGGTTGGCTCTGCCAAGAGTGCGCCGATGGTCACTACGGATCGAGAGCCTTTGCCATGCGTGCCAGCGCGTTCGACGAAATCCAGACCAAAGCCATTCTCGCAGCGGGGGCCGTCGGAGGCGGCTATCTCGACCGGATCGGCGAGACCGACCTTGCCAAACTCGACCCGCTGAACTGGCAGCAGTTTCTAGAGGTCGTGTTCGAAGCCTACCCCGCCGCGATCCGAGCCCAGATCGACGAGGCGGTGCCCCGAACGCCGGATGAGGAGGATGGCGAAGGGGAGGGCTGACCGATGGCGGACCTCGGCCTTCTCTTCGACCCCGCGCTCCACCAAGCACTCAGCAACCTCGACGTGGCCTTGGAATGGTCGCGGGCGGGAGTTCCGGTTTTCCCCTGCTACGCCAGCGGCGAGAAGGTGAAGTGCCCGCTGCGCGGCGTGTTCTGGCACTCGGCAGCCACCACGAACGAGCGGCAGATCCGGACGTGGTGGGAGCAGAACCCCGATGCTCTGCCGGCGCTTCATCTTGGGCGAGCCGACCTCCTCGTGATCGACGCAGATGGCGAGGGCGGCGTCGCTGACTGGTATGCGGTTCTGGACGGGCGCGACGACGATGCGCCGACCGTCGAGACCCCCTCGGGCGGCGAGCACCGCTACTTCCGCCGCGGCGGGCGCGACCTCGGCAACGGACGCGGCTCGCTGCCCCCGAAGCGCGGCAAGATCGGCATCGATGTGCGCGGCAAGGGCGGCTACGTCATCGCCCCCGGCGCGACGCTGCTCGACGGGCGGCGCTACGAGGCCAATGGCTACGACATCCTCTCCGCGCCTGAAATCCCCGATTGGCTCGTGGAGATCCTGCAGGGCCAACACGAGGTTCAGGAGAACCGCGCGGCTCGTATCGAGCCAGGTGCTCCGGTCTCCGATGTTCGGCGCCGAGCCTACGGCGAGCGCGCCCTTGAAGCCGAGATGCGCGAACTCGCCATGGCCGCTCCCGGCACGCGCAACGAGACCGCAAACCTCTGTGCGTTCCGGATCGGCCAGCTCGTTGGCGGCGGATGCCTGACCGAGCAGGAGGCATATGCTGCGCTCCACAACGCCGCCGCATCCTGGGGTATCCCGGCCAACGACAAGGCGCTCGGCCAGCGCGGCACAATCGCCCGAGCGTTGCGCGACGGGGCTCGGTCCCCCCGCTATTGCCCGGAGGAGGTGCCGGACACGCGCGGCGCCGAGGCGGCGGCCGCTCTGCTGGCGCGTCAGGTTCAGCGCGAGCCGGACGGCACGCTGATCGATGCCGAGACCGGCGAGGTCATCGA
This sequence comes from Methylorubrum sp. B1-46, assembly GCF_021117295.1. Classification (NCBI taxonomy): domain Bacteria; kingdom Pseudomonadati; phylum Pseudomonadota; class Alphaproteobacteria; order Hyphomicrobiales; family Methylobacteriaceae; genus Methylorubrum; species Methylorubrum sp. B1-46. The sequence continues at coordinate 377,538 of NZ_CP088247.1, read as the reverse complement.
GACAGCCGACCATGCCATCGACGACGATCCCATCGGGGGCGACTACGATTTCGGGGATATCGCCCGCCCAGATGGGCTTCTCGGCGACATCACGGATTGGATCGTCGGAACGTCCCGCAAGCCCAACCGCCCGCTTGCCATGACTGCCGCCATCTCCGTCCTAGCGGGCATCTGTTCGCGCCATCTCATGGGCCCTACCGGCTCAGCTACTCACCTTTTTCTGGTCAACCTCGGCGCCACATCGGTCGGGAAGGATCGGCCCTTCAAAGCGGTGGGGCAGTTGCTCAAAGCCTCTGGCTACGGCTGCATCCTGCAATCCGGAAAGTTCATGTCTGGCTCGGCAATCGAACTGACGCTTAAGACTTCGCGGACCGCCGTTGCTACGGTCGATGAGATCGGCTCTGCCATTTTTGCGAAAATGTCGAGCCGTAAAGCAACGACACATGAAAACGCCATCAGCTCTGTGCTGCGCGAGCTGTGGTCAGTCCTTCCAGGCGACGACTGGCACACCTTCGCCAAGGCAGGCGCCGCAGGCGAATACCTCGCTTCGCCCGCGCTCACGCTTATGGGCGCCTCCACCCTCAACGAGTTCTATCGATCCATCACGGGCGCCTCGGTCGACAATGGCTTTCTTAATCGCTTCACCGTCATCATGGCCGACCCGCCGGCCGAGGAGCGCGACGAACTTCTGAACCGGCTCGTGGTGCCGCCGAGCCTATCGCAGCGGCTGGCTTCCATCCTGCCCAATGCTGGCAACCTGCAAGCGCTCACGGCTCTCGTCGGGGAAGAGCACCCAGCCGACATCTACAAGGTTCGATGGGCTGCGCCGGAGGTAGAGGCCATGCATCTAAGCCTCGCACGCCGTATCGCGCACTGGCGCGACGACGACGATGAAGCCTCGCCTTATCTCGGACGAACGGCTGAAATGGCGATCCGGCTCGCCACAATCCATGCGGTGTCGGCCATGGGGCGGCGCGCGGTCGTCACCGAACGCGATTATCGATGGGGCGCGTCCGTCGCGCTTGCCTCCGCACGGTTCATGATTCGAGAGGCGTCTGCGCGAATGGCTGAGACAGAGTTCCAGGCCAACCAAAAGCTGGTTCTTGCTTACATACGAGACGTGCGGGAAGCCAAACGGTCCGACATCACGCGCAAGATCGACGGCAGGTGGGAGCCGGCCATCACGGATCGCATCCTCCGAAGTCTGTGCGAAGGTGGGCAAGTGGTGCTGGAAAAGGGCGGATCGACCGCATCGGGGGGCCGAAAGCCTGATGTCTACGCCTACGTTCGGCCATCTCGAAAATCGAAGAATGGAGCTCCTGTGTGAACGAGATCGTCACCCATACCCTCAGCGCCTTCAAAGCTTGGCACGAGGCGCTTGAAGTACCTTGGGCGGGCCATGAGGTGCTGTCCGAGGGGCAGATCTACGCGGGCGGTGAGACGGTCGCCTACGACGGTTTCAAAACTCTTCGCGAGGCTTTGGGCGAGGCCAGGAAGCTCTACGCTTGGTATCCAGGCGCCGACATCGCGGCGACCGAAAAAATCCTCTGGGACGTATTTGAGGCAACGCCGCCGGACTGGCCCCGGCGAAGGCGATTGATGCTCGCCGCGAGCGTTGGGCGTTACCTCGCCGAGCTCGGCTAAGCGCCCCATCAGATCTGCGATTGGCCGCCCTTCCGGGCGGTTTCTTTTGTGCGCGGACGCAGCGGTTCAAGCAGCGGAAAAGGCGGGAGTTCCTTCGGAGGGCTCCGAAGGAACTAGATTTTTTTGGCCAGTTCCTTCGGTTCTTGCGGGGGTTTTTTCGGGCGCTTTTTCCGAAGGAACTGCCCCAGCTAAGTCATTGATATATATAATATATATACATATATATGGTTTATATCTAGTTCTTTCGGTTCTTTCGGAGTGTTCCTTCCCCATCCATTCATGGGTGGGGTATTTCTTATAGGTTCTCCGAAAGAACCGAATGAACCGAAAGAACTCAGATCAGCCCATCACCTGGGGGCGAGCCCCATGGCCCGCTTGCCACCTTTTATCCGTCCGCTATCATCCCCCTCGCACATTCCGACCGTGACCGTGGCGACCCACCAGAGGCCGCCGCGCATGAGTACCTCGAACCTGGGCCGCTACGGCTCGGCCAAGAAGACGCCCGTCCACTTCGCTCGCGTTCCGCTCAACCGGAGGCGCGAGATCGCCTTGCCGATCTGCGAGAGGATTGAGCCGTGTCGCATCGCGACCGGCGCCGAGCGCTTGTGGTGGCATGCCGTGACGGCGCGCCCAGGCCGCGTCGCGCATGCCGTTCGCAAGATCCGCGAGGCCGGGTTGCAAGCCTACGCTCCGATGCGGACGCACTGGAAGGAATCGCGCCGCGGCGACTGGCGCATCCGCAAGCAGCTTCAGACACCTTTGCTGGGTAGCTATGTGTTCGTCGGCATCCGCGCCGATCAATCGCTTGACCCGCTCTACGAGACGGACCTGCTTGGCCGAAATCGCATGGAGGTGTCCGCCATCGTCACCAACAACGGCAAGCCAGCGCCGATGCGGTGCGGCTCCATCGCCAAGATGGCGCGAGAGGAGGCAACCGGGTGGTACGACGATGACCTGCGGCCGGCGCTGGAGGCGGGCTCGGTCGAGGCAGTGCCGCTGCCTGCTTTCGCCGAGGGCGACAGCGTGGACATTCTCGGCGGCCCCTTCTCGTCGTTCCAGGGCGTCGTGACGGCCAGCGGCGATGGCCCGGCAGTTCGGATCGAGGCGATGATCTTCGGGCAAGCTACGCCCGTCCTGACGCCGATTGAATGGCTCTACAATCGAACGCGCCCGCCTGTGGAAAAAAACGGCAGCATTCGGCCCAGCGGTTGACTTGGCGATTCGCTGCTGCATCTTTGCAGGCACGACGAAGGCGCTCGCTGAGCTTAGGCCGTTGGCCGAGACCCGAGCGTCAGGACATAGTCCGCCTGCTGAGAACTCCATCGGGACCAGCAGTCCGTCGTGAGAAGCCGCTAGAGCCGCAGTTGGCTCGCGTTTTCTCGCGATGGGTGAAGTGTCTCTTCACAATAGCCCTCGCCGCGCAAGCGGCCCGACTAGGGCAGCAGTTTCAGAGTTTGGTGCGGCTTAGGCTGGCCTCGTGCTGGTTGAGCCTTGTAGCTCTGGGATCTGCGCAACGCAGGTCGGTCGCACCAATCCCCTCACCGCCCAGGCATCGGACAGCGCTTCAAGCCCGCGTCACCCCGCAGCACAACGCGGTGATCGCCAAGGACGAGCCGATCCCGGCCGAGCGCCGGAACAAGACCCCGAACCTCTACGCCTCGGCCGTGCGCTGGTACGTCTGCACGACGGCACCGAGCCGTGAGCTGTCGGCGGCGGCCAGCATCCGGCGCGCCATGCTCCGCGGAGTGCGCGAGGACGAGACGCCGTTCATCCCCTACGTGCCCTGCGAGTACCTGTGGCGGCGCGCTGTTCGCTCGAACCTGCGCGTGCCCCGTCGTGAGCAGCAGCGCCCGGCAATGCGGTCCTATCTGTTCCTGGGCGTTCTGGGCGGCCTCTGCGACGAGACGTTGGCCGTGCTGCGCGAGCGGGACATCGACGGCCGCAACCTGCATGGGCTGACCGGCATCCTCGGCTCGGCGAACCGCGGCCCGCTCGCCATGAACCCAGCCGGCCTGCGCTGGCTTCGGCAATGGGGCGAGGACGAGATGGCCGGGCGCACGAACCTGACGCCGCTCGCAGGCATGCAGGCAGGGGAAGAGGTGCGCGCCGGCTCGGGCCTGTTCAGCGGCTTCGTCGGCAAGTTCGTCGGCACGTCGGACGGCGGCGCGGTCGGCATCATTTCGTTGGAGGTGATGGGCGCACCGTTCGACTACCGGCTGCCAATCGAGGATGTGCATAGGGCCGCGTGATGCCTATCGCGGCGTTGACTTCTGATAGTCGCCCTCTAATGTTTCTCGCGCGCTCACGAACGAAGCGGAATAGCTCGGTGGCTGCGCGAGGACGGATGTGAGGCCGCCATAGGCCCTGCCACTTCTCATGATTGGAAAGACGCGCCCCGAGCGGATGACCCGCTGCGGGGCTTTTTCATGCCTTGGGCATGGAAGCGCGCGACGAGTGGAAGCCGACCGGCCGCACCCGCCTCCGCGGCCTCTGGTTCGGCCTGCTGGCCTACGAGGTCGAAGAGACCCGCATGATCAACATGTGGATGCCCGGCGCCCCGCATAGCCCGGTGAACTGGCGCCCGACCTATCGGTGGCGACGGATCAGGTTTGGCGGGGTGATCGACCTGCAGGGCACGGTGCCGGGTCGGCGCATCAAGGCGCATCTCGACAGGTAGGCCGGAGCGCCCCCGCCCCGAACCCCGGGGGACCCTGGCACCCCCGAACCTATACGGGTGGTCGGGGCCCCCAGCTTTCCTAGCGCCAGGGTCGTGGAACCCGGTAACGCGGTGACGGGTAACAGCGCCCATGGCAGAGACGAGCGGGGCAAAATTTCTCAGCCAGGCCGAGTTCGCCCGTCATCGCGGCGTCTCGCGCAAGGCCGTAACGACTTGGAAGCAGAAGGGCTTACTCGTTCTCGACGGCACCGGCCGCGTCGATGTGGAAGCCACCGAGTGGAACCTCGACCAGAGGCCAACGACCTATCGAGGCGGTGTTACCCATCGCCCGGTGAGGGCCAAGGACGGTAACAACGCCTCCCACGCAGCGGCTGCTCCGAAGCCGGCGCCGAAGCCTGCTCCCGAGCCCCAGCCCCGTCCGGCGCCCCTTGATGGCGACGGCGGCCAGGAAGATGCCTTCGACCCCGACGACCCGAACCTGCCGACGGCCATTGCGGTCCGGCGCAAGGAGAACTGGCTCGGCCTCCACCGGAAGCAGATCGTCGAGCGGGACGGCAGCAAGCTCGTTGATCGGCCCGCGGCCGAGTCAGCCTTCTTCGAGGAGGGCCGGGCGCTTCGAGATGCCTGGCTGGCGTGGCCGGCCCGGGTCGCGATCGAGATGGCCGACGAGCTCAAGATCGAACCGAGGCAGCTGACGCCGGTCCTGACCGCCTATGTCAAAAAGCACCTCGCCGAACTCGGCGAGCCCTCCGCCGGCGAGTTCGGCTGACACCGCGAGCCTGCGGAGCGCGTGGCGACGCGGTCTGACACCGCCCCCTGATCTCGACGTGGTGCAGTGGGCGGAGCGGTATCGCCGGCTGAGCAAGGAGAGCTCGAACGGCGGCCGTTTCATCGCCTCGCGTGTCGAGGTAGCGCGCGGGCCGATGCTGTGGGCGACCGAACCGGGCGTCAGCAAGATCACGCTGATGGCCTGCACGCAGTTGCTCAAGACCACCTGCATTGAGAACATCGCGGGGCGCTTCATCCACGTCGAGCCGTGCCCGATCCTCGGCGTGTTCCCGAAGGACGACGCGGCCGAGACCTTCTCGAAGGACCGGCTCGCGCCGATGATCCGCGACACGCGGGTGCTGCGCGATCTGTTCGGTGACGCCAAGTCACGGGACTCGGGCGCGACCCTGACGCACAAGCAATTTCCCGGGGGCCACATCACCCTCGTGGGCGCCAACAGCCCGACCAACCTCGCCATGCGGCCGATCCGGCTGCTGGTCTGCGACGAGATCGACAAGTACCCGCTCTCGGCCGGCGGCGAGGGCTCACCGATCGACCTCGCCGAGGAGCGGCAAGCCGAGTTCAAGGCCAACAGCCTGACGGTGGTGGCCTGCTCTCCAACGATTGCGGGCCGCTCGGCGATCGAGGCGAGCTACGACGAGAGCGACCAGCGCAAGCCCTTCGTCTGTTGCCCGCACTGCGCGGCCTGGCAGGCGATGGAATGGGAGCAGATCAAGTTCGACAAGGACGAGGGCGGCAAGATCATCACCGCCTCGGCGCGGTACGAGTGCGTCAGCTGCGAGCAGCCTTGGACCGAGGCGCAGCGGCTCGTCGCACTCCGCAAGATCGAATGGCGGCAGACGGCCTCGTTCACCTGCTGCGGCGAGAACCAAGTGCCCGAGCGGTGGGCGCCCGAAGCCTACGGTGTCCGGCGGGCCCTCTGCCGGTCCTGCGGCTGCGAGGCCGTCCCGAACGAACACGCGGGCGGGCAGGCCTCCAAGCTCTACGCCCCGAAGCAGACCATCAAGGAGACGGTCGCGAAATTCGCGCGGGCGCTGCGACGGGGGCCGGAAGCGTTGCGGACCTTCTTCAACACGCAGCTCGCCCGCACGTGGCGGGAGGGCGTTGACGCCCCCGAGTGGAAGGACGTCTACGCCCGGCGCGACGACTACCTGTCCGGCACGGTCCCGGCCGGCGCGCTGATCCTGTTCGCTGGTGTCGACGTGCAGAAGGACCGGCTCGAGGTTTCGGTCTGGGGCTTCGGGCGCAACCGCGAGCGCTGGCTCGTCGAACACAAGGTACTCACCGGCGACACCGCTCGGCCGACGGTCTGGGCCGAACTGGCGGCGATGTTCGACGAGACCTGGGAGCACATCGGCGGCGCCGAGATGGCGGTGCGCGATTGGGGCATCGATTCGAGCGCCTTCACCGACGTGGTCTACGCCTTCGTCCGGTCCCAGGCCGGCCGCGGCAACGTCCACGCGATCGACGGCCAGGACAGCTACTCGAACGTCTTCCTCGGCCTCGGCACGAAGGACGCGAACCCGAGGGGCAAGAAGATCCGGCGCGGCCTGAAGACAGTCCGTATCGGCGTCTCACTCGCCAAGCAGGAGCTGATGAGCTGCCTCGGCCTGCAGCGTCCCGCCGCCGGCGCGGCGTTCCCGGCCGGCTTCGTCCACCTCCCGCACGACGTGTCCGAGGACGGCGTGCAGCAGCTCACCGCCGAGGAGCTGGTGGTGAGCCTCAGCCGGGGAAAGACCCGGCGCGAATGGGTGCCGATCGGCGGCCGCCGCAACGAGTGGCTGGACTGCGCGAACTACGCCCGCGGCCTCGCGGCGATGCGCGGGTGGGACCGCTGGCGCGAGACGCAGTGGCGAGGGCTGGAAGATGCCCTCGGCATCGAGCGGAAAGCGCCGGAACTGCCGGCGGAGATCCCGCCGGCCGTGGTCGCGAACTCGCTGGCAGACCGGAACATGAAGCGCCGCACCCGGCGCAGCGTGGCCCGCAGAGGGCCGGCGAGGTGGTGATGGCCGACACGAAAGAACAGGAACTTGCGAAGCTGCGCGTGCAGCTCGCCAACCTCGACCGCGCCATGGCGAGCGGCGCCCTGACCATCGAGCAGGCCGACAACGGCGGGCGCACGACGTACCGGAGCTATGCCGAGATGCAGCAGGCGCGCCGCGATCTCTCCCGCCGCATCGACGGCCTCGACGCGACCCTGTCCGGCACGCCCCGGCGGCGCACGCGCCGCGTCGTGATGATCGGCACCGGCGGGTTCTGATCGGTGGCCGAGACCTTCCGCACCCGCCTGCGGGTCAAGGGCACGGGCGAGGTCGCCGAGCCGGTGGCGCTCGACCTCACCGGCGGCACGGGCGCCGCCGCGTCCACGCCCTACGAGGTGGCCGGCGGCACCGGCCGGCGCTCGCGGTCGTGGCGGGTCGGCTCCTGGGGGCCGAACGCCGCGATCACCTACGCGCTCGACGAGCTGCGCCGGAAGTCGCGCGACCTCAGCCGGAAGAACGCATTCGCCGGCGCGGCCGTCGATCGGCTCGTCGACAACATTATCGGCACCGGCATCGTGCCGCGCTCGATCGCGGCGCGCTCGGTCGCGGGCCTGAGCGATGAGCAGGCGAAGCGGGTCCGGCAGGAGGACGCGGCGTTCCGCGCCGGCCTGCAGAGCCTCTTCCTGGCCTGGACCGACGAGGCCGATTCGACCGGAGCACACGACTTCTACGGGCTGCAGGCCATCGCGGTCACCGGCATGGTCGAGGGCGGCGAGAGCTTCACCCGCCTGCGCACCCGTCTTCTGACCGACGGCCTCACCGTGCCGCTCCAGCTTCAGGTTCTGGAGGGCGACCACTGCGACCACCTGAAGACGGACGGCACCAACCGCATCCGTCAGGGTATCCAGTTCAATGCGATCGGCGCGCGGACCGGCTACTACCTGCGCCGCGAGCACCCAGGCGACGGCATCATCACTGGCGCGACCCTCGACGAAACGCTCGTGCCGGCCGGCGACATCTGCCACCTCTACCGGGCCCGCCGACCCGGCCAGGACCGCGGCGAGCCCTGGCTCGCGCGAGCGCTGAAGACGCTCTACGACCTCGACCAGTATTTCGACGCCGAGCTGGTGCGGAAGAAGAACGCCGCCCGCCTCGTCGCCTTCATCAAGCGCACGCTCGACGCTGCGGACGACGGCGATCCCGGCGGCGGCCCGATGGGCTCCGACCCGGCCGACGAGGAGGGCGTCGGCGTCGTCGAGATGGAGCCTGGCACGGTGCAGGTGCTCGCCGACGGCGAAGACGTCGAGATGTGCGAGCCCGCCGACGTCGGGGCGAACTTCGAGCCCTTCGTGCGCGAGGCCAAGCGCAGCGTCGCTGCGGCGGTGGGTCTGCTCTACGAGGTGCTGAGCGGCGACTATAGCCAGATGGACGACCGCACGCTGCGCGCCGCCCTCAACGACTTCCGCCGCTCCGTCGAGCGCTGGCAGCACCACCTCGTCGTCTACCAGTTCTGCCGGCCGATCTGGCGCCGCTGGATCGACCTCGCCCTTCTCTCTGGCGCGCTGAAGCTGCCGATCGGCATGACCCGGCAGCAGGCCTACGCGGTCGAGTGGGTGCCGCAGGCGTGGTCGTACATTCACCCGGTGCAGGACGTCGAAGGCAAGATGAAGGAGGTCCAGGCGGGCTTCTCGACACGCACCCGCGTCGTCGCCAGGGCCGGTTACGACGTCGAGCAGGTCGATGCCGAGAACGCGGCCGACAACGCCCGGGCCGACGAGCTGAAGCTCACCTACACCTCGGACGGGCGCAACGCTGCGAAGACGCCGGCCGCCGCCGCGCCCGCGCAGTCCGACGATCCGCCCCGGCCCAACACACCGAAGGAGCCGCAATGACGAGCGCCCTGCGCGCCCTGACGGCCGAGCCGTGGGCGATCCGTCCCGACTACCTGCATTTCATGGCCTCGCTCGCGAGCCTCGATCGCGACGGCCGCGCCGACCGCCGCTCCGCCGAGGGCGAGGACTGGTTCCGGCTCGACCTTGCCGCCGCGGCCGGCCCGACCGCGCAGCGCCTGGAAGGTGCCCGCTACGCGATGCTCACCCGCGAGGGCGTGGCGATCATCCCGGTGGTCGGCCCGATCTTCCCGCGCGCCAACCTGATGACCGAGATGTCCGGCACCGGCACCTCGGCGGCGATGCTGGCCCGCGATCTCGCCCTCGCCCGCGACAGCGTCGACGTCGGCGCTGTGCTGCTGATGGTGGATTCGCCCGGCGGCTCACCAACCGGCATCAACGCGCTCGCCGACCAGATCTACGCCATGCGCGGGCGCAAGCGCGTTCTGGCGCACGTCACCGGCACCTGCGCCTCCGCCGCCTACTGGCTCGCTTCGGCTGCGGGCGAACTCGCCGTCGAGAAGACCGGCATCGTCGGCTCGATCGGCGTGGTGGCGGCGGTGCCGAAGCAGGTCGAGCCGGACGCCTCCGGCACGCTGTCGATCGAGATCGTCTCGTCGAGCGCGCCGAACAAGCGCCCCGATCCGCAGACCGACGAGGGCGCGGCCGAGATCCGCTCGCTCCTCGACAGCATCGAGGCGCAGTTCATCGCCGATGTCGCTCGCGGCCGGAAGACCACCGCGGCCCGCGTGCAGAACGACTTCGGCCGCGGCGGTGTGAAGGTCGGGACCGATGCGGTCGCCGCCGGCATGGCCGACCGCGTCCAGACCTACGAGCGCAGCCTCGTCGAACTCACCCGCACCGCCTCGGCCGAGCGCCGGGCGCGTGCCGCGCGGGCCTGACCCCGCACGAGATCCGGCCCCGAGCCGGTAACCCGGCGCCACCGCGCCATTCACCGAAGGACGACATCATGGCCGCCGATCTGGCAGCCCTTCGCCGTGATCGCGCGAAGGCCTCCGCCCGCATGTCCGAACTGGTCGCCGCCGCGCGCAGCCGTTCGATGACCGACGACGAAACCCGCGACTTCGAGGCCGCTTCCGCCGAGGTCACCCGCCTCGACGGCGAGATCTCGGCCGCCGAGGGCAAGAACACGGTGGACGCGAGCACCACCATCTCGCGCGCCGATGCCGGCGAGATCGCCCGGCTCTGCGCCGCCGGCGGCGTGCCCGGCATGACCGCCACGCTGCTCACCGAGGGCGTGTCCGTGGACGACGCGAAGAAGCGCATCGCAGCGGCCGGTGAGGCGACGAACCTCGTGGCGCTCGCCCGGCGCAAGGACGCGAGCATTCCCGAAGACCTCGGGGCGAAGATGCTCGCCGAGGGTAAGACCGTCGAGGACATCCGCGCCGCCCTCTTCGACAAGCTCGTGGCGGCCGAGAACGAGACCTCGATCTCCAGCCACGTCCCCGCGGACGGGAAGAAGACCAGCGACGGCAAGCCCGTCGATCTCGTCGCCGACATGAAGCGCCGCCACGGCGTGAAGGACTGAGGAGGATCGCACGATGGCCCCCAAGACCGTCTCCCTCAAGACCGATTCCGACGTCGTCAAGAACGAGGGTCGGAACCGCATCAGCCGTGACGAGGGCACCCTCGCCACCGGCAGCGGCATTCTGCGCCCGGGCGTCGTGCTCGGCCGCATCACGGCCTCCAGCAAGCTGGTCCCGCTCGCTCCGGCGGCCAGCGACGGCTCGCAAACCGCCGCGGCCGTGCTTCTCGAGAACGTCGATGCGACGGCCGCCGATCAGCGTGTCGTCGTCCTCGCCCGCCACGCCGAGGTGGTCATCCAGTCCCTGGAATGGCCCGCCGGCATCACCGAAACCCAGAAGTCGGCCGCTCTGGCCGCTCTCGAAGCCAAGGGCGTCGTCGCCCGCATGGGGGTCTGACCAATGGCAACGCCGCTCGATCTTCTCGACGCTCCCGAGTTCGCCGACGACCGGCTGACCGAGAGCATCAACATCCCGCCCTACGCGACCGGCCGTCCGGCGCAGCTCCGCATCTTCACCGACACGCCGATCAACACGACCTACGCCCGCATCGCCATCGAGGAAGGGGAGATCACCATCATCCCCGACCGCGAGCGCGGCGGCCCGGGCAACAAGAACCTCGGCACCGATCGGCAGGAGACGCTGGTCCGCATCCCGCACTTCCCGCTCGACGACGCGATCACGCCGTCCGACCTTCAGAACCTGATGGTCTACGGCAACGGCTACGTCCTCCAGACGCTCGCCAACGTCTACAATCGCAAGCTGGAAGCGATCCGGGCCAAGCACGACGCGACCCACCACCACCTCGATTGGGGTGCCCTGCACGGGCTGGTGACCAGCGCGTCGGGCCGGGTGCTGTGCGACCTGTTCGAGACCTTCGGCATCACGCAGAGCGTGGTCGACTTCGATCTCGACAACACGGCGACCGACGTGGCGGCGAAGAACCGCGCGCTGAAGGCGATCATCCGCAAGGCGCTGCGCGGTCAGCCGGCGAGCGGTGTGCGGGTGCTGGCCGGTGCCGGGTTCTTCGACCGCTATGTCGGGCACACCAGCGTCAAGGAAGCCCTGAAGTCCTACGCGGGTCCGACCGTGAACCCGGCCCGCGAGGACGTCGCGGACAGCTTCACCTTCGCCGGCCTGACCATCGAGCGCATCGACGAGGATTTCCGCTACCGCCAGCCGGACGGAACCTTCATCACGCGCGAGGCCGTCGCAGACGACGAGGCGATCGCGCTCCCGCTCGGGACGCCGCTGTTCAAGCGCTACGTGGCGCCTCCGGACAGCATCCAGGAGGCGAACATCCCGCCTTCTGCCAAGGTGTTCGTCTCCACCGACATGCTGGCGCACGGCAAGGGTCAGGAGATCCACACCGAGTCGAACGTGCTTCCGATCTGTCTGCGCCCGGACGTGATCGTGAAGCTCACCCGCACCTGAGGGAGGCAGACATGCACGTTCGCATCAAGAAGGCCTTCGGCTTCACCAACGACCGCGGTGAGAAGATCACCGCGCCGCGCGGTTGGATCGGCGATCTGCCGGACCAGCACGCGAAAGCGGCGATCGAGTCCGGCCACGCCGTTCTCGGCAATCCTCAGGTACTGCCTGAGGGAGAGCCGGGGCCCGCCGAGGACGACCTGGGCGACAAGACCAGGGCCGAGCTGGAGGCACTGGCCAAGGAGCGCGGCGTCGACGTCTCGGCGGCCAAGAACAAGGCCGAAGTCATCGCGGCGCTGCGCGCGGCCTGATGAGCGCCTTCGCGATGGCGCTCGACGCCACGTTCGAGGATCCGAACCACGGCGAGGACGCCATCTGGCGTTCGGGCGGCACCGATCCCGGTCTGCCCGTTCGCATCCTGCGCCTGTCGCCCGAGGCCATCATCGGCATGGGCGATCAGCGCTACGACCTTGAGGCCATGCTGATCTCGGTGCGCCTGTCCGAGGTGTCGGCGCCGACTGTCGGCGATCAGGTCGATATCCTCGACGAGATGGGCGCGGTCGCCGAGACCGTCGAGGTGACGAGCTTGGCTCGCATCGACATGCGCCGGCTGGTGCGCACCTGCGGGGTGTCGCCGCTCGCGCCTGACGATCCGGACGACGAGCCGTGAGGTTCAAGGCGACTGTCACGGATCCCCGGGCGGCGCTGAAGGGCACCGAGCAGCAGATCGCCCGCTCGGTCACCGCCGGCATGCGCGAGATCGCCGACGGCCTGAAGGAGGATCTGCGCAGCGACGTGCGCGAATCCGGCCTCGGCCAACGCCTCGCCAACACCTGGCGCGGCCAGACCTTCCCGCGGACGGGCGAGAGCACCGAGGCAGCCGCCTACGTCTCCAGCAACGCCCCGAAGCTGATCGACGCCTTCGACCGCGGCGTCACCATCACCGCCCGCAACCGCCGCTTCCTGGCGATCCCGACGCCCGAGGCAGGCGTGCGACAGGTCTCGAAGCGCCGGTCCAAGGGCTCGACGGGCAACACGCTGACGCCCGCCGCCTGGGAGCGCGAGACCGGCGTGAAGCTGCGCTTCGTCCCGAGCAAGAACGGCGGTGGGGTGCTCGTGGCGGACGCGTTCTACCGGCGGCAGCCGAAGCGCTACCAGGGGCGCAAGTCCTTTCGCCCGATCAGGGAGGCCGGTCCCGACAAGGGCCGCTCCTTCGTCGTGATCTTCGTGCTGGTCCGGCAGGTGAAGCTCCGGAAGCGGCTCGACATCGAGGCGACCGCCAAGCGCTGGGCCGGTCGCGTGCCGGGCGCCATCGCGGCGCATTGGGAGGCCTGATGCCGAGCAAGCGCGAGCAGGTGATCCAGGCGGTGGTCGATCTCGTGAAGGGAGCGCTGCCGAAGGCGACGCACTACCGCAACGAGGAGAAGCCGCAGACCATCCCGGCCGGCGGCTCCGTCATCATCGAGGACGGCGACCCGGGCGAACCTGAGGTGACGCTGAACCCGACGACGTGGATCTACGAGCACCAGATCCCGGTCGATGTCGCCGCGAACAAGAGCCGGACGCAGACCGCCGAGGCCCGCCTCGACGCCATGATGCAGGCGATCGGCGCGGCGGTCGCGGCCGACCGCACGCTCGGCGGCCTGTGCGACTACCTCATGGTCAACGCTGCCCAGACCGAGGGGCTGACCTCCGAGGGCGCGCCGACGTCCCGCTACGGGCTCATCACCATCGTGGCCGTCTACGGCACGACCGATCCCCTGAACTGAACCACCCCGCCAGGAGAGAGACCCATGGCCCGAGCCCGCGGCGCGAACGCCATCATGGCGGCTGCCTTCGAGACCACCTACGGCACCCCGCCCAGCACCGGATACCGGAAGCTGCCCTTCGTCTCGTCGAACCTCGGCGAGGAGCAGGGCCTGATCGCCTCCGACCTCCTCGGCTACGGCCGCGAGGCGCTGCCGCCCTCCCGCGACGTCATCAACAACGACGGCGACGTGGTGGTGCCGATCGATCTACGCAACTTCGGCAATTGGCTGAAGCTGTTCATGGGGCAACCGGTCACCACCGCCATCACCGACGGGCAGCAGCACGTCTTCTCCTCGGGCGCCACGAACCTGCCGTCGATGACAGTCGAGGTCGGCCTGCCGGAGGTGCCGAGCTACGGCAAGAACTTCGGCGTCCGCGGCAACACGATGCGCGTGCAGATGCAGCGCTCAGGCCTGCTCACCGCGACCCTCGGGCTGATTGCCCAAGGCGAGAACAAGCTGGCCACCTCCGGCGCAGGCACGCCGGCTGAGGCCGAGATCGAGCGGTTCTCGCCGTTCCAGGGCGCCGTCACCCGCGCGGGCGTGGCGCTCGCCTCCGTCACCGCAGCCGACTTCACCTACAGCAACGGGCTGGAGAAGGTGGAGACGATCCGCGGCGATGGCCGGATCGAGGACGCCGACCCCGGCATGGTGATGATGTCGGGCTCGATCACCACCCGGTTCCGCGACACGACCCTGCTCGACCAGGCAACCGCCGGCGATCCGGTGGCGCTCACCTTCGGCTGGGTCACCGATGCCGGGCGCTCGCTCGTGTTCGAGGTGCCGGCCGTCTACCTGCCGCGCGCCAAGACGCCGGTGACAGGCCCGAACGGCGTGCAGGCCACCTTCAACTGGCAGGCGGCCAAGGACAGCGTGTCCGGAAAGACAGTCATCGCCACCCTGCGCAACAACGTCACCACCTACTGATCTGCATCAAGAGCATTCAGCAAGTGGCCTGAGGTGCTGATCGTGCCGGAAGGGCGACGAGAATTTGATCGTGCTTCCGGTGCCATTCGGAGATATGGTCGCGACAGCATAATAAAAGTGGTCCCTTTTCTGCTCAACGGACCAGCCAGTCTCTGTTCTGTTGGCAGTTGTAGTAGAGTCTTGCCCGAGCGGGCCGTTCGTCCATTTCTCGCGAATGCATATCGCAGCCATCTCAGGCGCGCGAGAACTCGTGAACTGCTCCTGGACTGATGCGCTCTTCCGCACGTCGTCTAAGCTTCCGCTGCAGGCAGATACCCATAGGGCCGCAGTCGCGGCGAGCCCGACCTTAACAATCGACACTTGTCCCCGCCCCTTGTCTCTTCCACCCAATTTCAGGCGTCAGATGCTTAAGCTGTCAGCTCGCGTAGAGGAACCGTTCTGGCTCGACCTGTTCCCAGGCGTTCGAGTTCGAGTTCGGCCCATCACGGTCGCATCCATGCTCGTTGCCCGCGAGGCGGTTGGCAGGGTCTACCGCGATGAGGATCAGACCGACGTCGCCACTCGCGCCAGCATGGCGCTGGTGCATGAACTGGCTCGACGCGGCATCGTGGAGTGGGAGGGGGTCGGCACAGCCGAGGGCGAACCCGCGCCGGTCACGGCCGAGACCGTCAACGCACTGCTCGAGCACTGGCCGGCCTACGATGCGCTCGACGCCCTCTACGTCACCCCGGCCCTTCGGCGGGACGAGGAAAAAAACGGATCCTCGAACTCGCCCGATGGCACTTCGGGGGAGGGTCCGGATACTGCGATGCCTGCGGCGTAGCCTGCCCTGAGTGCCCCTACGCCGTTCACGCGACGGAGACAGACGAGGGCACCGTGGCATGGGCGGTGATCCGCCGCTGCGGCGGGCAGGTCCGGGCCGCGTTCGCCGGCCCCTATGCCCTGGATTACGGGGCGATCCTCATGATGGCGGATGCGATGGGCGCCGAAACCGCCCTGCTTGCCGATGCCCTGCCATCGGTCGAGCCCATCATCGTGAAGGCCTACCGGGAGAACGCTGACGATGGCGACTAGCATCGCGATCCGCCTCGGCGTCGAGGGCGGCGCCGAACTGAAGCGCGTCCTCGACGACGCCGGCAGCGCCGGTCAGGCGGCGTTCCAGAAGGTGGGCGCGGCGGCCGATCAAGCGGCGGCCGCAACCGACCGGCAGACCGCGAAATGGCAGCGCTTGGCCCAGGCTGCGCGCGAGGCCGAGGCCCAGGCGCGAGCGCAGGCCAACGTCAACGCCCTGCTCGGCGTCGGTGCGGGCGGGGCCGGCTCGGCACGCGACTCGGCGTCAGTGTTTGAGGCCGAGCTTGCGCGTCAGGATCAGATCCGCGCCGCGCGGCAGGAGCAGGCGGCACGCACGGCGCAGACCAGCATCAACACGCTCCTCGGAGTTCGTGACGCGCAGGTTGGCGCAGCCCGCGCCTCGGCCTCCGCTTTCGAGGAGGCCTATCGCGCCGAGACAGATGCGCTGCGGCGGTCCGCCGAGGCCCGCACCACCATCGTCCGCAACACGGTCTCTGGCTGGCGCGACCTCGGTGCCGCTGGCGCTGCCACCCTCGCCAACATCGAGGCCGGCCGGCGCCTGGGCTCGCTCGGCAACGTGCCGGAGGCAGCCAACCAGAACGTCGCGCGGCGCTTGCGCCCCGACGAGATCACCAATTTGACCTACCAGGGCGGCGACGTGGTCGCTCAGCTCGGCTCCGGCTCGCCGCTCAGCATGATCGCCCTGCAACAGGGGCCGCAGATCGCGCAGGTGTTCGCCGGCCCCGGCGGCGCGAGCGTCAAGGGCGCCTTCGGGCAGGCGGGCGAGGCCGTGGCTGGGTTCGTCAGCCGCATCGGCCTCGTCGGCGGCGCGATCGGCGGCGTCACCGCCGCTGTCGTCGCCGGCATCGCGGCCACCGTCTCCTATCGCAACTCGCAGCAGGAGACGGAGAAGGTGCTTGCCGGCGTGGGCCGCACCTCCGGCGTTACCCTCAGCCAGATCAACGATCTCGCCGATGCACAGGTGCGGGCCGGCAACTTCAGCCGCCGCGGCGCGCGTGAGATCGCAACGGTCTACGCCGGCAACGGTCGCGTCGGCCCGGAGATCCTCGGGGATGCGGTCGGCGCCACGCGTGATTTCTCGCGCTTCCTCGGCGTCGATGCGACCGAGGGGGCGGCGCAGCTCGCGGCGTCGCTCGGCGACGTGTCGAAGGGCGTCGACGATCTCGGCCAGCGCTACGGCATCCTGAACGAGGCGCAGGCAGAGAACATCCGTCGGCTCGACGCGCAGGGCAATCGGCTCGGTGCTCAGCGGGCGCTGCTGGATGCCGTCCGCGCGAGCACTCGCGGCGTGGCGGAGGAGACCCGCGGGTGGGCTCTCGTCACGCAAACCGTCGGCACAGCGTGGGATCGTCTCGGCCAGACGCTGGATCGGTTCGCCACCGGTGGCGACCTGCAGACGCGCATCGCTGACCTCCGGCGGGTGCTGGCCGAGGGGCCGCAGCAGCAAACCGGCATCCTCGGCCTGCTTGGTGTCGGTGCGCAGCGGCCCGCAATCCAGGCTGAACTCGACCGGTTGCTTGAGCGCCAGCGCCTCGGGCAGGAGCAGACCGAGCGCGCACAGGCCGCGCAGCGTTCCTATCAGGTCGGCGCCGTGCTCCGGTCGCTCTCGCCCGATCAGGAGGAGCTGAAGCGCCTCACGGATCAGGGTGTCCTACTGCGGAAAGCGATCACCGAGCCGATGCGGTTCGGACTGCGGCCCGAGCAGGTCGAGGAGGCCAAGCGCGGGTTCGGGGATCTCAGCACCGTTGTTCGCAACCTCGTCGAGGACATCGATCGCTTCGGTAGCCGCGCAACCGCAGCACTCAACCGAACAGCAGAATTCAACGCCCGCATGGTGGGCGCCACAGGCTTCGGGCGCTCGGCCGCGGAGATCAATAAGACCTTCGACGATCAGCTGCGCGATGCGAAGGAGGCGGACCGCGCCGGGATCGAGCGTGCCCGACAGATCGAGCTCAGCAACCTAACGCGCTCGCAGACGCTGGAGCAGACCCAGCGCGGAGGCGCTTTCGCTCGAGCGCCGGCCGACATCCAGCAGATGATCCTCGCCGCCGCCCAGCGCTTCCCGACGGTGACGCCGGAGATCCTGGCCGCGATCGGCGAGAAGGAGAACAGCTTCCGCCTCTCTGGCCCGACCAACATCAAGGACCGCTTCGGCAATCCTGCCTCGACCGCTTGGGGCTTCGGCCAGATCACGGTCGATGCCGAGACCGACATTCGCAGGCTCATCCCGGGCTTCGACCGCAAGGATCCGAGCCAGGCGGTGATGGGTGCTGCGGCCTACCTCAGCCTGCGCCAGCAGTGGGCGGGGGGCGACCAGATCAAGGCACTGAACGGCTACGGCACCGGCCCGGGCTACGGCATCGACATCATGCGTCGTGCTGGCCAGATGGGCGACGCCTCATCGCTCGGCGTGGCCCGCGATCTTGACGCCCAAACCCAGGCTGTCGAGCGCAGCCAGGACGTGCTTCGCCGCAATACCGAGCTCTACGGCCGGAACGGCGCGCAGCTTGAGGCTTCGACCCGCGCGGCCGAGCTCTATCAGGACATGCTCGCCCGCGGCGTCCCGCCGAGCGAGGCCCTGCGCAAGAGCCTGGAAGGGTTCGCCCTCTCCGCGGAGCAGGCGTCGCGTGCGACCCGCCTCGTGCAGTTCGCCCGGGACGACGAGTTCTCCCGTGAGCAGTTGGGCCGCGACCGCATCGACCAGCAGGCCTACGCGGTGGCTCGCGCGCGGTTCGGTGACACGACCTCACCCGAGGCCCGCGCTGCCATCAGCCGGACCCGCGATACGCTGGAGATGTCCGAGACCAAGGCCATCTTCTCGGACGGCGTGACCTCGTTCGTCACCGACCTGCGCCGCGGCGGTGATGCTGCCACCGCTCTATCGAACGCCTTCGGCAACGCGGCCGACCGGCTTATCGCCAAGGTGATGGACAGTGCGATCTCCTCAGCCTTCGGCGCCGCTGGCGGAGGTTCTGGCGGTGGCATCGGTGGCTTCATCTCTAACCTGTTCGGCGGCGGCGCGAGTGCGGCCGGCGCTTCTCCCACCGGCGGCGTGCGCCTATTCGACGTGGGCGGCTTCACAGGTCACGGGGAGCGCTACGACGTGGCAGGCCTTGTTCACCGCGGCGAGGTGGTCTTCTCGCAGGACGACGTCGCGCGCCACGGCGGTGTGGCGGCGGTCGAGATCCTGCGGCGCAGCGGGGGTCTTCGTGGCTATGCCGATGGCGGCTATGTCGGTCGCGACGCCTTCACCATGCCGAGCGCCGCAGCGATGCGGCCGGCAAACGGCAACGGTGTGCCGCCCATCAACTTCATCACGCCGCCGGGCGTCGCACTTGAACGGGACGGCCCGCCGCAGCGCCGCGCAGATGGCGGCTACGACCAGGCTATCCGCGTGGTCGAGGGCGGGCTCGGGCAGCGAATGGCGCGCGGACAGGGCCCGTTCCGCGGTGTGAGCGGCGCCGGCTATCGGAACGGCTGACGCATGGCGAACCCCTCTTGGCCGTCCACGCTGCCGGAACTGCGCGGGCTGGCCTCGTCGGGCGGCACGCGCAGCCTTCATCCGACCGCGCAGGAGACGCAGTTCGATGATGGGCCGTCGCGCCGCCGCCGCCGACAGCTCTACGTCACGACGCCGCTGAGCATGACCCTGCGGCTGTCGCCGGAGGAGTTCGTGATCTTCAAGGCGTTCCACCTCAACGACCTGAACACTGGCGCGCGCCGCTTCACCGCGCCCGTGCTGCTGCCGGACATGAGCATCGGGCAGCGGGTCTGCTCCATCGAGGGCGAGGTCTCTTGGTCCGCGCCGCAACGGTCCAAGTACGTCGTGACCTTCACCCTCGTCGTTCAGGATTGGTGATCAGATGACGGTGAGCGCAGCCCTGCGCGAGGCCTACGCCTCGGGCGACGACGAGGGCGTGGTGATCGAGACCCTGGAGGTGGATCACGCCTCGCTCGATGAAGCGATCCGGCTGGTGCGGAACCTGGATGGCGGGCTCGGCGAGCCGGGCGAGACCCTGAGCCTGCCGATCGAGGCGGGCGGCCCGCGCCTCGCGCACCTGCTCTGCGCCTTCGAGCTGATTGCGCCGGGTGCCGACAGCGACGGCCCGACGGACGGCAAGATCCGCATCGACAACGTCTCCGACATCCTCCACGACCTGCTGAAGGACGCCATCGGCTACGATCAGGCCATCCGGGTCACGATCCGGTTCTATCGCGTGCTCCCGGGCCGCCTCGACGAGGTGACCGGCCCCGACGACGACAGCTTTACCGGCCTGGAGATGACGGCGGTCGAGATCTCCGCCGACAGCGCCGAGGGCACGATCGCGTGGCCGGATGGTCGGCAGCAGAACGTGCCGAGCGGCCCCGACGCCTTCTTCGACCGCGCGAACTACCCGGCCCTGTTCACGTGAGCGACCGCGCCGCCTTTCTGCGCCGCTGGCGCGGGGCCGCCTACGACAAGGTGGAGCGGAACTGCTGGTGGCTCGCCGCGCTGGCGCAGGCCGAGTTGTTCGGCCGCACCCTGCCGGCGGCGGACCCGGCCCTCGTCGCGGACGTCCGCGCCCGTGCCGAGGCGATGGCGACGCACCCCGCCCGAGCCGAGTGGCGCGAGACCCCGGCGCCCGTGGACGGCGCCCTCGTGCTGATGGGGAAGGTCGCCGGCGCCGAGACCCATTGCGGCGTCTACCTCGCCCAGGACGGCGGGCTGATCCTGCACACCGATGAGCGGCACGGCGTCGTGCTCGACCCGCCGCTCGAACTTGCCGCGGCCCGCCGCTGGCGGCTGACGTACCTGATCCCGAAGGTGCAATGACCCTCGTCGTCACCGCGAACATCGCCGGGCAGACCCGCGGCGAGCCCGTGCGGCTGCCGGATCGGCGCCGCCGTCGGCTCTCCACGATCGTCGCGCGGCACAAGCCGCCGGCCGGCCGCCGCTTCATTGTCTCGGTGCATCGGAAGGGTGAGGCCTTCCTGCGCCCGACCGACGGCTCTGTGCGTCTGCGCGCGAACTGGAGCCGCACGCTGGTCGGGCCCGACGACGTCGTGCTGGTGACGGAGGTGCCGCTTGGCCGGGGCATCGCCTCCATCGGCCTCGCCATCGCGTCGATCGCGCTCATCGCCGTGGCGCCCTACGCCGCGCCGGCGCTGGCCACGGCCTTGGGCGGCGTTTCGGTCACGGCCGTGCAGGCGGGCCTCGTCATCGGCGGCGTGGCGCTGGGCTACGCCGCGCAGGCCTCCTCCGCCGCGAAGAAGAAGACCGAGCGCAGCCTGTCGAGCGTGACGGGCGGCGGCAACATCCCAAAGCCCGGCGCGCGCAAGCCGCTGCTCTATGGCCGGTGCTGGTCCACGCCCCCGCTCAGCCAGAAGGACTTCATCACCTACGACGGCGACACGATGGTGCTGACCAAGCGCATGACGCTCGGCATCGGTCGCTTCCAGATCCACGCCGTGCATGTCGGCGAGGCCGTGTTCTGGACCGAGACCGGCGGCATCCAGGCGCCGTTCACCTCGACCGCCGGCCCGCTCGGCACGCAGATCGAGTTCCTGTTCGCCCAGCCCTCGACCATCGCGCCGGGCGACGTGATCTCCTCGCCGTCCGTCGGCGGGCAGGAGATGCCGCGGCCGGGCGGCAATCCCGATTGGACGCCGTGGTTTCGGCTGACCCCGCAGGGCGTCACCGCCGACGCGGCGCAGATGTCGTGGACCTATCCAGCGATCTACCGGGTCTCGTCGCAGGGCCGGCAGGCGCCGACGGTGGCTGGCGTCATCTTCCAGGCCCGCGAGATCAACCCGAACACGGGCGAGGTGGTCGGTCCTGAGTTCGAGCTGTGGCGCTCCAGCGAGGGCGCCACCGCGCTCACCACGACGCCGCTGCGCCGCTCGGCCTACTTCCGCCTGCCGAAGAGCGCCGCCTATCAGGTGCGGGCGCAGAACATGTACCCGGAGGCCGTCGGGTTCGAGCAGAAGAACGCCGCCTCTTGGGACGAGATGGCGGCGATCAAGGACGATGTCCGGATCCGGCCGGCCACCACCGAGATCGTCATGCGGGTGCGGGCCGGGAAGGGCCTGACCGTGACGGCCTTCTCCGAGATCTGGGTCGACGCCACGCGCATCGTGCCGGTGTGGAACGGCTCGGCCTGGATCGAGCAGCCGGAGCGCAAGGCGGTATGGGCCTTTGCCGACCTCGTGCGCTCGCAGCACGGTCTCGCCCTGCCGAACGGCTTCGACGCGACCAAGGCCATCTACTACCACAACCTGCTCGACGCGAATGACACCTTCGACGGCGTGCTGCCCGAGGTGTCCTCGTTCTGGGAAGCGGCCTCCGAGGTTCTGCTGCCGCTGCGCTGCGACCCGGTGAAGGTCGGGCCGGTGCACTCGTTTGTGCGCGACGAGAGCCGCGCCGAGCCGCGGCACGTCCTCACGCGCCGGCAGATCGTGCGCGACAGCGCGGGCGCCACCTTCAAGACGAAGGTCGAGGGCAGCGACGTCATCGTGGAGTTTGACCGCGACGGCGACCCGCGCCGCCCCGACGAGGTGCGGTTCAGCTATGGCCCGGCCACGCGCACGCCGAAGCGCTACCGGGTGAACGGCATCCGCGACGGCCTGCACGCGCTGAAGCACGCCACCTGGCTCGCGGCGGTCGCCGTGTTCCGCGGCGCCGAGCGGCGCATCACGACCGAATGGGACGGGCGTCTCGTCTTCCCAGGCGATCACGTCCTCTCGGATCTCTGGTTCTTCAAGGGCAAGCAGACGTTCGGCGTGGCCTCGGCCTCGGGTAACGTCCTGACGCTCGACGTCACCGCCAACGTGCCGGGCGAATGGGGCTACGGCTCCGTCCGCCGCCGCGACGGGCGGGAGTGGGGCATCCTGCGCATGCGCGGTGTTGGACCGCGCGGGCTGGAGCTTCACCCCGACGACGTGACCGCGCTCGCGGCGCAGACCGGCCGCAGCCTCGCCAGCGTGCTGGCCCGCGACAGCCAGGATCCCACCACCATCGTCATCGGCGATCTGACCGAGATCCAAGAGACCTACGTCGCCCGCTCGGCCATCCCGAGCGACGCCGACCGGGTTCAGATCGAGATGGTGGCCGACGACCCGCGCGTCTGGCAGCTCCTCGACGAGCAGGTGATCGCGCCGCTCCCCGTCAACGCCGACAACCTCGCCGAGCCGCTGATCCCGCAGATTTCAGTGCTGCACGCCCGCTGCCAGCGGATCGAGACCGGCATCGAAGTCGTGTGGGGTGTCTCCGTCACCCGCGGCGCCCGGAACTACGAGGCCGATCTCTCCTATGACAGCGGCGCCACCTGGGAGGTGCTGTCGCCCTACGGCCCGGCATCGAGCGGTCGCGCGCAGATGCGCCAGTCGGACCAGCCCGTCACGGTCCGCGCTCGCGCCTTCGGGCGCACCGGCCTGCCGGGCGACTACGTCGCCACGACCTTCACCACCGTGGCGCCGCTGATCGACAACAGCCAGATCGAACTACGCCTGCCGCCCATCGACTACGAGGGCCTGACGGAGGATGTCCGCGGCCGGATCGACCGCATCCTTGAGGTGGAGCGCGTCGCCAACGAGAAGGCCAGCGATCTTCTTGCCCGCGTGTTGGCAGCGGCGGCGGTCGGGGAAGAAAACACCGCCGCCATCGTCTACGAGAAAGAGGAGCGCCTGAGCGCCGACGCGGCGTTCGCGAGCGACCTCAGCGCCGCAGTGGTGCGCCTGGGCACTGCCGAGGCCGCCGCCATCACCGAGCGGCAGGCGCGGATCGATGGCGATAGCGTTCAGGCTCAGCGCACTGATGCGCTCATTGTCCGGTACGACAGCGATCTTGCCTATTTCCTTAATGAACAGACCGTCCGGATTGCCAATGACTCCGCTACCGCTACCAGCCTTCAGGTATTAAGCGCGAAGGTCGGAGACAACACGTCAGCCATTGTTGCTGAGCAAACCGCGCGAGTGGACGGGGATGGCGCGCTCGCGTCGCGCATTGATAGCCTCATCGTCCGCTATGACAGCGATCTCGCATACTTCGTGCAAGAGCGTGAGGTGCGCATCGCCAACGACGCGGCGTTCGCATCCCAGATCACTGCGGTTCAAGCACAGACCGACCGCGGCACCGCGTTCGGCCGCATGACGCTCTCGGCGCGCTCAGACATCTCGGGCGTGTCTGCCCGGTTTGAAACGCTGCTGGCGGTGGAGGTGAACGGCCAGACCCGCGGCACGGGCATGACGTTCGACCTGCTGCCCGGCGGCGGCAGCCTCGTCCGGTTCGACGCAGACAAGTTCGTCATCACGTCGCCGGGCGTGTCGGGCGTGCCGGCCTTCTCCTTCGACGCGGGCTCGGGAACGCTGAGCGTGCCGTATCTGCGGCTGCTCTCGCAGCAGGCGTCCACACCGCTGCGCATCGACATTGGATCTTACACGCTGATCGCTGGCGCCGGCACGGTCAACGATCAGATCGATGCCAACCTAAACTTCACGTACCTCGTCACCAATCCGGACTTCCCGGCCAACATCGAAGTCTTCGGCAGACTGACAATCTCCGGCCCGGCCGGGACATCGCTGCTCGGGATGCGCCTGATCGTGGACGGCGTCGTCGCCGGATATTTCAAGTTCAACGAGCAGAATGTTTCGGTGTCGGTCGGCCCTGGAAATAACACGTTCGACTTTCGAGCAAGCTGCATCCGCTACCTGCCGGCGGGAACACGAAGTGTTCGCATCCAATACAACTACACCTCGCCGGGCGCCGGGCAGGTGCAGATCAACGAGCTTCATCTCGCCGGCTTCCAGCCGAAAGCATAGGAACGACACTCATGCTCACTTTCTCCGAAAGCCGGCAGCGCACCCTGAACACGCCAGACGAGATCGCCGCGTATCTCGGCGAGACCTTCCGCGCCATGCAGGAGGACGGCCCGTTCAAGCCGGGCGACGAGGTGGCGATCACCTCGCGCAGCGGTCTCCCGCCTGAGATCGGCATCGGCGATGTCGGGATCATGCTGTGCGACCTGCCGAACCAGCTCTTTTCGTGGGTGTGGGTGTTCACGGCGGGCGGTCAGCAGATGGCCGTGCAGATCCAGACGGCTAACCTCGCCAAGCGCGAGCCTGCGGCGGGAGGCGAGGCATGAGCGACGCACCCGAGCAGAAGGCGATCAGCATCATCGAGATCAACGGCCGGATCGGCGAGTTGGAGGCGCAGAGGGATGCTGCTCTGTCTCGCGCCGCGAAGATCGCCGGGGAGAAGGCCGAGGCCATCGACCTCGTGCAGATCCTAAAGGCCGAGGTCGACCGCCTCACGACCCTGCTGAACGACCGCGGCGGCCCTGCGCCCGCGACCGCCTCGGACGACCCTGGGACCCCGCTCGCGCCCGCTGGCGCCGCAGCAACCGCCCACTGAGGCGCACCGGGCCGGCCTAAGCCGCCCGCCCCAATACCCGCAACCCTGACCGACCCCGCGCGTGGCTCACCGCCGCGCCGCGGCCGTTCGGCTGCCTGGAGGCCCTCCCTTGGCCGACTTCCCCCCCTTCGCCTTCACGACCCAGGAAAGCTGGTACGGCGAGCTGTCGTTCAAGGCAGCAGAAGATGGCAGCGCCCTGCCGCTCACCGGACGCCAGTTCGAGATGCACATCACGCCAGCGACGAGTGGTTCGCAGCTCGTGCCGCCGGTGCTCATCCTCACGACGGAGGAGGGGCGCGGACTGACGCTGAAGCAGGGTGACCCGGGCACGCTAGTCTTCCGGGTGCCGAAGACGACCGCGAACGACTTCCCGCGTGGCGAGTTCACCGCGGACGTGCTGGAGGTCGTCGGCGGTGAACGCTACCTCTTCATGCCGGTGCGGATCACCTACGCCGAGCCGTCGGGCCTGCGCGCCTTCCTGACGCGCTTCCTTGGCGTGTCGGTGTCGTTCGCTGCGCGGCAGCAGCCAATCTACACGCCGCTTGCCGTGCCGGGACGCGAGGGCCGGCCCGGCGCAACCATCATCACCGGCACCGTGCCGCCGGTCTCCGCCGACGGCAAGGATGGCGACTTCTACATCGAGACCCGTCCAGCCGGTCAGGGCCGGCGCATGTACGGCCCTAAGGCGGGCGGACAGTGGCCCGGCACACCCTGGAACATCCAGGTTGCCGCCATCAGCGACGTGCCGGGGCTGACGGGAGCGCTCGACGCCAAGGCACCGAACCGGATCGCACCGACCGGAGGCGCGACCGAGCGCCTTCTCGCCGACTGGCTTCGTGTGATCGAGTCGATCTACGGCGGCGATCCGGAGGACAGCGCGAACCAGATGTTTCTCGGCGACTCCGCCGGCAACGCGATCAGGTATGGCTTGTTCGGCAGCAAGGCCACCGGACCCGTACTCATGCCGGTGGGCGGCGTGGCCAAGGACAAGCCGGCCGTCTTCTCCGGCAACGGGAAAGGGGGACACCTCTTCATCAACGGTGCGGGCCGGCTCTTCGAGATCGAGGACGACGGCACCAACCTCGCCACGCGAAACCGGTTGATCGCTCGCGGCGGTGCCCTGAACCGCAATCCTCGGCTTCGGTCCACCTACGGGATGGATCTCGCCACCTCCGGCTTCGGGCAGCGCTTCAGCTTCATGGCGCCGAACGCATCCGGCGTGGACCGGATCTTTGCTCAGGTCTTCGCCTATTCCGCCGACCCGATCTACGCAACGCAACTCATCGCCGATAGCACGTATGCGCGGGTGCGGGGCAGCAACCAGAACGTCACCGGGGGCAATGGACCGATAGCGCTTCAGGCTGCAGGGCTTGGCTCCGCGCATATCATCAACGACAGCGGCAGTATCGCCCGGTTTGATGGTGTCGATACTCCGGACAGCTTCCTCGTTTTCAAGAACGCGGCGGCTGGGGGCTTCCCTCTGATCTCATGCGCGGACACGGCGAAGTATTTTCAGCTACTGCGCGCGGACATCAGGGGCAAGTTCAGGATCGTTGATGGTCGAGACGTTGCGCCGGTGGCGGGCGGGACGCTCAACGTTGCAACAATCGACACGTACATCCGCTTTCTGATGTCGGCGGCAGTCAATGGCTATACGATCAACCTCCCCGACAGCCCGCCGGACGGAACCGAGGTCTACTTCACTGCCGACAGTACACTGTCCGGCCTTGTATGGACGCCCCCCGCAGGCGCTTCGATTATTTATGCGCCGACTGCCATCGCTTCAAATGTGAGTGTGCGCCTACGATACTTTGCCTCGAACAAGCGCTGGTACAAGTGGGGTTGATCGATGCCGAGTGGTCTTTACGTTACCGCCGCCCGCTGGGATGGGTCCTACAACAACGACGCAAATAGCGTCGCTTGGGAGAACGCCAACTCCCTGTCCAATCCCGTCTACCAGCACCGCCTCCCCCTCCACGCAGAGGACCTCACCTCGCGCCGCATCAGGTGGAGCCCTTCGCAGGCGACAATGGATGCTGAGATCCTCGCGGCCGTGAGCGGCGGGCTGGGCGCTTGGGCATTCGATCGCTACCTACCGAACAACACTTTGAGCCGAGGCTTGGGCCTCTACCAATCGTCGTCCATCAAGTCGCAGATGCCGTGGTGCTCGATTATCGAGCCATATATGTTCGGCTCGACTGGAAATTATGCGACAGAAATAGCGACCCTGGTTTCGGAGTTCCAGCAGCCGCACCACCTTAAGATCGGCAACAGACCGGTCATATATATCTACCTGCCGATGCTGCTGACGAATTGGGGCGGAGACAACGCCGCCGGTCGGGCGAACTTCCGCACCGCGCTGGATGCCCTGCGCACGGCGACCGTGAACGCGGGGCTCGGTCAGCCCATCATCGTCGTGATGATGGGGCAGGCGCGGGACATGACCTATTACAATGCCTATGCGGCCGACGCGATGACATCCTACTCGGTCGGTATGTCGGAAGACCTCGACTGCCCGTTCTCGGTCCTGGCTGCCCGGGCCAAGCAGTACTGGGCCGATTGGGCGGCGCTCGGCGCCAAGGTCGTGCCGCTTGTGATGACGGGCTGGGATCGGCGGCCGATTATCGAGCGGCCGTTCTCGTATGATCCAAGCCAGATCCCTTTCGATGGGATGCGGCAGTACGTGGTTTATCCCACGAATGAAGAACTGAGACAGCACTTCGCGGACGCGGTCGCCTACGTCAACAATAACCCGACCATCTGCCCGTTCCCACTGGTTCATGCCTACGCGTGGAACGAGTTCTCGGAGGGCGGGATCTTGGCACCCACCCGCGGCGACCCGACCGGATCGAAGCTCGCCGCAATTCGCGACACCATCCGACGCGCGTGAGGAGACGCAAATGAAAGCCGACGAAAATGCCGCTCCTACGGCCTACATTGTCCCCGTGAATGTCCTGGCCGCGATTGAGGCATATCTGTCCCTCCAGCCCTTCCGGGAGGTCGAAGGGCTGATAGCGATCCTGCGCTCGGCGGAGGTCACGCCTTACGCCGACGAGAAGCCCAGCACCGAAGCCTGACACCGCGCGCCGCGCCGCCCGGCCCGAGCCTGAGACGACCCCACCACCGGAGAACACCACCATGGACGTCGCTGCGATCCAGCGCGGCGATGGTGATTGGAGGGCCGGGCTCGGACTCGAACCGAGCATGCGAAGCGCTTGCGGCGCGACCGGGTAGCCGATCCCCCACCAGCCCATAGCCGGCGCTTAGGGCTCCGCACCGCCCGCGGCGAGTGCCGAAAAACCACGGAGACACACAAATGATGACCGCCGCTGCATTCCGGCGCGCGGTGGTAGGGCCCGAAACACAATAGCAGCGGACCGGCCAGTGTGGGGTTCAGGCCGGCCCGCCGGCCGCCTGCCAAGGTGCTGACCGGCATCTGACACAGCGGCGGAGCCTGATGCCCCGCCCTGAGAGATCGTTCAACCCCTCCGCCCGATGCTGTCGGGCCTCGCAGCCCGGGATTGCCCGGCGCCATCCACGTTCCCGAGCCGGCCGGGCCCGCCGCGCGCCTCCCTGGAGCATACCCGATGTCAGACACCCGCATCTCCGCGGCCGATCTTCTGCGCCTTGCCGCCATCGCCTCGGTCTCGCCCGAGGGCACCGCCGACGAGGTCGTGGCAATCCTGCAGCGCACCGGACCCGCCGAGCCCGCGGCTGCCGATCACGCCCCGCAGCCCGAGCCGGAGCCGGACGCTCCGGCCGAGCGCGCGGCCGACGAGGCCGATTCCGACAAGCTCGCCAAGCCGGAGTAGTTCTCGGCGCCGAACCTCTATTGTGCTAGGGTATTGGCAGGCCGGAAGCGTGTTGGAAGCACGCCGCCGGCCCTAACCAAGCCAACCTAGTGAGAGGTTCGCAATGGCTGAGCGAGAATTTATCGACATCGGTACCCGGGCGAAAGACGCGACGGGTGAGAAGTACGGCAAGCTGACCGTGCTAGGCGCGGTCGGCCGAGACGATGGCCGCCGTATCCAATGGCTCGCGGTCTGCGAATGCGGCGGCGAGTGCGTAGATCAGATCCACAACCTTCGTCGCAACACGAGTTGTGGGTGCCACAAAGCCACTCGAATGGGCCGCCTGACGCTGAGGCACGGGCATTTCCGCGATCGGCAGAGAGCCGCGACCTACCACTCGTGGCAGTCCATGATCGCTCGCTGCGAAAACCCCAATCACGAGAATTTTGCTTACTACGGCGGGAGAGGCATCGAAGTTTGTCCGCGCTGGCGCGCAAGCTTCGAGGACTTTCTGGCTGATATGGGCGAGCGCCCACCGGGCCGAACGATCGACCGGCAAGATGTGAACGGGAACTACGAGCCCTCAAATTGTCGGTGGGCGACCGCCGTCGAACAGCGCGCCAATCAACGCCGCAAATAGCTGGCTCGGCGCGCTCTATCCAAACTCGGAGATCTACGAATGGATACGAGCGTGCCGCGCGGCGCGGCGAAGCTGCTTGACTTTATTGCCGCATACGAAGCGCCCGGTGGGTACAACGTCGTATATGGCAACAAACAGCGTCGAATGCCGAAGCAGATCACGTCCATGACCGTGGACGAGGTGATCGCTGACGGGCCTCGGCGCACTCGCGAGTATGGATCAAGCGCGTGCGCCCGGTATCAATTCATGACCGCGACGCTCAAGGGACTGAAGCAGACCCAGCGCCTGACCGGTCGCGAACTGATGACGCCGGACCTGCAAGATCGCCTTGGCTATGCGCTGCTTCTCGGCCGCGGCTACGCCAAGTTCATGGCGGGCCAGATGTCTATGGCGGCCTTCGGCAACGAGATCGCGAAGGAATGGGCATCGTTCCCGGTGCTGGCGCCGACCAACGGCAAGCGCCGCGGGCAATCCTACTATGCCGGCGACGGCCTCAACCACGTCCTCGTCGGGCCCGAGCCGGTGGAGGCCGTGCTGAAGGCCATGCGTGCTGAGCCCGTCGTCACGGTAGCTCCTGCGCCGGCTGTAACCCCTCTGCCGCCCTCCCTGCCGCAGGTGCAGGATCTCGTCGTGCCCGACGAGAGCAAGCTGTCTCGCTGGCTCCCCTGGCTGTTCAAGAAGAAGCCCACCGTCGCCGCTGCGGTCTCACGGCCGGGTCTCAAGCCGGGCGGCAGCGAAGCGCTCTGGGACGTGCAGAAGGCGCTCCGCGACCGCGCCTACTACACCAAGGGCTTCCTCGACGGCCTGGACGGGCCGCTGACGCAGGAGGCCGTCGCCCAGGCGCGCAAAGACAACGGCCTCGGTGACGGCGGGATCGACGGCGCCTTCATGGCGGCGCTGCCGGCAATGCCGCACCGACCGGTGGCCGCGGATCGGGCGAAGGTCTCGCTCGGCAAAGCCGCTCAGCACGCGCCCGAGCTGTTCGGCCCGGCGAAGTGGCTGGCAGGGCTCGGCCTCGGCACGCTCGGCCTGGGCGGCGCGGACGGGGCTGGTCTGCTCGACAACGTGCAGGGCACCTTCGTGCGGATCAACGACACGGCCGAGAAGGTGCAGACCGGCCTCGGCTACGTGACGTCGATCGTCGCCTTCCTCATCGAGCACAAGACGATCGTGTTCATCGGCCTCGGCGCGTTCCTGATCATCAAGGCGGCCGGCTACGTGCTCGATGCCTGGATCAAGGTGCGGACGGCGTTCTTCTAACCCATGCTCGTCACGGATGCCCTGGCGCAGGCGCCGAACCCGCAGGCGGTCATCGATCAGACCGCCTCATTCTACCTGAACCAGGGCGTTCTCGGCGCGACGTGCATCGTCTTCATCGGCCTGTTCCTCGGCGCCTCCTGGGTCGCTCGGGGCTTCTACAAGGACTTGAAAGCGGCCTGGGCTTCCGTCGCCTCTGAGCGCGAGAGGATGATCCTCGCGCAGCAGGCGACGGTCACAGCTACGGAGAAGAGCGTCGCGGCCCTGGAGGGGCTGAAATCGACGCTGGAGACCAGCAAGGACGCCAGCGAAGACCTCACGAAGCAGGTCGAACTGGCCGCGCAGGAAAGCCGGCACGCCCTCTCGAACATCAAGGCATCGCTCGATGGCATCGCTGGCCGGCTGGATCGGGGGCGCCCATGATCTGGAGGCGCATCATGTCGTGGTTCTCCCCGAGGCCGCCCGAGCCTGTCGATCCAGGCCGACTCGATGCCGTCCTTGCGCAGAACATCGAGGCGCAGCGCCGGGCCGCCGCCGCCGCCGATGAGGTGGTGCAGGCGGCCGACGAGAACCGCGAGCACGTCGAGGCCGCAGTCGGCGCCTTCAAAGAGCGGACGGCCGAACGGCTGGCACTGCAAGAGGCGAGACGCGCCGCACGAGAGCGCGCCGCCCAGGAGCGCGGCATCGTCAGCGCCGTGGATGACCTCCTGATGCTCCCGAGCTTCGGCGGGTCGGGCGAGAGGAAGAGTTGATCGTGTTCGTGAACATCTACGCCGACAACCGCCCCGAGACGCTGCGCAGCATCATCATTTGGGCCGCCGCCGTTCTCTTCATCGGGTATCAGATCCTCAACGCCTTCGTGTCGAACGAGGACATGATTATCTATGTCCGCATCCTCGACGTGGCGGCGACAGCCGTGGCGCTGTGGATCTTCGCGCCGGATGCGTGGGGCGGCATCATCCGCAAGTCGCCCGAGCCGAGGGACTTCCTCATCGTCGGCATCTGGCTCAAGTTCCTGTCGAGCGAGTTGCAGGGCATCTATGCCATCGTCTACCGGCTCGGCGGCGCCCCGAGGTGGTTCCTTAACAACGAGCTGCTACCCGGCGTCATCATGGTTGGCGTCATCGCCGTGGTCTGCCACGTCCTGGCGCCGGGCGCGATTGGGGCTCACGATGGACGGCCAGCGGTTCCGAGGCGCAATCAATACGGCCTCGCGATTGGCTTCGGATGCGCGGTGCTGATGGTCGGCGCGCTGATCGCCAGCAAGCCCGATGTGCAGCCGTGGCTGGAGCGGACCCGCCCCTACATCGGCGACTGGTGGCGGACGGGCGAGCTGCACCTCTGGAAGGTGCCCGCTTCGTCCTAGTCTGCCCGCCCGTTCCTCTCTCAGCCCCGCCCGGCATCCGCTGGTGCGGGGCTTCGTCGTTCTAGGCCGCCTTTTCCAACCTCATTGCCGCCGGTTCCACATGCGAACGGCGTCCTCGGTGGCCTCTTGCTGGTCGTCGTACTTAAACTCGGACAACGGCCCAACGGCGTCGCAACTGTGGCACGCCACCTGCGCGGCCCATCCGTCGATGTCTTCCGGCCGGCAAGACAAGTTTGTGCCCCGGCAGAACGGACACGGCTCAGCACCTTCAACCATCCTCGCCTCCTCTCAGCCCGCTCGGCACCCGCCGCAGCGGGCTTTCTCGTCTCTGGCCCTACCCGGCATCTTCCGCGACGAACCAAGCCGCCAGGAACTCCGCAGCCGCTTCCTTCGATCTAGCCCGACCCATGAACATCCCCTCAGGATCAACCACGAACCAAAGCCCTTCGTGCTCTTTGTCCTCCGAGACGGTGCCGGCTCGGCTATTCCCGACCAGGACGACGAAGGTGCCGTCTCCGTTGGGGGTGATGGTGTGCTCGGGGATGGCGGGCTTCATCAGCCCAGGTTAGCGCGGGGCGGTCGGCTCGGCGAGGGCGACTACCTATTCTCTGCGGGTCCAAGCGACAGGGCCGGCTCCGTGAGCGATGGCCTGAGTGATGAGCCATTCACCGAGCCGCAGGGCGGCGCCATAGTCGAGCGAGGCGGTGTTGTCGCCGTCGCCACCATGCAGAACGATGTCGATCTCATCCCGGTTTAGGCACGCCTGCACGTCATCCGAGCCGCGCAAGCCCTGTTCGTAGATGTGACTCTTGATCGTCTCACTCACGGCTTGGCCTCTCTTCAGGAAGGACGGATCGGGAAGGGTGGGGCTTGGCGATACAGAAGCGTTCGGGATCGCAATCGAGGCAGGGCTTGCCGTCGCCGTCATCCCGAGCCGCGCGGCAGAACTCGGCACACTCCTGCGGGTTGGCCGGGCCGTCTTCCAGCAGACGCCGCAGCCGGCGCTCTTCCTGGCAGAGAAGGTGATAGTCGCGCTCGACCTCGGCCTTCTCCTTGAGGACGATCGGACGGACGCCAGTGCCAGCGCTCGGCACAGCCCCGCAGGTTGGCGAGGTACTTGCCGTCTTCCTTGTCGGGCCGGACCCACTTCGCGAGGAAATCGACGCGGCCCTCGCGCTCGCAGCGATAGACGATGCCTTCGACCGGCTCGGTGGAGCCGTGGCGCCCGTACTCGCCGAGCCGAGCCAATGCGGCCTCAACCGGGATCGGCATCACATCGTCGTCGTGGACGCATGCAGCCGGCAGGAACCCAGCCGCGGGCACGCGCTCCTTGAACTCGTCGCGCAACACCCGATCCTTGCCGCGGAACAGGTCGAACGGCACGAATGGCTCGAAGAACTCATGGCCCGTGTCGTAGGCAGTGCCGTGAGCCAGGGCGAGCCATTCGCCGGCCAGCCGCTCGCCGGGCTTGAGCAGCGCTTCGAACTGCGCATACCGCTGCATCACGAACACCTCGAAAAGCTGAAGGTGCTCGTATCGGCCGTGGCGAGCGCGATAGCCGGCGCGGGTGAGCGGCACGATCTCGCCGTCAATGTTGGCGACAGCCATGCAGGCGCCGTCCAACTTCTCCGTGACGATGATGCGGTCGCCCTTGCGCGGGCGCTCGGTCAGGATCTTCGCCTGCCCCTCGTGGATGTGCCAGTCGCCCGGCCCGAGCCGAGAGTTCGGCAGATGCCCGATGGAGCCGTATGCCTTGCCGCCGAGAGGCTTGTTCGGCGCGGTGAAGGCTGTCTGAGAGGTCATGCGACAGCCCTCCAGCCGAGAGCCTTGCCGTCATTCGCTACGTCATACATGAAGCCAGCGCATGCGGCGCTAAGCCATTGCTTCGACTCGCTTGCTTCGCCAAACCCACCTGAGGTTTGACGGACCCCCTCTCCGCCAAGTCGCCTGAGACGCGCACCATAGATTGGCACTTTTGGGCGCTTTTCGTACACCGATCTCAGCATAATTTGGTACGGTCGCACGAGCGCCGTTGATAAATCAGCGCTTTTTCAGCAGCTGACCTCGACCGCAGGCTTCAACGCCATCGAGCCCGCAGGGCTCGTGGATAGAGCGGTTCATCGAAGATCTTCGAGACGCAACGTTGCTCAGCTGTGCGGTCTCGGCTGCGAGGAGGCAGCACGCATCCCAGGCATCTGGAAGATCGCGGATCGAGACAAGCTCGATCTGGTCGGCTCACGGCCGGAAGCCAGCAGGGCCTTCGAGCGGTGCCCGGGTACGACACGGCACTCGGGGAGCGAGCTAGGTCATCACTCGGGCGTGTCTGCTACCGACAATGCCTCACTGATGCCGTCGGTCTTGCCGGCTAAGCCAGGAACTCCATCGAGCTGCCGCAGGCTGGTGAAGCGACCTCGGTCCTCGCGATAGCGGTCGATCTCGAACCCATGCCCCTTGAGGGAAGGCAACGCATCGGGTTGCTCAGCCATCGCCGTGTTCACGATCGATCATCGCGGAAGGCTCCTTCGCACCTCCGACGCACAAGCTGAGGCTGATATCCCCGATCTTCACAGGCCGACGATCGTGCCCCCAGGGTCGTTGAGAATCGCTCGGCATTGGAACAAAGAATGAACGATGCGCGGTGGCCTGTCAGGGCTCGAACGGCTCGCTTGAGCCGGCGAGCGGGGGCTCTCTGCCTCCTCAATGCCGCGGCCGACATGTTGAAGGGGTACTGTAGGATCTGCGATCGCCATCGTCCGTTGATGGCCACTGACGACATCTGCTTCCCTTGCTCGGTCGGGATCACCCACACCTGTCCGATCTGCCAGGCCGTCGTATCAGGGAGCGGCAATGCTCCCTGCTATCCATGCAGCCAGCGCCGCCGGCCCGAGCGTCAGATCGACGAGGAAGCCGCGACGATCCCGATCCGGTGGATGTCGGGCATGTTCATCACCTTCTGCCGCGGTCGCATTCCGCTGGATGACGGCCTTGCTTCTCAGCGCATCACCCGCGCCGCCGAAGCATGCCGCGCGATCGCGGCGAGAGACCCGGCCTACGGTCGCATCACCACCGACGATGTCCATGCCGCGATCGGCGCAGAGGCCACCCGACGTGTGGCCCCCCTGATCGAGTTCATGTGCGACGTCGGCGTGCTTGAATGGGATCGCGCCCGGCTGAAGGTCCTAGTCGAGAACGATCGGGTCGATTCGATCCTAATGGCGCATCAGGATAGCCCCCATGCGTCCCTACTGCGCCAGTACCGCGACGACCTTGCCGCCCGAGGACGGAAGCCCGTCACCCAGCAGAACGCGCTCACGGCCGCGGTCGCGCTGCTCGCCGCGCTCGGTGACAAACCGCTCGCCGAGCTCAGCCAGCGCCACCTCGCACGCGCACTGCGCAAAACCCCGGGACAGCGCGCTTCGCTCAAGGGTTTTCTGAGCTTCGTCGCAGGTCAGGGTGGCCCGAAGCTGACCCTGCCCGCATTGCACCCCACCGATCCGGTCGCCCAGGAACGGCAGCTGCGCGAGGAGATAAAAGCGTGGCGTCAGCGCCTCCGGAAGCCGCGCCACACCGACGAGGCCAAGGCCCTGCTCGCTCTCCTCATCGCCAGGATTCACGCCCTGCCAATCCCCCGCGTCCTGTCGTTGCGGGACAACGATGTCACGGTCACTTACACCAGCGTCACGCTGTGGCCGGAGGCCGACGCGATCACACTCGAAGAATCGCTCGTCGGTGCTTTCCGTCGGTGGGCTGAATGGTCCGTGGGTTATGCCAGTCCGCCAAACCCCTGGTGCTTCAAAGGCCGCTACTCGTACGAGGCTCTGTCAGAAGCAGCGGTGGCGTACTACCGAAAGCCCGATACGAAGGGCAAACCTCCGAAGTATTGAGCCTTTCGTCGCTTCCAGCCCCGTACCCGGTGCGCGCCACAGCCGCGCGAGCGCCGTCGATAGGTCAGCGCTTTCTCAGCAGATGACGAAGTGCGAGCACAAGCTCGCTGCAGCACTTCCTGGAGCGCGATTCGTGCCTTCGTGCCGCCGGTTTGGCTTGCCAGTAACGGAAGCTCTGATTGCCCTGTGGGCCACACTTGCCCGCTAACTGCCGTGGAAACCGTGGTTCACGGCCGACAGCCGAGCTTTCCGCTACCTGAATGCGAGCACCTAGGGTAGCGTCCCAGGCAGGGGTGGAATGGTCGGGCTTATCGGCCGTCATGCAGGGGACATGACACTGTGGATGCGTTCGGCCTCGACCAGACCCTGATCCGGGACTACGACGCGTTCGCGCGATCATTCAACAAGATCGCTGCCGATGACATCCGGACCGAGGTAGATCGTCTCTACGACAACAAAGCGTTCTGGCCGGATCCGCTGATCACGATCAACCCGCACTTCGCTCGCGGGGAGACGCTGGACGACCTCGTGAAGGACGATGTCCTCCACCCGCTCACGACGCATATCTTCCGAGAGCGTGGCCGGGTCCTCAAGCCGCACCTTCATCAGGTCGAGGCGCTGACGAAGGCCAAGGCCGGCAAGAGCTTCGTCGTCACGACCGGCACCGGATCGGGCAAGTCGCTCTGCTACTTCCTGCCGATCATCGACGAGGCGATCCGGGAGCGTCAAAAGCCCGACTTCAAGCCGCGTACTCGCGCCATCGTCGTCTATCCGATGAACGCACTGGCGAACTCGCAGTTCGAGGGCCTAACCGAGTTCCTGAACCAGTGCGGCATTCCGGAAGCGCAACGCCCGCGCGTGCGAATCTACACAGGCCAGGAGAGCCGCGAGAAGCGCGAGGAGGTCCGGGACAACCCGCCGGACATCCTGCTCACCAACTTCATGATGCTCGAACTGCTGCTGACGCGGCAGAGTGAGCTCGACGCCCAGGTGATAGGCAACGCCCGCGGCCTGCGCTGGATCGTGCTCGACGAGTTACACACTTATCGCGGGCGTCAGGGTGCTGATGTCGCCGTCCTAGTGCGGCGACTGCGCGACCAGCTGTGCCGCGGCCACAGCGAGCCCGTCTGCATTGGCACGTCGGCGACCATGGCGACGCCGGACCAGGGTAATTCGATCAAAGCGGTGGCTAAGGTGGCCAGCGACTTGTTCGGCGTGTCGGTCGAGACCGACTGCGTGATCGAGGAGACCCTTCAGCGCGCCACCGACGAGGATCTAACCGTCGCCAGCGTACAGAGTCAGCTCGCCGCCTGCATCCAGAACCCGGTGCCAACAAACGCGACCGATGCCGAACTGAAGATCCATCCGCTTGCCGTCTGGATCGAGCTGCGGATCGGGTTGGAGTACAAGCCTCAATTCAAGCGGCGTCCACCGATGACTTTAGTGGATGCAGCGAAAGACCTCTCCGATGAGACCGGGTGCGACGCGGAGCTGTGCGAGCAGCGTCTGCGCGAGATGCTCAGCCTGCTGGCGCGTCCCGGTGCGGAGCGCGGCGGCACAGGTTCCCGCGCGTTTCTGGCGTTCAAGCTGCACCGGTTCATCTCCGGTGCCGGCCTCGTCTACACGACCCTGCGCACCGCCGGCCCCACCGGCATCCGTCGCGTCACGCTGAAGGGTCAGACCCACCATCCGGACGACAAGACAGCTCTGCTGTTCTCGACCCACTTCTGTCGCGATTGCGGGCACGAATATCACCCGGTCATGCGCCTCGACGACGAGGACGGCGACCGCTTCGTCGCGCGCTCGATCGACGATCCGATCAACGAGCGGGAGACGGACGGCGGCATCGCCGGCTATCTCGTGCCCGAACCCGAAACAATCAACGAGTTCTTCCAGGGCGCTCTCGATGAGTACCCCGACGAGTGGGTCGAGCACACGCCACGCGGTTCACGACTGAAATCCACGCGCCGAAAGCAGCAGGTTGCGGCCGCCGTCGTCCTGCCGAACGGGCACGTCGACGCCGCCGGCCGCCAGGCCTGGTTCATTCCCGGCCGGTGGCGGTTCTGCCTGAACTGCAAGCTGGAAGCCCAGCCCGGAACCCGCGAGCAGAACAAGCTTGCCGGCCTGACCGCCGAGGGTCGCTCGTCCGCGACAACGCTCATCGTGAGCAGCCTCCTGCGCTTCATGCATCGTCCCGAGGCGAAGATCGCCGACGACAAGCGCAAGGTGCTGGGGTTCTCCGACAACCGCCAGGACGCGGCGCTTCAGGCAGGGCACTTCAATGACTTCATCTTCACGACGCTGCTGCGGGCCGCCGTCCTCTCGGCCGTGCAAGCCGCTGGCCCTGATGGTCTCGCCGAGGCCGAGTACGGCACGGCCGTGCAGAAGGCGCTTGGTTTCGAGGACAACAACGACGACCGCCGCCGCCACTGGATGCGCTCGCCCGATGCCATCGGCCCGTCCCGTGCGCGGGCGATCACCGATCTCACGCGCGTTCTCAGCCACCGTGTGTGGAGCGATCAGCGTCGCGGTTGGCGGTACACCAACCTGAACCTCGAAAACCTTCAGCTCATCCGGGCACACTACCCGGGGCTGGAAAGCTGCGCTGACGAAGGCCTCTTCAAGGATGCTTCGCTGCTACGCGGCCTCAAGCCAGATGAGCGGCGGCGGGTCTTCAACGCCCTGTTCGAGGTCATGCGCGGGGAACTCGCGGTCGAGAGCGACTTCCTAAAGAAGGCGACGACCGAGAGCCTGGGCCGGTCCTCGCGCGACAACCTGCGCGCGCCTTGGGCCATCTCGGAGCAGGAGGCAGTCTCCAACGCCGGGCTGCTGATCGTCCCGGAGGGGGCGGGCGGCAAGGCTCAGCCGAGTGGACGCGGGCCAGACAGCCGCCTGATCACGGCCGGGCCCAACAGCCGCGTCGGCAAGAAGCTACGGCACGGCCACCTCTGGGGTGGTCGACGCCTCACGGTCCACGAGTACAACGAACTTTTGGAGAGCGTCGTCCGGATCGCCAAGGCGCAGAACTGGGTCCGGGAGGTCTCAGGATACGGGATTACCGGCCTGCGGCTGCTGCCCTCCGCCATTCGGCTCGTCGCCGACGCTCCCAAGACGGACGTGAACACCTACTTCACGCGCCTCTACCGCGAGACCGCGAACATCCTCACAAGCGACGACGACAGCCTGCTCGGCTTCGAGAGCCGTGAGCATACGGCGCAGGTCGACAAGGATCTGCGGCTCTGGCGCGAGGCGCGGTTCCGCTGGGGCGATGCCGGCAAGCGCAACCTCGACGTGATGCGCGCGGATCAGACCAATCCGTTGGAAGCTGACTCCTTCCTGCCGGTGCTGTTCTGCTCGCCGACGATGGAGCTCGGCGTCGACATCTCGGTGCTGAACGCCGTCTACCTGCGGAACGCGCCGCCGACGCCGGCGAACTATGCGCAGCGTTCTGGGCGCGCCGGGCGCTCCGGCCAAGCCGCGCTCATCGTCACCTACTGCGCGGCCCAGAGCCCGCACGACCAATACTACTTCGCGAGGCGCGAGCAGCTCGTCGCCGGCTCCGTGCGACCGCCTGGCATCGATCTCGCCAATCGCGACCTGATCGAGGCGCACCTGAACGCCATCTGGCTGGCGAAAGCCGGAATCGACGGTCGGCTGCGGCAGGAATTGCCCGACGCCATCCCGGACATCCTCGACCTCGATACGCCAAAGCGCACGGTGCGCGCCGAGATCACCGACCGGCTCGCCAATCCAGATCGCGTGGTCGGCGTCGAGGACGACTTCGAGCGGATCCTGGGCAACATCCGCACCTCCATTTCGCCGGCCGTCCTAAACGACCCCGGCAGCGATTGGCTGAAGAACTCCAAGCCGTTTGTGGCCGATGTCGCCAAGACGGCGTCGCAGCGCTTCAATAATGCGTTCGGACGTTGGCGCGATCTCTACAACGCCGCCTTCGCGCAGATGGAGGAGGCCAGCCGACAGATCATGAAGCCTGGCCTGACGAAGCAGGCCCGCGATGCCGCCGAGCGCGCCTTGCGCATCGCCAACAGCCAGATTCGGCTGCTGGAGCACGGCGGCAAGTCGGACAATTCCGACTTCGCCTCGCACCGCTATCTCGCGACCGAGGGCTATCTGCCCGGCTACAATTTCCCGCGGCTGCCGCTCTACGCCTACGTGCCCGAGCAGGGCTCCACCGGACCGCGGGCCGCCTACCTCCAGCGGGCCCGCTTCCTGGCGATCGCCGAGTTCGGACCGGGCTCGCTGATCTACCACGAGGGCCGCGCCTTCAAGGTCGTTCGGGCCAAGATCCCACCAGATGTGCGCGACCCGCAGGGGATGCTGGCCGTGGGCAACCTCGCGGTTTGGCGCGTGTGCCGCACCTGCGGCGCGGGCCACGAGGGTGCCGGACAGAATCTGTGTCACGCCTGCGGCGCACAGATCGGTGGCAACGGTTCAAAACTCATCCAGAAGGTTCTGCGCATCGAGAACGTTGAGACGGTGCCGTCCGAGCGCATCACGGCGAATGAGGAAGCCCGCCGCGGTCGCGGGTTCGAGATCCAGACGACGTTCACGTGGGCCAAGCGAAACGGCCAGAGTGACGTCCTGACTGCGGTCGCCGAGGACGACGACGGCACCGTCCTGGATCTGACCTACGCTCCGCGCGCCCAGATAAGTCGGCTCAACCTCGGTCTCCGCAAGCGTAAGCCTGAGACAGGGTTTGGCTACCCGATCGATCCGCAGAATGGCCAATGGGTCGGGGCTGACCGCGAGCAGGACGATGACGATGCCGATCCGACAGAGCCCGATCGTCCCGGAGCCGTGCGCGTCGTACCCATCGTTCAGGACCACAAGAACGCGGCCCTGCTGAAGCTCTTCGGGCCGGAGGCCCAGGAGACCACGCTCGCCACATTTCAATACGCGATCGCCCGGGGCTTGAGCCTCGTCTTCCAGGTCGAGGAAGGCGAGATCGCCACCGAGGCTGTCCCGGACCGCCGGAAGCGCAAGGCGATCCTCGCCTACGAGTCCAGCGAGGGTGGTGCCGGTGTCCTCCGCCGCCTCGTCAGCGAACCCGAGCGCTTGGCCGAGGTCGCGCATCGCGCCCTAGAGGTCATGCAC
The DNA here is from genome assembly GCF_021117295.1 of Methylorubrum sp. B1-46. NCBI lineage: Bacteria > Pseudomonadati > Pseudomonadota > Alphaproteobacteria > Hyphomicrobiales > Methylobacteriaceae > Methylorubrum > Methylorubrum sp. B1-46. Next base: position 336,314 of record NZ_CP088247.1, on the reverse strand, counting down.
TTCACGCCGGAGAGCATCCAGGACGCGCTGATTACCCGCGACGCCTCAAAGTTGCAGGATCTTGACAACGCCTTCTGCGTGCGCGGCTGCTATCGCTGCCTGCTGTCGTACTACAACCAGATGGACCACGCCCTCATCGATCGAACGGACGAGAGCGCTCGCACGGCCCTCGTCCGCCTCGCGGCCGGTGTGATCCGGTCGACCTCCGTGGTGTGCACCGTTGCGCCTGCAGCGGCGAGCACGGAGACGTGGCCGCAGGCTATCGGTCGTTGGGGGCTGCCGCCGTGCGACGCCAAGCGGTTGAAGTTCGACGCTGACGGCATCCTAGACGTTTGGCGCAGCCACCACGTCGCGATCGCCTATGCGCCGCCGCCGCAGGACATCGTTGATGAACTCGAAGACGGCGGTTGGACTCTCGTGGTGCTCACCGGAGCCCCCGAGCAAGACCCGCCTTCCACCCTCTCGTCGCTGTTCAAGGTCGCGGCATGACCGTCCAGTTCTCCCCCGGCGACCTCGTACGTGCGCGCGGCCGGGAATGGGTCACGCTGCCCCACGACGATCCGGCTGCACTCCGCTTACGCCCGCTCTCCGGCACTGAGGCCGACGCGCTGACGATCCTGCCGGCTCTGGAGCGGGTGCCGGTCGAGGCTGCCCACTTCGTGCCGCCCGAGGTCGACGTGCGGGGCACGCAGGAAAGTGCCCGCCTTCTGGCAGAGGCGCTCCGCCTGTCCCTGCGTCGTGGCGCGGGCCCATTCCGCTCGTCAGCGCGCGTCAGCTTCGAGCCGCGCGCGTATCAACTCGTGCCGCTGCTGATGGCGATGCGCCTGTCCGTAGTACGCTTGCTCATCGCCGACGACGTCGGCATCGGCAAGACCATCGAGGCCGGCCTCATTCTCCGCGAACTCCTCGATCGCGGTGAGATCGAGCGCTTCTGCGTCTTGTGCCCGCCTCACCTTGTCGAGCAGTGGGTCGGCGAACTACGCGCCAAGTTCGACATTGAGGCTGTCGCCGTCACATCCGCGTCCGCGCCGCGCCTGGAGCGGAAGGTCGTCGGAACTCAGAGCCTGTTCGAGGTCCACCCCTTCACGGTCGTCAGCCTGGACTACATCAAGGCCGAGAAGCGCCGTGAGAGCTTCGCGGCCTCGTGTCCGCCCTGCGTCGTCGTCGACGAGGCTCACGCCTGCGTGGGTACCCACGGCAGCCGCCAGCGTCGCTATCGCCTGTTGCAGCGTCTCGCCAAGGACGCGGCGCGACATATGCTGCTTCTAACCGCGACCCCGCACAGCGGTGACGAGGAGGCCTTCGACCGGTTGCTGAAGCTGCTCGATGAGAGCTTCGCAATGGAAGGCCTCGACACCAATGCCGGCCGTATCGCCCTCGCGCGCCATTTCGTGCAGCGCCGCCGGAAGGATATTCTCGAGCAGAAGTGGGAAGCCGATCAGATCTTCCCGAAACACGAAAAGCTCGATCGCCCGTACTCGCTCGGCTCAGAACATGGAGCGTTTCACGACGCCGTTCTCGACTACTGCCTCGACCGCATCGAGGACGCGGGCGACGGCACGCACCGGCAGCGGCTCACGCTCTGGTCGACGTTGGCGCTGCTTCGCTGCGTCGGGTCATCGCCGGCGGCCGCCCTCAACGCGCTACGCAACCGCCAGGATGGTGATCCGGAGCGCCTGTCGATGCAGGTCCTCGACGAGGAGGATGAGGATACCGAGGCCGTCGACGCCGAGCCGAGCGCCTACCTCGGGACCGATCCGGCGCTCGCCAAGCTGATCCGGCAGGCGGAGGCTCTGGTCGAAAAGCCAGATCCCAAGCTCGCGATGATGATCAAGGAGCTCAAGCCCCTGATCGCCGCTGGCGCGAACCCGGTCGTGTTCTGCCGGTACATCGCCACGGCCGAGTATGTTGCTGCTGCGCTCCGCAAGACCTTCCCGGGCCTCGCCGTTGAGAGCGTCACTGGTCTGCTCGTACCGGACGATCGCCGCGACCGGGTCGAAGGCATGGCCGAGGAGCCGCAACGCCTCTTGGTCGCGACGGACTGTTTGTCCGAAGGCATCAACCTGCAGATGCTGTTCGACGCCGTCGTCCACTACGACCTGTCGTGGAACCCGACACGGCATCAGCAACGCGAAGGGCGTGTCGATCGCTTCGGCCAACCAGCGCCCCTGGTGAAGTCGATGCTGCTTTTCGGATCGGATAGCCTGATCGACAGCGCGGTCCTCAGCGTGATCCTGAGGAAGGCCGAGCGGATCCGGAAAGATCTCGGCGTCATCATCGCCCTGCCCGAGGATCGTCAGGTGATCTCCGGGGCGCTTCTGAACGCGATGTTGGAGCACCGCGGGCGACCTGGTGCGCAGAGACAGTTCGATCTGTTCGCCAAGGAAGCCGATGCCCTCTCAGCATCGTGGCGCGATGCCGAGGAGGGCGAGAAGCGCTCCCGCGCGCGCTACGCACAGAACGCCCTCAAGCCTGCCGAAGTGATGCCTGAATGGGAGAGCTGGCGCGCGATCATCGGCGGACCCGATCGGGTCGAACGGTTCGTCGCCCATGCCATGAACCACTTCAACACGGCGCTGGAGCCCGCACGCGGCGCGACGTACCGCGCCGATCTCGCCAAGCTGCCGCCGGCGATCACCGAGCGTCTGGACGCCAGTGGCGTCAGGGGCGAAGTGCGGATCAGCTTCGAGGCCAAAGCACCAGCCGGTGCCGTCACCGTCGGCCGGGCGCATCCGATCGCCGCGACCTTGGCCGAGAGTCTGCTGGAGACCGCGCTCGACCTCAAAAGCAATACCGGCTTCGAACTCGCCCGAACCGGTGTGTGGAGCACCAGCGCCGTCGAGGTCATGACGACGGTCGTGCTGGTCCGTCTGCGCCATAAGCTCACCGTACACGGACGATCGGATCGAATGCTGCTCGCAGAGGAAGCCGTCACCCTGGCCTTCGCGGGTGCGAGCGCGACGGCCATCGCGGACGGCGAGGCCGCACAGCAGTTGCTCGAGGCACCCGCCAGTGGCGATCTCGCCGAGACCGCACGCCACCGCCTGATCGAGCGGGGGCGCGAGCGCATCTTGAGCATGTCCATGCCCGCGATCGACGCCTACGCCATGCAGCGGGGCGAAGCGCTTGAGGCTGACCACCGCCGCGTCCGTGCCGCAGCCCAGGGCACGCCCCGGGTCACGGTCGAGCCAATCCTGCCTGCCGACATCGTCGGCCTCTACGTCCTCACGCCCGGAGATCTGTGATGGCTCGCCAGCCGAGACCCGCGGCGCGGACTCGTCGCGCGAAGCGCACCCCGGCGATCGTCTTCGACGCGATCACCCTGGAGGGTGGTCTGATCGCACCGGCGATGCTGACGCAGATTGCCCGCATCGAGGCCGACGAGCAGACCCCCGCCGATTACGGCGTCGCCCGCGGGCTGATCCTGCGCGACGAGATCGCGCGCGCATACCGGATCGCTCAGGCGCACTACGAGGACCTCACAGCCCATCCGGAGCCGTCGCTCGCCGCCACGCAACGTTTCACGGAAGCCCTTCTGCGCGACGTCCTGGGCTTCCGAGACCTCGTCCCGGTCGGGCGGCATGATCGCGATGGTGACATCTACCCGGTGACATTCGAGGGCCTCAGTGGACGCGTGCCGGTGGTGGTGGTCCCGCCATCTGACGGCATCGACCGCGTGTGCGCGAGCCTGACGGCGGCAGGGCGGCGTGGGTCCGCGGCCAGCGTAGTGCAAGACTGGCTCAACGCCGAAGACGCCGCCCTCTGGGGGATCGCCTGTTGCGGCACGCGTCTGCGCCTGCTGCGCGACAACCCCAGCCTAACCCGTCCCGCCTACATCGAGGCCGATCTCGACGCGATCTTCACGAACGAAGGCCGGGTCGACTTCGCCGTGCTCTGGCTGCTCCTGCACGAGACCCGCTTCGGCAAGCCGACCGATGCGATCACGGATTGCACCTTGGAGCGTTGGCGGCTCGCCGGACTGAAAGAGGGCGAGGTCGCCCGTGATCGCCTGCGCGATGGTGTCGAGGAAGCGCTCCTCGCCCTCGGGACCGGCTTCCTGAGCCACCCAGCCAATGGGGATTTGCGCAAATTCGTCGGGAGCGGCGTGATCCCAGCCCAGGCCTACTTCGAGCAGTGCCTACACCTCGTCTACCGCCTAATTTTCCTGTTCGTCGCCGAGGATCGCGATCTCTTGCATCCGAGGCAGACGGCAGCGATCAAGCGCCAACGCTACGCTCAAGGCTACAGCGTCGGTGCCCTGCGTCAGGCATCGATCCGACGCAGCGGGTACGACGCCTACAGCGACCGTTGGGAAGCCCTGAAAATCGTCTTCGAGGCGCTTACTGAGGGTCAGGAGGAACTCGGGCTTCCGCCACTCGCCGGCCTGTTCGTGTCGCAGCACATGGACGACCTCGAACAGAACGCCTTGAGCAACCGCGACCTGCTCAAAGCCATCTACCGCCTCGCCTGGCTGAAGACCGACGACGGCGTCATGCCGGTTAACTGGCGCGACATGCAGACCGAGGAGCTCGGCTCCGTCTACGAGAGCCTGCTCGAACTCACGCCGCGTATCACGGCGGACGGGCGAGAGATGCTCTTCGCCGAGGGCTTGGAGACGCGGGGGAACGCGCGCAAGACGACCGGCAGCTATTACACCCCTGACAGCTTGGTTCAGGTCCTTCTCGACACCACCATCGACCCAGTCATGGACCAGGCTGTCGCCGGTGCCGCCGATCCGGTTCGCGCTCTGCTCGGACTACGCGTGATCGATCCGGCCTGCGGGTCCGGGCACTTCCTGCTCGCCGCAGCGCGCCGATTGGCCGCCCGGGTCGCGCGAGCCCGGAACGATGGCGTCGCCTCGGCCGAGCAGTACCGAGACGCCGTGCGCGATGTCGTGCGTCAGTGCATCCATGGTGTCGATCGAAACCCTATGGCCGTCGACCTGACCAAGGTCGCGCTCTGGATCGAGTCCATCGAGCCCGGCAAACCGCTCGGCTTCCTCGACGGCAACATCGTCTGCGGTGACGCGCTCCTCGGCACGTTCGGCTACGGCGAGAAGCTCGACGCGGTTCTTGATGCCGGCATTCCTGAGGAGGCCTACAAGCCCTTGACCGGTGATGATCGGGATGCCTGCCGTCGGTTTGTTCTCGCCGAACGCGACGATCGCACCGGCGCGCTGAACCTCTTCGACCAGAAAGGCTGGAAGCTGCTCGAAGAGCATACGGCCGAACTGATCAGCACCTTCAAGGCGATGGCCGAGGACACGCCCGGCCAGATCAAGGAGCGCCAGGAACTCTGGATCAAGGCCATGAACGACCCCGGCCTCATCGCGAAGAAGCAAGCCGCGGATCTCTACCTTGGAGCCTTCCTGACCCGGAAGGGAGCGGGCGACGACCCCTACCAACGGACACTGGTGCCCCGCACGGCAGATATCATCCACGCTCTGCATCAGGGAAGCGTCAACGCCGAGATGCTGCGTGCCTGCCAGGAGCGCACAGAGGCTGCACGTGTGCTTCACTGGGGACTGACCTTCGGCGATGTGTTCGACCGTGGCGGCTTCGACGTGGTAATCGGTAACCCGCCATGGGAGCGCATCAAGCTGCAGGAACAGGAGTTCTTTGCAAGCCTCGATCCAGAGATTGCAGGCGCGCCGAACGCTGCGGCTCGGGAAGAGTTGATCGAAGAGACAAAGAAGGCAGCGCCCAACACGCGCAAACGCGCGATCTACGAGGCTTATGAGACTGCCAAACGGACATCAGAAGCGGCTTCGCTGTTCATGCGTTTGGCTGAAACAAGGCAGGGTCGCTTCCCATTGACTGGGCGAGGCGACGTCAACACATACGCATTATTCTCAGAGCTGTTTACTCAGCTTCTGTCAGCGAGGGGGCGCGCGGGAATAGTTGTTCCAACTGGAATTGCCACCGAGACTACAACGTCTTCTTTCTTCAATTATCTAACGGACAATCGAAAGTTGGCTGTGCTATTAGATTTCGAAAATAAGGAGGGCATATTCCCGGCCGTAGATAGCCGCTACAAGTTTAGTATCTTAGGCGTTGCAGGTCATATCGATATCACAAGATACGCCTTTTTTCTTACCAGAACGGAGCAGCTGTCCAGTTCAGAACGTCTCTTTTCATTATCATCTGACGACATTGCCCGCATCAATCCGAATACGAAAACTGCACCCGTTTTCCGGACGAAAATGGATGCCGAGATAACGAATAAGATTTATAAATCAACTCCCGTGCTATGGCGCGAATGCGATGGATCAAGCGTCAAATCGTGGAATTTCCGTATTCACACTCGGCTGTGGCATATGGCCGAAGACTCCCGGTGGTTCCGCAATCCGGCCCAGCTTGAGGCAGCAGGGTACAGCCCTGACGGCAACGCTTGGCGCTCTTCTGCTGAAGACGGCAGCCAGCAGTCTTGCTACGTCCCGTTGTACGAAGCCAAGATGATGCACCAGTATGATCACCGTTGGTACTCGTACGCCGACGTGAGCGAACAAGTACCAACTGCGAGTAGGAAAACTGACGCTTGTTACGAGCCGATCCCACGTTACTGGGTTCCAGAAGATGAGGTTGAGGCACGTCTCAATGAACAAAAATGGACGCGTGGCTGGTTGCTGGGGTGGCGGGATATCGCTCGTGCAACAGATGAGCGAACGGCCATTTTCAGCATCATGCCGCGGACTGCGGTTGGCCATACGTGCCCGCTGTTGTTCGTAGACGCCCCGGCAGCACACTGTGCGGCACTTTACGCCAATTTTAATTCACTCGTTTTCGACTTCGTCACGCGGACGAAAGTGGGTGGAACTCACCTAACTGTCGGGTGCCTCAAGCAGCTTCCTGTTCTAGATCCGACATTTTATCAGCCGGACGACATTGATTATATTGTACAGCGTGTTCTCGTACTCACTTATACCAGCCACTCTATGAGACCGTTCGCGCAGGATCTCGGATACGACGGCGAGCCATTCGCCTGGGACGATGATGCGCGTGCGATCCTGCGGGCTGGACTCGACGCGTGGTACGCACGAGCGTACGGATTAAGCCGAGATGAGCTTATCTATGTTCTCGATCCCGCTGAAGCAAAAGGTGCCGATCACCCCTCTGAAACGTTCCGCGTACTCAAGAACAACGACCTATCGCGCCACAGGGCCTATCGTACCAGAGACCTCGTCATTCGGGCCTACGATCAACTTGCTGACGGCAAGTTGGGGCTGATCGCTGCTGAGTGATGTCAGTCGATCATCCCAATTATAATTCGGCTGCGATATGGATCGATATCCGGCAGGCTGCTTACAGGAACGGGTTTCACAGAGGCCTTGATCAGCCTATGATTCAAGACGGCTGGTACCTTCTGCGCTCTGCGACAACACCTTTCCAAGTCCACGTCGCTGCTCACGGTGAAGGCGGGCCATGGGTTTTGTCGTTCAGCGAACCGCGCATCGATGGAGCGATCCTCCCAGGCACCGACTACACCGGTCCTATGCCAGGGCGGAGTGGCCGCGCGCTCGGCAGCCTTGTCGATCTCGGAGACGCTCTTTCTCGAATCTACCACCTCGTTATCGAGCAACTACCGCCATCAGCCTACCAGGAATTTTTGGACGCGGCCCAATCAATGCCTGCGACGACCGACGCTGAAAGGTTGGCCATCGTCCGTACAGCGCAAGGCATCTTTCGACAGCATCTGGACAGATACTGGAACCAGACCTGTGCGATCACAGGGGTGCAGGACCGAGGCCTACTTCGGGCTTCTCACATCAAGCCTTGGGCCGCATCGAACGACTACGAGAGGGTCGACGTCTGCAACGGTCTCTTACTCTCGGCTCTGTGGGACGCTGCCTTCGATCAAGGTCTCGTCAGCTTCAGCGACGATGGCAATCTCCTTGTAAGCCCGAAGCTATCAGACCGAGCGACGGCTGTCCTAACCGATGGGCGGCCGGTCACGGTGTCAGTCAGTGCGGGGCATGCCCCGTATCTCAAGGACCACCGTCTACGGCACGGTTTCGCAGAGCTGGATTTCTAGACCCACTTGCCCGAATGCGGGTGACGCGTACCCAACATGTACACGCCGCTGTGAACATCGATGAGGCTCCAGCCGGGGAGGCCGGCGCAGAGATCCGCTAGGTGCTTGTTGTTCTCATACAGGGACCCGGGCTCAAACGCCTGGTCATCCAATTCGCTGCCGGACGGGGGATCCTTGAGAAGCCCAGCCTTGTGCAGCATCTGCAGGCCCTTGAAGATCGGGCCACCAGGCGGCAGCATAGGCCTCGGTTCGGTCTGTAGGGCAGCCAGTGACGGTTGAGCGAACAGCGCGGCCATGAACATCGCCGTCGCGTTCCAGCTGCCGATGTAGCGCGGCCGATCTGACCCGGTGAGGATCGGGGAGATCCAGCGCTGCTGCGCGGTGTCCAGGCGATCCAGGGTGCTCGGTAATGTCTTCGGAAGGATGACGCGGGCAAAGAGATAATGAGCCCCACGCAGCGACTGTTCGATGGGCTCCGGACCACGCTCCATGTGGAACGACTTCGCCGCGGCGAGATCACCGCTGTTCCAGTTCGCGAGCACGCCGGCCACTGCGCCTGTAAAGTCCACATCCAAGCGCGCCAAGTGTCCCCACGAGAGACCGATCGCGAAGCAGAGGTGCCAAGGGTTCGCATCCGGGTAGGCTGCAAGGTGAGCCTGCGCTTCCGCATGCGCGAGCATATTGAGGCTCTTGCCGTTTGCCCGCAGCACCTCGAGGACCTTGCCACGCGGGGGACCACCACGAGCGCCCCCGCCTAGCTCACACAGACGCAGGAACTCGCGCTGCGTGTCGTTGATCGGCTTCGGGAACCCTTTCGTATCCATCACGTCTGCCCGGCACCTGAGGTTGTCCTTTCCAGGACTCCTACCGCTAAGCTAGGGCAAGCGGTAGGTCCGCAACTCGCGTGGTGTAACAGGGCGTGCGCATCTCGAACTTCGTGTTCCAATCCCGCTTCGTCGTGAGCCCAGCCCGTGCCGGGACGACGGCACCGCGACCCCAGCGCGCGTTGCAGGCATCGAGCGCCGCCATCAGCGGACCCGACCGCTCTCGGTCGAGCCGCCCGATCAGCGCCCGCGGGCTGTCGGCCAGGGCGACGAGATCGGTGGTGATCACCCCGGCCTTGGAGTAGCGCCAGGGCACCTGCCCAGGTTCGCGCCAGGTCTTGGCGTGTAAAGGGCGGACCAATTTTAGGCCGCCGTGGCGGAGTAAAACCAGGCCACGGACTGCGGACAGCCTGAACGATGAAGGGGCCCGATCGGGCCTCTTCATCGTTTGTCGCGGATCGTGAGGTCAGGCTGGCCGGATCTCGCCCGTCGCGGGATCAGGGTCATCAAGGGTGGCCTGGTTTTGCTCCGCCCTGTCTGTGCGGCCCCGCCGGCTGCGGGAGGATCTGAGGCGGTAGCTGTCTCCGTTCAGGCTCAGGATGCTGACGTGATGGGTCAGCCGATCCAGCAGCGCACCGGTCAGCCGCTCCGAGCCCAGGACCGAGGTCCAGTCCTCGAACGGAAGGTTCGAGGTCACCACCGTCGAGCCGCGCTCGTAGCGCTGGGACAGGACCTCGAACAAAAGCTCGGCCCCCGTCGGCGACAGCGGCACGTAGCCGAGTTCATCGACAATCAGCAACTTCACCGCGGCCAGCTCCCTCTGAAGCCGGAGCAGGCGGCGCTCGTCACGCGCCTCCATGAGCTGGTTGACCAGCGAGGCCGCCGTGGTGAACGTGACCGAGAAGCCCTTCTGGCAGGCTGCCAGTCCGAGAGCCAGGGCGATGTGCGTCTTGCCGGTGCCGGAGTTGCCGAGCGCGATGACGTTCTCCCGACCGAGGACGTAGCCGCAGCGCGCCAGCTCCAGCACGAGCATCTTGTTCAGGCTCGGGATGGCGGCGAAGTCGAAGGTGTCGAGGCTCTTCACCGCCGGGAAGCGTGCCGCCCGGATCCGGCGCTCGACCATGCGCCGTTCGCGGTCGATCAGTTCCAGCTCAACCAGCCGCAGCAGATAGCGGGGGTGGTCGAGGCCGCTCCGGGCGCAGTCCCGGGCGACCTTGTCGTACTCGCGCAGGACCGTCGGCAACTTCAACTGCTTGAGGTGATGGGCGAGCAGGACGCCCGGTGTCGTCTCATCGCCGCTCACGCTCATGCCGCCACCTCCGGCACCAGCACCGTGTAGTCGGCGGCCATCGTCGCGCGCACCGCAGGCCGGGGCAGATGCGGGTAGGCCGACAAGTCGAGCCGAGGCGGCCGCCGTTCGAGACGGGCCAGCGCGATCAACTTGACCGCATCGAAGCCAATCGCCCCGAGCCGGATCGCCTCGGTGACGGCCCAGGCCACGAGGTCCTTCGGCATCGCCTCCATCAGGCGCAGCACCTGGATGAACTCGCGCTTGCCGCGGTTGCCCATGCGCGCCTCCAGAAGGTGGCGCAGGTGCTGGAACGCCTCGGGCAGATCCCAGCCCTGGAGTGCCGCGGCTTGGTCGAGGGCGTTCGGCTTGGTCTCGATCAGCGCGAGGTAGTGCAGAGGTTCGGCGACGAAAACGCCGCTGCCGTAGCTGCGCGGGTGCCGGGCGATCTCGACCCCCGCACACAGGATCACGACTTCCTCGACGAAGCCCTTCACCAGCACGTCCCGGAAGCCGTAGGTGGTCGGCACCGAGTAGTCGTTGCCGCGATAGCGCACCAGCGCGGTCGACGAGACGCGCCCGGCCCTCTTCTCGCACGGCTCCAGCGGCACCGCCGGCAGGGCTCGCAGAACCACTCGATCGGCCATGAGCCGCGTTCCGATGCTCTCGGGATGCCGCCCGGCGCACTCGTTCTGCCGAGCTCGGCAGCGGCGCTCCAGGTCAGCGTTCAGCGCCTCGAACGAGGCCGCCTCCGGAGCCGGGGTCATGAAGTGGGACCGGGCGAACTTGACCAGCCCCTCGACCTTGCCCTTGTCGTTGCCCCTGCCCGGACGGCCGAAGCGATCCCGGAACAGGCAGTGGCTCACCAACTCGGTGAAGGCGCGCGTACGCTCACGCTGTCCGTCGCCGCAGATCTTGGCCACTGCGATTTTGGTGTTGTCGTACAGGATCGACAGAGGCACGCCGCCGAAGAAGGCGAAGGCGGCGACATGCCCGTCGAGAAAAGCTTCGGTGGTCTCCCGCGGATACGCCTTCACGAAGCAGGCGTCGGAGTGCGGCAGATCCATGCAGAAGAAATGGATCTTGCGGCGCACGCCAGCGATGGTGGCGACCGCCTCGCCAAAATCGACCTGGGCATGGCCGGGCGGGTGGGCGAGCGGCACGAAAGTCTCCTGCCCCCGTGCTCGGCAGATCCGTACGTGGTCCTTCACCACGGTATAGCCACCGGCATAGCCGTGCTCGTCGCGTAGGCGCTCGAAGATCCGCTTGGCCGTATGGCGTTGCTTGAGCGGTGCAGTCCGGTCCGCCTCAAGGATCGCCGCGATCACTGGCAGAAGAGGCCCGAGCTTCGGCTTCTCGACCGGCTTCGAGCGTGTGTAGCCCGGCGGCAACGAGAACCGACACATCTTGGCGATCGTCTCTCGGCTCAACCCGAAGACCCGAGCCGCCTCACGCCGGGACTGGCCCTCGATGAACACGAACTGCCGAACGGCTGCGTAGACTTCCACGACGAACATCCTCGGCTCCTCTCGAAAGAGAAGCCTCTCCACTGGCCGGCTTTTACACCGCCCGCATCAGCACAAAGCCGACGCTCCAGTGGATGGTTTTGTCACCGCCCTACACAGGTGTCGTCGTGGTCGAGGTCGGCCGAGACGAGCGTGCAGTCCCGGCCTTCGAAACGATCGAACCGGCACAGGATTCCGGTCGGCGCATCGCTCCTGCCCTGCAGCGCATCGGCGAGCGGGCGACCGGCCGTGGTGTCCGTGAACAGGGCGTAGCGGACGAGGTCGATGTAATCCCCGACCGAGAAATCCGTGATCTGCACGACCTGGGTGTCGTCTCGAGGCTCGATAGGCGCGGCGAACGCGAACACGTCGCGCCCGGAACCGCCGGTGAGCACGAGATCCCGGTCGCCGACCACGAAGCGGTCGTCCCCCGATCCGGCGATGATCGCTTCGACCGAGGCGATCCGGTCGAGGCCGAGTTCCCCAGCGGAGACGGTCTCGCTGATCAGGTCGACCACGAGATCGACCGTGGCGTCCGAGAGATCGAGCGTGTCCCGCCCCGAACCGCCTTCGAGAGCGTCCTCCTGACCGTCGAGGACGAGGACGATAAGGTCGTCGCCCTCTCCGCCCAGGACGACGTCCCACCCGGCACCGTCCGAGATCACGTCCGCCCCGTCGCCGCCCTGCAGTCGGTCGTTGCCCGCATCGCCGACGAGCACGTCCGCGCCGGTGCCGCCGGACATATCGTCGTCGCCCGCGGCACCGTAGAGGCGGTCGTCGCCCGCGCCGCCGAGGACGAGATCGTCGCCGTCGCCCCCATCCAGGATGTCGCGTCCCTCGCCGCCGTCGAGCAGGTCGTTCCCCGCCTCACCGAACAGGAGGTCGTCGCCCGCCTCACCGAACAGGCGGTCGTGACCCGCGCCGCCCCAGACGATATCCGCGCCGGTACCTGCGAACACGACGTCGTCGCCCGCGCCGGCCAAGACCGTGTCGGCCCCGCCCCCCGCAATCACGTGGTCGCTGCCGCTGCCGGCCTCGACGAGGTCGTCGCCGCCCCGGGCATCGACGTTGTCGTCGCCTTCGCCGGCCGCGATGTCGTCCGCGCAGGGCGAGCCGAGGATGAGGTCGTCGCCGTCGGTGCCGCCGATCAGGGCCCGTTCGAGGACGGTCAGATGGGCCGTGCGGGCGACCGAGAACTCGCCGTCCGTCACCGCGTAGGTGATCGTGACCGGTCCGGGCGCGTCGGCGTCGAACACCCAGCCCGACCCATCCGCCGTCACGGTACCGGAGGAGACCCGGATGTCGCGGACAGTGAGCGCGTCTCCGTCCGGGTCGCTGGCGCCGCGCAGGAGATCGCTCAGGGCGATGGTCAGGAGCGCGCAGCCCGCGACATCACCGAGCTGGACCGGGCCGTTCACGACGGGCGCGCGGTTGCGTTGAGCGGTCACCCCGTCATCCCGGCCACGCGGCGGCGTCGCCGGATCAGGGGAGGGTAGATCGCCGCCCGGTGTCGAACCGGGGGGCACCCGGACCCCGCCTTCCGGTGGGGCAGGCCCTTGCGGGTTTGATCCACCTTGCCCGTCAGTCCTTTGATCCGTCTTGTCGCCCTTGTCCTCTCCGTGCGGCCCGGGGGGCGCCTTCGTCCCGTCGCCGGGCTCCTGCGGCTCCGGGCGGCTTGCGTCCTGCGGTCGGCCGCTGCCGCTCGTCTGCCCGCCACCGCGCCCGCCCGATCCGGCGGCGAGGGAACCGCCATTGTCATTGATCGGCTGGGGGATGATCGGCGATGCCTTAAAGTCGCTGAGGTCCGGACGCGGGTCGGGCCTGGCGAAACGGAGTCCGCGCGAGAACAGTTCGTGCCCGTCGTCGAACAGGGACATGCCGGATTGCAGAACCGGAGAGGGCGGCTCGGCCAGCGGCCTCGGTGCCTCGGCGGCTTTTCCCGAGACCGGCGCGGCGATCTCCTCGGAATGGACGAGGCGCAGGGCGTCGGCGCGGGCGGCCACGGCCTCCGGCTCCACCTCTTCCGCCAGGGTCGCGCGGGGCAGGAACAGGGATTTGAGGTAGGCCGCCACGGCCGCGACCGCGACGGCCGCGTAGTAGGGGGCGCCCGAGCGCCGGTCGGCGCTGCGCGAGACGTAGCGCTCGGCCCCTTCGGCCGCGTCCCGGCCGGGCTTCGTGCCCTTAATCTCGATGGTCATGCGGGCACCCGCTCCGGCACGGAGCGCTCCCTGTTGTCCTGGGCGGTGTCGAGCCTGGCCGCACTATCGCGGGCAGCCTTGCCGAGGATCGCCTCCTTCGGCCCGAAGGCGGTGAGCTTGCCGTCCTGGATCACCGCGACGAGGTCCACCGCCGCCAGCACGCTAGGCCGGTGAGCGATCACGATCGCGACGCCGCCGCGGGCCCGCACGCCGAGGATCGCCGCGGCGAGCGCCGTCTCGCCCTCAGCATCGAGATTGGCGTTCGGCTCGTCGAGGACGACGAGAAACGGGTTGCCATACAGCGCGCGAGCCAGCGCGATCCGCTGCCGCTGCCCGCCCGAGAGCGCCGTCCCGAGCGGTCCGAGTTCGGTCTTGTACCCGTCGGGCATGCGCAGGATCATCTCGTGCACGCCCGCTGCCTGCGCGGCCGCCACGACCAGTGCCGGATCGCTGTCCTCGGACAAGCGCGCGATGTTCTCCTCGACCGTCGCGTCCATGAGGCAGACTTCCTGGGGCAGGTAGCCGATCATCGCGCCCAGGCTCGCCTCGTCCCATTGCGGCAGGTCGGCCTCGTCGAGCCGCACGCTCCCGCGCAGCAGCGGCCAGATCCCGGTCAGCGCCCGGCCGAGGGTGGTTTTGCCGCCGCCGCTCGGCCCGATGACGCCGAGCGCCTGCCCGGCCTTGAGCTCGAACCCGACATCCGAAAGGAGGACGCGCCCGGTGCCGGGGGCGGCGACCGTGATGTGGCCGACCCTGAGCGAGTGGCGCGCCGGCGGCAGCGGCATCGGCGGCTCGGCCGCGGCCAGGGCAATCACGGTCTCCTTCAGGCGCCGGAAGGCAGTCCGTGCGGCCAGGATCACCTTCCAGTTGCCGATCGCCTGATCGATCGGCGCCATGGCGCGGGCGGAGGTGATCGAGGCGGCAATGATGGCTCCGGCGGAGAGTTCGCCGCCGATGACGAGGTAGGCGCCGAGCCCGAGCACCGCCGATTGCAGGATCATGCGCAGCACGCGCGCGATCGCACCGAAGGTACCGCTGATGTCGGTGGTGCGGGTCTGGAGGTCGAGGTGCTCGTCGTTGGCGCGGCGGTAGCGGTCCACCGCGCGGTCGGCGAAGCCCATCGCCTTGAGCACCTCGGCGCTGCGTGCGTTCGAATCCGCGATCGCGTTGCGGGCCACCACGGCCTGCTGCGTGGCGCCGGTCCAGCGCCGGGTCAGGAGCTCGGCGAGGATCGTCAGCAGGGCGAGGACGACCGCCCCCGCGACGGTGAGCGCGCCGAGATAGGGGTGCAGCATGTAGACGAAGATGAGGAAGACCGGCACCCACGGCAGGTCGAACAGGGCGACGAGGCCGGGGCTGCCGAGGAAGCCGCGGACGGTATCGACATCGCGGCCACGCTCCATCGCCTCCGCGGTCGAGAAGCCGAAGCGCGGCATGTCGATCCCGACCCGCTGCGCCAGCGGGGCGACCCGGCGGTCGAACTGCGCCCCGAGGCGAACCAGGATCTGCGAGCGGAGAACGTCGAACAGGCCCTGCGCCAGGTAGAGGCCGATGGCGAGGATCGACAGCCCGACGAGCGTCGGCAGGCTCCCGCTCGGCAGGGCGCGGTCGTAGACCTGCAGCATGTAGAAGGAGCCGGTCAGCGCCAGGATGTTGATGATCCCGGACATTCCGAACAGGAAGACGAAGGGTCCCCGGATGCTCCGGGTGAGCTGCTCGGCGCACCGTTGCTGAGCGAGCTTCTTCTGATCTCTGGAACGCATGGCAGGCTCTCCCCCTCGTCAGGCAGGTGGGCCGGGCCCCTGGCCGGGGCCCGGCCGGGATCAGAGCGCGAAGTCCGCGGCCGTGGGGGCCGTGTTGCTCTTGATGGACAGCTTGAACTCCGGGGTGGCATCGCCGCCGGTGTTCCCCTGGACGACGACGTAATCCCCGTCGTCCCGCGTCTCCTGCGTCACGAGGAGCTGTCCGACACCCGTGAAAGCCGCGCCGGTGGCGAGCGTGAAGGCTTGGTTCCCGGCCGTCCCGGCATCCGCATCGATCGCGCTGAGGTCGATCTTGTCGCCCGGCCGGAAGCTCTCGATGGTGTCGCCGTCCGCTGCCGCCGCCGAGCCGAAGCGATAGGTGTCGCTGCCCTCGCCGCCATCCATCACGTTCACGGCGTCGCTCGCCGTGATGTCGTCGTTGCCGGAACCGGTGACCACGTTCTCGACGCTCCAGAGCACGTCACGGCCCGATTGGGTGCTCGACGCACTGCCACGCCCGGCCAGACCCGTCCCGAGATTGACCGCGATGTTGGCGGTGATGGCCGACATGTCGAGCGTGTCGCTCCCCACGCCGCCCCCCATCTCGTCGCCCCAGTAGGTGTCGTCGCCGTCGCCCACCTCGGCCACGAACAGGTCGTCGCCTTCGCCGCCGATGATCGTGTCCCGGCCGGCGCCGCCGGTCACGAGGTCGTTGCCGGCCCCGGCGAGGATGCGGTCGTTGCCGCCGTCGCCGTAGACCATGTCGGCGCCGCCACCGGCCAGGACATCGTCATCGCCGGCCCCGGCGAACACCACGTCCCGGCCCTCGCCGGCATCGACGAAGTCGTTGCCCGCTCCGGCTCTCACCACGTCGGCGCCGCCGCCGGCGAGGATGTTGTCGTCGCCGTCCAGGCCGAGGATGGTGTCCGCCCCGGCAGTGCCATTGAGGACGTCCCCGTTCGGCCCCCCGGCGATCACGCCGGGGGCATGATTCACGGGCGGATTGGTGCCGGGATCGGTGCCAGGTCCGTCCTCGCCGTCGTCCTCGCCATCGCCGCCGACAGGGTCGGTCGTCCCGTCGTCGTCTCCTTCCCCGTCATCGTCCCCGCCACCGACAGGGTCCGTCACGCCATCATCGTCGTCATCATCATCGTCGCCACCGCCGACCGGATCGGTCGGGCCGTCGTCCTCGTCATCTTCGTCGCCGCCGCCCACGGGATCGGTGGTGCCGTCGTCGTCATCGTCGTCGCCGGGCTCCGTCCCCGGCCCGTCCTCGTCGGACACCTCGAAGATGTGCTCCGGCAGGACGGTCAGGCCGGTGTTGCGGGCAACGATGTCCGAGAAGCCCTGGCCGTCGATGAAGTTCTCGTAGAAGTCGAAGTTGTCGAAGCGCTCGAGGTAGTAGAAGCGGTCGCCGTCCTGCAGCCGGTCGAACTGCTCGTGCAGCACGACCCAGAAGGTCTGGCCGACGACGCCGTTGTTGATGTGCTTCTCGGCGAGACCGCCGACCCAGAGATCGAGCCTGTCGATCCCCTTCACGACGCCGGTCCCATCGGCCTGCATCGCGATCGCGATGTCGCCGTTGATCGCCCGGAAGGCCGCGATGTCGGCGGCGGCGAGGACGAGGTCCGGATAGGCCTGCCGGAACTGCGCAATCACCGCATCGCTGAGGCCGTTGCGCGCCTGGAAGTCCTCCCAGGAGGCGTAGGGCGAGAGGTCGCCGCCGGCAAAACCCACGGCGTCCCGGATGTAGGGGTTGGTGGAGGCGGCCAAGTCGGCCCGGACCTGGTTGAGGGTGCCGAGGCCTACATCCCAGCCGCGGGCCACGTTGAAGGCGAACAGGTCGGCCCGGATGCGCACGAGGTCGTTGCGGACCGCGTCGACGATGTTGAAGTCCACATCCTCGGCCGCCTGCTCGATCGTGCCGCCGATGATGCCGCCGACGCCGTACTGGGCGTAGCCGGGCTGCGGCACGTAGCCGGGAGGCAGGGGCGCGGTGAACACCGAGGGATCGTTGCTCGGGTTGAGGAAGGCGTCGAATAGGCTGACCGGGATGGTCTGACCGTCCGCTCCCTTGACGTTGAGCGTCTGCCCGATCAGCGAGTGGCCGAAGCGGAACACCGCCGCCGCGAATTCGTGGCTGATCGAGACATCCACGCTCGGGTCGTAAGCCTCGAAGCCGTGCGTGCCGTCGGAGCGCAGGCCGCCGATCAGCGTCTCCAGGTACTCGTCGAAGACGACGCGCTGATACTCGGCCTCGTTCACCATCTTGGCAGCCTGGAACACCTGCTCGGGCGTGCCCTGGAAGCCGGATTCGAGCAGCTTCTCGACGTGGTAGTTGTGGTTGCGCGCCCAGATCGTGTGGATCGAGGTGAGAGCGAAGTTCTCGTTGGCCCGCCCGTCGCCGGCCACGAAGTGGTCGAGGACGCTGATGAAGGGGTTGGTGTCGAGCAGCAGCGGATGGCCCGAGCCCATGAAGTCGCCGACCAGCTTGGTGAGCACCTGTGGGTCGAAGGCGCCGGTCTCCGTATTGAACAGGGTGCCCGTCACTCCCTCGGACAGGGCGAAGTTGGTGTAGTAGGTTCGGAAGCTGATCGGTCCGTTCGGTCCCTCGAAGATCGTGTCGGCCTGCCAGTGGTGGTTGACCAGCTCGCGCAGCGTCGGCAGCAGGTTGAAATCGGGGTTGGACGGGTCCGGTGCCCCCGCCAGGAGCCGCATGCCGACGCCCTGCGCCCCGTCGCTTTCCCGCAGGAACTGGCCGACCATCGCGTTTGAGCCGTAGGCCTGGTTCTGATCGATATAGGGTGACGTCTGATTCTTGTGCTGCGGGATACCGTTGGCGTCGACGGCCATGACGGTGCCGCGGGTGAGGTCGGCCGGGTTGTTGGAGCCCGGCGCCCCGCCGCCGGGCGCGCCGATCACGATCGAGCCGTTGCCGCCCTTGGGCAGGAAGTCCAATCCGTGGTCGATGTACTGGCCCATCGCCATGAAGAAGATGTTGGCGTCGTTGCCGGCCTTGGGCAGGCCGGCCTCCTGCGTGCCGAGGATGTTGCTGATGGTGCGCGCGTCGAGGCCGTTGAAGATCGGGTTGATGGCCCGGTTTCCGTTGGCGTCGGGCGCGCCGTAGCGGGCTTCCGTCAGGCGGATGAAGGCCTGGTCGGCGCTGCCCCAGGTCGCGTGGTCCAGGTTGTTGCCGTGCCCGCTGAGTTCGCGGTAGCCCGTCGGCACGTCGTCGTCGCCCGCATTGGCCGGGCGCTGGCCGCGCACCAGCGCCTCGAGCCCGTCGATGTCGGCCTGCGTGTAGGCGAAGGCACCGGTGACGCCCTCGCCGTCCCCTTCGTCGGAGCCTGCCTCGACCGCGATCCGCGGCATGCCGCCCGCGGCCGAGAAGGTGATGGTGTGCGACCCGTTGGTAAGGGTCGTCATGCCGTTCGCGCCTGCGGTCGTGACGTAGTCGGCCCGGTTCGAGCCGGCCGGCAACTCGATCACGTCCTGCGGCCGCAGCGTGCCGACGATGGTGTCGTGCCCGCCGTTGGAGCGGAAAACGATGCGGTGGGCCGAGGCGAGGGCGGCCATGTCCACGGTGTCGTCACCCGCTGAGCCGTCGATGGTGATGGTGTTGAAGTTCAGGCTGGTGCCGGTGAAGCTGCCGATCACCTGGATCGTGTCGCCGCCATTGGCACCGCCGTTCTGGCCGCCGGGCGACGTCACTTGGAGCGCGTTGACGCGGATCTCCTCGATATTGTCGAGTTCGGCGACGATCGCGGCGGCCCCCGTGCCGTTGCGGGTGATCACAATCTCGGTGCCGGCGGCGAGCTGCGCATCCGTGTTGCCGGCGACCTGCAGCCAGGCCGACCGGCTGTAGATGCGGAAGAGTTCGGACCCCGCGACGCCGTTCAACTGATACGTATCGGTGCCGGTGCCGCCATCGACGCGGTCGCGTCCGTCGGTGCTGACCTGAATGAAGGTATCGTTGCCGCCGCGACCGTTCAGGATGTCGTTGCCGCCGCCGCCGTTCATCGTGTCGTTCGGCTGGATTCCGAAGAGGGCGGTGTCGGCGCCGTTGGCGATGTCGTCGCCGGCCGGGTTTGAGAACAGCTCTTCCGGATTGCCCGCGCCGTCGGTGAAGCTCACGCGCAGCCTCAGCAGGTCCCCGACCTGTGCTTGGCCAGGCGTGTAGTTGAGCGTGCCGGCCGCTGTCCCGGCGATGTCCGTCCAGGTCTGGCCGTTATCGCCCGATTGCTGCCAGCGGAGCGCGAAGGTTCCGAGACCGTCGGCGTCCTGGATCGCCGCGACCAGTGCGCCGAGCGGCTGGCCCTCCGTCGGCGAGACGAGGCCGTTCGTCGGCGTCGCGTCCGTGACCACGGGAGCACCGGTCGCGACGCTGTTGACGATGACCTGCTCGACGTTCTTCAATTCGGCGATGACGACCCCGTTGCGCACGACCACGGTCTGCGTGTCGTCGCGGAACGAGAGGTTCGTGAACTGCGCCCTCGCCTGAGCCAACGTGAGCTGCTGGACGGGACCGGTCCCGTTCATGATCCGGAAGCTGTCCGTGCCGGTGCCGCCATCGACGAAGTCGCGGCCGTCGCCCGTCCGCCACAGGACGTTGTCGTTCCCCGCCCCCGCGAAGACGAGATCGTTGCCCGCCCCGCCGCTGAGCGTGTTGTTGCCGGTGGTCCCGACGACGATGTCGATGGCTGCCGTGCCGTTGGCGCCGAGCGCGTAGGGCGTGACGTCGTTGCCCATCTGGATCTGCTCGATCGTGACGAGGGTGTCGATGCCGTCGCCCTCCGCGCCGAGGTTGTCGCTGACGATGACCTCGCCTGCCGCGTTCCGTTCAAAGCTGTAGGCCGCGATCGGACCTGAGAAGATTGCGGTGTCGGTGCCGGCACCGCCGATCAGGCGGTCGTTGCCGTGTCCGCCGGAGAGCTGATCGTCGTCGTTGCCGCCGTCGAGCGTGTTGTTGCCGGTCCGGCCGATCAGGGTGTCGGCGCCGTCATTGCCGAGGAGGAGGTCGTCGCCTTCGCCGCCATCGACCCGGTCGTCGCCGCTGCCGGCGTAGATGGCATCGTTGCCGACATCGCCCTCGATGTCGTCGTCACCGTCGCGTCCGAGAATGACGTTCGGGCTCGCGGAGCCCAAGATATCCTCGGCCGCCGCATTGCCGACGAAGGCGGTCTGGACGGAGGCCGTCTGCTGCGGGCCGGTGCTGCCGGCAATCGTGCTGGTCCAGTTCGCGACCACCCGGATCTCGACGCCCGTCGCGCCGGTCGGGGTGAAGCGCGTGCCCTGGTTCGTGACCTGACCGTCCGCGCCGGTCACGTTGCGCCACTGCCCGTTGTCGCCGAGGACCTGCCACTGCAGGGTCACGGGGCGGGTGTTCGCGTTGACGCGGTTCACTAGGTTGGCGACGAGTGTCGAGGAATCGTCGCCGTCCAAGTCGAACGGCGTGATGGTGAGGCTGTCGAAGGGCTGGTTGAGAACCAGCCCGACATCGACCGTGCCGTCGGCGAAGCGCAGCTTCTCGATGTTGCGCAGCGTGTCCGTGCCGTCATCGACGGCCGGATTGCTGAGCGTGGTGTGGGCGACCCTCAGCGTGCCGTCCGCGGCACGGGTGACCGTGTAATTGGCCCGGATATCGTTGAACACGGCGGTGTCCACGTCCGCCGCCGAGGCGCCGGTGGTGATGACCTCGCGGACGATGTTCAATTGGGTCGGTTTGATGACCCGGTCGATCATCAGCTCGAACAGCGACTTCCCGGCCCAGCCGCGCGCCTGATTGGCGGCGCTGTCGTCGAAGACGTGCTTCAGGCTGTCGACCGTCGCGATTTCCTGATTGGCATCCGCGGGATTGCGGATGCTGATGCGCACGTTCAGCCAGCGGTCACCGTCGAGGATGTCGTCGCCGCCGTTGCCCTGGAGCGTGTCGCTGCCCGCACCGCCGAGCAGGATGTTACCGGCTTCAAAGAACTGCTGACCCGGCGCGAGCGACACAATCTGGTTGAGACCGGCGATCCGGGCGATGCCGGCCGCGTCGAGGCCGTCGTTGAAGAACACGCCCTCGTTGGTCGCGTTGATCGGCGCGCCGGCGGGCTCCTCGGCATCCGCGTTGGCGGCCGCCGTCCGGTCGTCGCCGATGAGCGTGTCGTTCAGCCGCCAGCCCGAGAGCCCCTCCGTCTTGTCGAAGCGGTTACGCAGGATGTCGGCTTCTTCGGTGGTGAAGATCGGGACCCGCATGTCGGCATTGGCCGCGATCTGGTTGCCCTTGTAGATCGCCCAGTCGAAGCCGAACATGCCCTCGTTGCGCATCACGCTCTCGCCCTGGACCATGATGTCGTCGCCGGACTCGCCGTCGAAATCATGCTCGTCGCCGCCGGCGAACATGACGTCGTGGCCCTTGATGGCCGAGTTGAAGAACAGCTCCGAGTTGTCGCCGGCCGTGGTGTCGAAGCCGCCGCCGCCCTCCATCCAGTCGTCGCCCTCGTTACCCATCAGAAGGTCGGCGTCGTCACCGCCGATCACGAAGTCGTCGCCCTCGCCGGCGAAGACTTCGGTCGCATCGACGCCGACGAAGATCGCGTCCTTGCCGCGCCCGCCCATCAGGATGTCGATGCCGTTGGAGTTGGCGATGACGTCGTTGCCGTCCTCGCCCTTGAGGAAGTCGCCGGTGTCGCCGGAATCGGTGATGATGTCGTCGCCCGCGCCGCCGTTCACGAGATCGACGCCCGCGCCCGCCTCGATGCGGTCGTCGCCCGCGTCGCCCCAAATCCCGTCATCGCCGAAATCGGTGATGATGGTGTCGTTGCCGTCGGTGCCGCCCACCAGCACGTGCTCGCCGCCGGTGAAGCGGAGATAGTGCCCGGTCGAGAACGGCTGGTTGAGCGCGGCCGGATCGACGACGGTTGCGTCGAGGTCGGCGGCCGGGCTGGCGATGGACTGCCCGGTGCGCAGGACGTTGCCCGCCCCATCGCGCACGAACGGATCGGCGGCCGGATCGTAGCCGGGCGTCTGCGCCGGGGTCAGATCGGACCGGTAGGCCGGCGCCGTCCGCACGAGCTCGACATCGTCCACGAGGATCTGCGCGTCGCCGCTGCCGGTGTTGCGGATCTCGAGCCGGAGCTGAAGGCCCGCGAGCGCCGCCGGGATGACGCCCGTGCCAAGGGTGAACGTGCCCCACTGCCCGTCGGCCGGCTCCGTGAGCGTCAGCGTGCCGAGGGTCACCGGGTTCGCCCCGCCGACCGCCACCAGGCGCGCCTCGGCGCCCGGCCAAGTGAAGTCGGTGCGGTCCCCGACCTTGAAGCTGTAGGTGTAGCCGACGCCGGCCTGGAGGGAGGGGCCCTCCTCCTGCGAGAGCGTGGCGCCGCCGCGCAGCCACACGACATTGGCGCCGTCGCGGCCGGCCGGATCGATGATCGTGTCGGCCGGCGCGTAGAGGCCGCCGATACCCCCGGCGATGGTCCAGCCGGCCGGGCTCGTGGTGGTGTAGTTGCCGTTGCCGTCGAGGATCACCCCCTCCTGGCCGGCCACCAGTGCCAAGCCCTCAAAGCTGCCGTTGGCGACCACCACCGCCTGGGGCACGGACGAGCCGGGCGCGAAGGCGAGGCGCCCATCGGCGCCGATCCGCAGCATCGGCGCGTCCAGCATGTCGGCCTGGGTCAGGGCGATGCCGAGCCCCGCCGCGTTCGCCTTGAGGTCGGCCCAGGTCACCGGGCTGCCGGCGGCGCCGACGCCGTCCTCGCTGCCGTCCACGAGCGCGCCGGTCGGGGTGCCGTCCGCGCCGTAGCGCCGGACCAGGGCGTTGATCGAGGCATGGAAGCCGCTCGCGCCCTCGTCGGCGGCGGTGCCGGGGTCGTCGCGCACGACCTTGCCGAGGCCCATCGCCTCCAGCACGGGATCGTTTCCGGTCGGGTCACGGCCGGGGTCGGTGCCGTTCTGGTCGAGCTGGTTGGCGGCGTTCACCTCCAGCTCGAAATCGTAATCGGCGAAGGCGTCGACGCCGATATGGCGCGGAACGATGTCGTCGGCCGTGCCGCGGATGCCGTCTGGCCCCGGCAGCGACAGGCTCGAATTGGCGAGCATGATCTTCGAAAAGGAGTTCTGCTCCAGCTCGTTGAGGAAGTTCTGCCCCTGGACGCGGGTGAGATAGTAGAAGCGGTCAGCGTCCTGCAGGTTCTCCATCTGGGCTTCGAAGATGGCGTTGAAGGTCGAGCCCAGCATGCCGCCGAACGGCATCTGCTTCTCGGCCAGGCCGCCGATCCAGAGATCGACGGCGTTGAAGCCCGTCTCCCGTCCGGCCCAGCTGCCGCGCGAATTGAGGTAGTCGAGGCGGTCCGCCGGCGCGCCCGCGCCGCCGAAGACCAGCGCCATGGCTGCGTCGCGCTTGGCGTCGAGCGTCGTCGCGGCGGCAAGGGTGGCGTGGGTGCCGTAGGCAGCGATGAAGTTCACCACCGAGAGCGGGTTCTTCAAGTTGGCCGCCATCTCCACCCAGCTCGTGTAGGGGGTGAGGAAGGTCGAACCGGTCGCCGCGTAGAGCTGGGTCCGCGCCTCGTTGAGCGTCGGCGTGCCGGTATCGCGGCCGCGGGCGATGTTGATCGCGGCGAGATCGAGCGGCAGGCCGAGCAGATTGTTGCGCAGGGCGCCGACGACGAACTCGTCGATCTCGCTGCCGCGCTCGATCGTCATGCCGCGCATGATCGCGGCCGCGCTCTCGTCGTGGGTCATCCCGCCGTCGTTGTCGAACGCCACCGGGTTGAGGAAGGCCTCGATCAGGCCGAGATCGGCGTCGAGCGCCTGCCCGTCGGCTCCGAGCCGCGGCATGTTCTCGGTCAGCATCGAGTGACCGAAGCGGTAGACCGTGTTGGCGAACTCAGCGAAGATCGACGGGTCGATCTCGGTCACCGAATTGAACACGAAGGGATCGACCAGCGGTTGGATCTTGCGGGCGAATTCTTCGAAGACAAGGTGCTGGTACTGCATCTCGGTGGCGAAGCGCGCCGCCTGGAACAGCCGTTCCCCGTCCCAGGACAGCGTGTTGGCGTAGGCGAGCTGGGCCAGCGGCGTCATCTGCGCGAAATTGGCCGGCAAAGCCGCGATGTCGGTCGCCAGCCAATCGTTGATGAAGGCGAGATTGCCGGACTGCAGGATCGTCAGCTTCTGAGCATCGACCTGGCGGTTGTGCTCGGAATGGAAGATGTGGTGGACGGCCGTGAGGCCGATGTTCTCGTTGCCGCGCCCGTCGCCGGTGACGAAGTGCCGGTCTAGCAATTCGTTGTCGTATTCGAGATTCCGCCCGGTCTGGCCTACCGGAACCGCATTCCCGGTAAGCGCGTCGGCATCGGGCCGGAGCACGCCGTTGACGACAACAGGCACCGCGTTGTGGGCGATGTCGTCGAGGAAGGCGTTGAGGGTGCGGGCCGCCGCGACCGTCTCGCCCGCTTCGATGACGTTCTGGGTATTGCTGGGTCCCAACAGCACCGTGCCGACGGGAAGCTGGATCGCTGCGAGCTTGAGCGGCTCGGCCAGACTGCCGCTGGCATAGACGGCCTGCCCTCCGGGCCCGATGCCGACCATCACCTGCGGCAGGCCGTTGGCACCACGGACGAACTCGCCATAGGCGTCCACCAACAATTGCGGGACGGCGGAGACATCGGCGTCGGTCAGCTCGATGCCGAGCTTCGTCCGCGCCTGAAGCTTGACGTCGGCCCAGGTCGCGAGGCCCCCGTCCGCGCCGCCGAGCAGCCGTCCGGTCGCGATCGGCCGTCCATCCACCAGCGCGTATTCCCGCAGGAACACTTGGTGCGAGGCGTTCGACGTGTAGGTCTGGTTCTGGTCGACGAAGGGCGTCGTCACATTGCGCTGCGAGCCCTCGACGGTCGTGGCGCGCGTCAGCGTCATGAAACGCAGATGCGGCGCGAGATCGTCGGCGGTGCCGGCGACGCCGTCCTGTCCGAGTACGAGCGGATCGTCGGCGGCGAGCGGGACGTAGACGGTGCCGTTTCCGCCCTTGGAGATCAGGTCGAGGCCATGGTCGAAGAACTGGCCGAAGAAGGTCATCCAGGCGTTGAAGGGCTTCGACAGGCCCTCGTCCGGCGAGACGTTGAGGACGTCAATGGAGCCGTTGGTGACGGTGACGCCGGTCTGCTCCAGCAGCGTATCGAGGTTCGCTTGCAGGGTCGTGTGGTCGCCCGCCGGGTTCGCCGCCTTGGCGGCCTTCAGGGCCTCGTGCGCGGCCGTGATCGCGCGCTGATCGGCGATGACGTTCTCCGAACCGGCGATCCGCAGCGCGGCGGCGATGGCGGCCGGGTTGTCGAGGCTCGCATCGACCACGAGGTTCGAGATGATGCGCGGGTCGGCATCGGCGACGGACCCGGGCGTCCCATAGTTGTTGTTCGTGATGACCGGCGCGCCCGGCCCGAGCGGCATCGTGTCCCCGTCCGGGTCGTTGAGGTAGGTCGGATCGAACAGTTGCGGCATCGGCTGGCCGGACGAGCCCCAGGTCTCGCGGCCGGGCACGATGTTGTTGAAGGTGCCGTCGACCGTCCGCAGCCCGTACGGCACGTGCGGATCCGGGATCGCCTTCGGCGCCGCGGTCGCGCCGAGCCAGTTTCCGGCCCCGTCGTAGAGCGCGCGATCCGTGAGAAGCGTGCCGGCGGCATCGACGCGCAGCTCCGTCAGCTTGATGCCGCTCGCATGCGCCTCGGCGATCTTGATCTGCTTGAGGATGAAGGTCAGATCCTGGAGATTGAGCTTAACGGCCATGGCCACCTCCCGAATGTGCACACCGGCGAGCAGCAGCCGGCCTGGTGAAGGGTCGAGCGCCCCTTGTGACCGGGGACGGCTCGGAACTGGCCACAGCATTCCACCAGCCGCGCGGATTGGCTGGAGTTAAAAAATACCTAACGAGACGGGAAAAACTCTCGCGTGAGGGTTTTTCCTTCACACGCAGAGGGGAGACAGAATAATAGATTCAAATTATTACAATACTTTGCAAATCGGTATATTTGGTCGATTGTTTATGTATTATTTTCCCCTCAAACATTAAGATAAATTGCTGATCAGTTTCCTGGAGAGTATTTCATAAGTAAATACAAAATCACATTGCTTATAAATTATTGCAGAACTTTTTGCGTTCACCTTGTGTTATCATTGCTCGCCGCTCAAGATAATGTTAAAACAGGGCCACTCCAGCGATCGCTTCAAGCCGTTTCGGTCGACGAGTGCTGAGTAAAGCGAGCGCGTACTGTCCTCACGAGTGCCAAGCTTGGTCCAGGGCATCGAGCAGGAAGTCTGCCGGGGCTGGACATCCTGGCCGGCCGCAACCGAAGCGCGCGTCATGAACCGGGCGCAGCGGGACGGCCCTCTCGAAACATATTAGAATTACCTAAATAAGAGGGACCGACCACTTTGGGATGCGGTCCGATGGATGCCCTGACGCCGACCGACCTTCTGCGCCTTGAGGACAAGGCCGCCGACGCGGCGCGCTTGCTGCGGCTCCTCGCGAACGAAAAGCGCCTGCTCATCCTGTGCCTGCTGGTCGCCCATGGTGAGAAGGACGTCTCGAGCCTGGCCGAGGCGGTCGAGCTCAGCCAATCGGCCCTGTCGCAGCACCTCGCCAAGCTACGCGAAGACGATCTGGTCGCTTTCCGACGCGAGAGCCAGACCCTGTACTACCGATTGGCGGACCCAAGGGCCGCGCGTGTTCTCGCCACCTTGAAGGATATCTTCTGCCCCGACGACAACGGGGCGGATGAGGCCGTGGCCCGCGGTGAACCGACTCGCTCGGAGCGAGATCGACTTCGGAGAACGCCCGACGAGCGATGACCCGGAGCGAGGTCGGCCTTGATGCAGCGGTCGAAGCGCGAGCCGAAGCCGATCTCGCTCCGCCCGTCAGGGAACAGCCGGCACGCTTGCGTTGAAGATCGATTTAGATAATTCTAATTGAGAAGTATCTAATTCAACGATAACGAGTGCGTA